>JAWVEZ010000136.1:0-7592 GCA_033856455.1 Solirubrobacterales bacterium | reverse complement strand
AGTTCGCCCGGCGATCCCTCCGCCGGCGACCAGCGCGACCATCCACGAGCTGCGCGCATCTCCGGACGGGGGCGCGTACGCGACGTTCACCCTGAGCGGTTGCGAACCCGGCCCGTGCCCCGAAGCGCAGAAGCTGTTCCGCCTCGGGCCCGACGGCACGCCCGATCACGCCTTCAACGGTCCGAACGGCGGGGTCGCGGTGAGCGTCGCCGCCATGATGGTCGACTCCGAGAACCGGCCGGTGGTCGCGCTTTCCTCCGGCGCCAAGATTCGACTCGTGCGCTTCCGCCGGAATGGGAAGCCAGACCCGAGCTTCGGCGCGGGGGGGCGCGTCACTCTCGATTGCCACTGTCAGGAGGGCATTCCCGCGTATCTCCTTCGCCTTCGTCTGCGTGCGGGGGGCGGGGGGAAGATCGTCCTCACCGGGTTCACGAAAGAACAGTGGAAGCGGCCGTCTCGGCTCTGGATCACCCGGCTGCTTCCCGACGGCACCGTCGATCGCGGCTTCGGCGATCGGGGAGCGACCACCATGGTCGTCCACAAGCGGGATCTGGTCAGCCTCGCGGTCTCGCCGCGGGGGCCGATCTATCTCGCTTCCGCGGACTGTTGTGGAGGCGTGGTCCGTTTGCAGAAAGTTTCGGCTAAAGGCGTGGTCGATGCTGGGTTCGACACGCGAGCAGCTCGCATGCTGGCGGGGATCCATCCGACGCCGTCCGCCGCGACGCTGATGCCGCGGGACGACGGCCGCCTCGACGTCTTCCTCCGCGGCGGCCGGGGGCTAACCGTGAGGCTGCGGCCCAACGGCGAGGCGGCCACGGGTTTCGGGCGCCGCGGCCTGCTGCCGGGCCCGAGCGTCGAATCTGTCGCTCGCGCCGGTGGGGGTCGCACCTTCGCGGTCGTCTGGCGGGGTGGCGCTCGGCTCGTGCGATTGCGTGCCGACGGGAGGGTCGACCCCGGCTTCGGCGGTTCCCGCGGGTTCCCGATTCCCGACACCCATGGGCCGGTCTACGTCGAAGCGGTGAACGGCAACGGCGCGATGGTGGTCGACACCGGGCGTGTGACGTGTCGCTCCGGTTGCTTTAGCCATACGCCGAAGTTCATCCGGTACCTGGGGAGCTGAGCGGTGCCGCTTCGGCGACGGCTCGCCACCGTCACTGCGGCGACGGCGCTCCTCGCGGCGCTGGCGCTTCCCGGCGCCTCGGTGGCGAAGGCTCCGGCCGGGTTCTTCGGCGTCGTTCCGCAGGGCCCCGTCACCGAGGCCGACCTCGAGCGGATGGCGGGGACTGTGGAAACGCTGCGGGTGCCGGTCGAGTGGTCCCAGGTCGAAGCCCGGCGGGGGGTCGACGACCTCGGCGCGCTCGACCAGCTCGTCGGCGCGGCCGCGGAGCGGGGGATCAGGGTGCTGCCGGTGGTCAGCGGGACGCCGGCGTGGCTGCGGCCGGCGCCGGCGATGCCGCCGCTCGGCGCCACCGGGCTGCGCGCTTACGCGGGCTTCCTGCGGACGCTGGTCCGGCGCTACGGCGCGGGCGGGGACTTCTGGGAGGGACGCGCCGCTCGCCTGCCGATCCGGGACTGGCAGGTCTGGAACGAGCCCAACTTCCCCGCTTTCTGGCGCCCGGAGCCGTCGCCGCGGGGCTACGCGAAGCTGCTGCGCGCGGCCGCCGGGGCGATCCGCGGCGCCGATCGGAACGCTCGGGTCGTGCTCGCCGGCGTCGCCCCGATCACCAACTCGATGAAACCGTGGGTCTTCATCCGCCGGCTCTACCGGGTGCCCGGGGTCGAGCGCTGGTTCGACGTCGCCGCCGTCCACCCCTACTCGGTCAGCATGCGGGGAACCGTGGCTCAGATCATCCTGGCCCGGCGGGCGATGGCCGCGGCCGGGGACGCGCGGACGCCGCTCCTCGTCGGCGAGCTCGCGGTCGCTTCGCGCGGCACCGAACCGACCTCGTTCGTCCGCAGCGCTGCCGCGCCGGCTGCCTACCTGGCGGAGGCTTTCGGCCTGCTGACGCGGGAGCGCAGGCGGTGGCGCCTGGCCGGGATCCACTGGTACGGGTGGCAGGACTCGAGCCTCGCCGACGCCTTCTGCGCCTTCTGCGAAGGCTCGGGCCTGATGCGGCTGGACGGCACCCCGAAGCCGGCCTGGGCCGCCTACCGCGCGGCGGTCGCGCGAGCTCGTTGACGGTGGCTGACGGTCGTCCGCTAGCCTCGCCTCGATGAAAATCTCCCAGGCACTGATCGACGAGATGGTCGCGCACGCGCGCGAGGATCTGCCGAACGAGTGCTGCGGGCTCATCGGCGGCCGTGATGGAGTGGCAACGACGGTCTACCCGATGCGGAATGAATACGAAAGCCCCCTGCGGTACAAACTCCACAGCGGGGACAGCCTTCGCGTCAATAAGGAAATGGACGAGGTGGATGAGGAGATCGTCGGCGTCTACCACTCCCACACCAAGACGGCCGCATATCCGTCTCAGACCGACGTGAATGAGGGCCAGGGCTGGCCCCAGCTGGTGTATTTCATCGTCTCCCTTGCCGACGCCGACTCGCCCGACGTCAAGGCCTTCCTGCTGGAGGACCTGAAGATCGCCGATGTCGAGCTCGACGTCACATAGGCAGACCGGCGGGCCCAGCCGCGGCGCCCACGGGGGCGGCGGGTCCGACGACGACCACCGCGGGGGTGGTGGCGGCGGCGGAGGCGGCGGCGGGCCGCTGGTCAAGGTCGCCTACGGCCGCAACCAGTCCGAAGCCGAACTGATGCAGGGGCTGCTCAGCGAGGAGGGGATCCCCAGCGTCCTCAAGCGCAGCGGCGGCTTCGACAACCCGGACTTCCTCGCCGCCGGCCCACACGACGTGATGGTCACCGCGCAGATCGCCCCGCGGGCGCGTGAGGTCCTGGCCGACCTGGCGCTCGACAGCGAGACCCAGGAACAGGCGGAGCTGGAGGGGATGGGCCTGGCGGCCCCGCGCGGCGGCCCCTCGGTGGAGCGGTTCGCGCTCTGGTTCGCGGTGGCCGCGGTTGGCGCGGTAATTCTGATCTGGGTTCTCTACGAGCTGCGCTTTGGCTGAGCCCGGGGACAGGGGGAGCATCGAGCTGGTCGAGGTCGCGTTCGTCCGCGACTCGATCGAGGGCGAAATGATCCGCGGGGTCCTCGAGACCGCCGACATCCCGAGCATGCTGCAGCAGGTCTCGTTCGACGGTGCCCAACTCGGGGTCGGCCCGCTGCCGACTCACGGTGGCGCGCAGAAGGTGATGGTCCATGCCCACCGGGAGGAAGAAGCACGAGCCTTGATCGCCGAGGCGCTGGCCGAAGCCGAAGCCGAAGCGGAAGTTCCCGAACCGGCCAATGCGACGTATCTCGAGGAAGCCGAGGGACGGCGGGGTCCACGCGGCTATGGGGTCGTCGGGGCCTACGCCCGGATCTACCTGGTGAGCTTCGGGGTGATGGCGGCGATCTTTGCGGTCTGGCTGCTTTCGCGGGCGCTTGGCTAAAGACTGAGGCTGCGGGTCAGCTGACCCCGGCCGGTTTGACCACCGTCCGCAGGTAGTCGCGCCAGGCCTCCTCGATGTCGCGGAAGCGGGCGTCGAAGGCGTCTTCGAGGGTGACCTCGGGGCCGCCGGGGAGGAGGCTGGCGACGAGGCGCTCGCAGGCCTCGGGGCCGCGCTCCTCCTCGAGCAGGTCGAAGATCGTGCCGCCGAGGATCACCGCGTCGCGGGGGCCGGGCGGGAAGGAGGGGCGCGAGCCCTCGCGCAGGCGGCGGATCGTCGCCGCCCGGTAGAGGCCGACCTGGCGGGCGAAGTACTGGGCGCCGCCTTCGATCAGCCAGGTCCAGCGCAGATAGCGAATGAAGCGGCGCGGGGTCCAGGGGGGTGGCAGGGCCGGATTGTTGGCGGCGATCACGAGCTGCGCGTAGAGCCGCTCGGCGGTGCCGCGCAGGGCCTCCAGCGAGTCGTCGCCGGCGGCGCGCTTTTCCAGGTGGGGGTCGTTGAGCACGTGCAGCTCGGTCGCCATCGGCCAGCCGGCGAGGTAGCGGCGCCCGGCCGCGGCCTGCGACCAGCGGGCGGCGGGCAGGAAGGGGTGGGCGCAGGTCAGCCAGACGGGGTTGGTGTGGACGACCACCGTGACCTCGTCGGGCACCACCGGGAAGCGGTCTTCCAGCCGCAGCCGCAGGTTCTCCAGCCGGTCGAGCGTGCGCTCGGCGAACGCCGAGTCCTCGGAATCATGCCGAGCAGCAAACGACAGCGACTCCGTTTCGATCCACGACATACGCCGAGGTTAGAGGCGACCGAGGTTGGACCGGCGGGACGGATGAAGTCGACTGACCAAGCGATTCAAGGACGCAGGGAGCGAGCGTGCTCCGCACGTGAGCGGACGAGGACGCCGAAGCGCGAAGTGTCAGACGGCTTCAGACGAGCGCCGGTTCGCGCGACTCGCATAGATCGCGAATCATTTCGCGGGCGCGGTCGAACTCTTCGTCGGCCATCACCGGCGTGCCCTCGAAGGGCAGTTCGCGATCGATCTCGACCCAGGAGCGGCAGCCGTGGTACTCGTCGCGGACGCGGACCGTGACCGGGCGCGGGATGCGGTGCACCCGCAGCAGCATGATGTGGAGCGGATGACGCCGCTTCCAGGCGAGCCGCTTTTCGGCGTAGTCGGGGGTCCAGATGTAGAACGGCGAGAGGCTGTCGAGGGTGCGACGGTCGTTGATCGTGACGTGATCGGTGACCTCGGCCCAGGCGCGCAGGCGGACGCGGTCGGGCTGGGGGATGCCGCCGTCCTGGATCAGCGCTTTCGGGGGCGGCTCCTCGTCCGGCCAGACACCCTCCTCGAGCGCGCGACGCAGCTCGGGGTGGTGGGATTCGCGCACCAGGTCGTTGCGCTGGTGGTCGAAGGTGGGGTAGAGGAAGAAGCGCTCGTGCTCGAGCTCGAAGTGCTTGTTCTCCTCGCGAATGCCGCCCTTACGAAGGGTGAGCAGCTGCTCACCCTCGGCGAGAGCGCGGACGGTTACTGCCCATTCCTTGAGAGCGATCGGCATTTGAAATCAGTACCTAAGAAGGTTGGAGTTAAAGGTGGGGGCTGACGTATAACCGGTGTTGAGCCGTTCGTCCGCCCGGGGCCGCGCATTCTAGACCAGCCCCCCGAAATCGCAAAATAAAAAAACGGCCAGTTCCGGCTAGTTCTGGCCGCCGCCGCCTGGCGTCTCGATTCGCAGGCGGTCGCCGGGGCCGAGCTCGCCGTCGGCCTTGCTCGGCAGCTCCTCGCCGTTTCGGAGATTGACCCCGGGGACCCCGTTTTCGGCTCCTTTGCAGCCTTTTGGCGCGATTCGGCGGCGCTCGGTGATCAGCGTGAAGCGCATCGGAGCGAGCGCTTCGAGCTCGCGAACGAGGCCATCTCCGCCGTCGTGGACGGTCCCCGAGCCGCCGCTTCCGGGCCGAAGTGAGAGCTTCGTCACACGAAGCGGAAACTCGCTCTCGAGGGCCTCGATCGGGGTGTTGAGGGTGTTCGACATCGCCACGTGGACGGCTGATGGGCCATTTCCCTCCGGGCAGGCGCCCTGACCGCCGCCCAGCGTCTCGTAATAGGTGAAGTCCTGATTCGCGAGGGTGAGGTTGTTCATCGTCCCCTGGCCCTGGGCGGGAGCCGCGCTCGCCTGCCCGAGCGCGGCGATCACCAGGTCGGCGACGCGGCTGGAGGTCTCGACGTTGCCGGCGGCGACGGCGGCCGGGAACTCGGCGTCGAGCAGGCAGCCGCGCGGCGCGACCACCTCGATCGGCCGGTGGGCGCCCGCCGAGGGCGGCGCGTCGGGGTCGGTGAGCACGCGGACCGCGAAGAACGCCGCCGATTTGGTCACCGAGAGCGGGCAGTTGAGGTTGCCTTCGACCTGGGGGTCGGTGCCGGTGAAGTCGAGCCGCAGGGTCTCGCCGGAGATCGTCGCCTCGACCCGCAGGCGGACGTCGTGGGTTGAGACGGCGGTGTCGGCTTCGAGGAAGTCCTCCGCGAGGTAGACGCCGTCGGGCAGCGCGGCCAGCGCGGCGCGGGTGCGGCGCTCGCTGTAGTCGAGGATCTCGGTCATCCCGGCGCGCAGCTCGGCGGTTCCGTGGCGGGCGGCGAGCTCACCGAGGCGCAGCTCGCCGACCCGGTTGGCGGCGGCCTGGGCGCGCAGGTCGGCGAGGCGCTGGCGCGGCGCCCGCATCTGGGCGACCAGCGCGGCCAGCACCTCCTCGGTGGCGGCGGTCGGCGGGATCACCACCCCCTCGTCGGCCAGCGTCTTCGAGAAGGCCGGCATCGAGCCCGGGGTCGGGCCGCCGACGTCGGCGTGGTGGGCGCGGCTGGCGGCGAAGCCGAGCAGCTCGCCGTCGACGAAGACCGGCGAGACCAGGGTGATGTCCGGCAGGTGGGTGCCGCCGCGGTAGGGGTCGTTGAGGATCCAGGCGAGGCCGGGGCGGTGCTCCTCGCCGAGCACGGCGGCGACCGCGTCGGGCATCGAGCCGAGGTGGACGGGGATGTGCTCGGCCTGCATGACCAGCTCGCCGGCCGCGTCGAAGAGCGCGGTCGAGCAGTCGTGGCGCTCCTTGATGTTGGCCGAGTAGGCGGAGCGGATCAGCACCGCGCCCATCTCGTCGCAGGCGGCGCGGAGGCCGCCGAGCATCACCTGGAGGGTTATCGGGTCCATCGCGCCTCGATCGTGCCGTGGTCGTCGACCCGGGCGGACCAGCCCGCGGGGAGGACGAGGGTCGCCTCGGGAAGCTCGAAGACGACGGGACCGTCGGCCTCGGTGTCGGCGCCGGGCTCGCCGCGCAGGACCGGGGTCTCGATCCACTTCTCGCCATCCCGGACCGGCCGGATCGTGCGCGCGAGCTCCGCCTCCTCGGCGGCGCGAGGGGTCGCCTCCGGCCCGGGCACAACCAGGGCCAGGCGCACGTCGACCAGCACGACCTCGCCCTCGGGGTCGCGGTGGCCGTAGCGCTCCTCGTGCAGCGCCGCGAAGCGCTCGGCGAGCTCGGCGGGGTCGGGATCGACCGGCCCGGGGACCGGCAGCTCGAAGGCCTGGCCGGCGTAGCGCATCGCGAAGACCACCTCCGGCTCGGCGCCCTCGAGACCGGCGCCGGTCCGCTCGACCATTTCCGCGACGACCGCGGCGATCCGCTCCGCGCTCAGCGCCGGGCCGGCGAGCATCACCGTGCGGGTGGTGTCGCGGCGGCGCTCGGAGGCGCAGAGGCCGAAGGCGGAGAGGACGCCGCCGGCGCGCGGGCAGAGGATCGTCTCGATCCCCAGCTCGGCGGCGATCGCCGCCGCGTGCATCGGGCCGGCGCCGCCGAAGGGGAGCAGGGCGAAGCCGCGCGGGTCGACCCCGCGCTCGACCGTGACCACGCGCAGCGCCCGCACCATCTCCTGGTTGGCGACGCGGACGATCCCGGCGGCGGTTTGCAGGCGGTCGAGGCCGAGCTCGGCGCCGAGCCGGTCGATCGCCGCCTCGGCGGCGCCCGCGTCGAGCGCGACGTCGCCGGCCAGGCGCGTGTCGGCGGCGAGGTGGCCGAGCACGAGGTGGGCGTCGGTGACGGTCGGCTACTCGCCGCCGCGCCCGTAACAGGC
>JAWVEZ010000135.1:0-9681 GCA_033856455.1 Solirubrobacterales bacterium | reverse complement strand
CCCGCGTGGTCGCGCTCCAGCGGCTCGATCCGCCGCGGGCGGGCGGCTACTGGATCCCGGAGATGATCTCGATCGCCGGCGGCATCGACGTCGCCGGCGATCCCGGCCTCGATCCGCCGCGGGTCGGATGGGGCGAGCTCGAGAGCCTCGGCGCCGACGTCGTGATCGCGATGCCGGACGGTTCGCTCGCCAACGCCCGCGCGCAGGCGATGGAGCACTGGGAGCGGATCGCCGCGCTCGGCGCCGGGCGGGCCTTCGCGGTCGACGCCGACGCCGCCTTCACCGAGGCCGGGCCGCGCCTGGTCGACGGCGTCGAGCTGCTCTGCCATCTCCTCCATCCGGACCTGATCGACCCGCCGGGCAACACCGGCTTCGAAGCGCTGCGGGCGCCGGTGCCGCGCCGCTACTAGCTAAGCGACGGCGATTCCACCGACGAGGCCGACGGCGCCGATCGCGATCATCGCCACGTACTCGACCGCGCGGTGGTTGGGGCCGAGCATGCCGCGAGCCCCGGCGATGATCGCGGCCGCGCAGGCCGAGCCCCCGACCAGACCGCCGAGATGGCCGCCGGCGCTGATCCCGCTGACCGTGAAGCTGAAGACGAGGTTGATCACGATCAGCAGCCCGAGCTCCCCGGCGAGGGAGTTCATCCCGCGCTCCCGAGCGAGCAGGAAGCCGGCGCCGAAGAGGCCGAAGACGGCGCCGGAGGCGCCCACGGTGAGCGCGTTCGGATCCATCAGCAGGGCGCCGAAGGCGCCGCAGAGCAGCGAGGCGAAGTAGAGGACCACGAAGCGCGGGGTGCCCAGCGATGGCTCCAGCAGCCGGCCGAGCATGAACAGCAGGAACATGTTGAAGCCGATGTGGAAGAGGTTGGCGTGGAGGAAGCCGCTGGTCACCATCCGGTACCACTCGCCTTCGGCGACGAACGGCCCGAAAAGTCCGAGGTCGATCGCGACGCTGTTGTTGACGCCGGTGCTGAAGCCACCGCCCCCGCTGCCGATCTCGACCAGGTACATCGCCACGTTGATCGCGATCAGCACGTAGGTCGCGGGCGAGCCCATGAAGCCCGACTCCGCCCCGCCGCTCGGGCCGCGCACGACTTTGGTCTTCTGGCTCGCGCACTCCGGGCAGCGCATCCCGACCGGGGTCGGGGTCATGCAGTCGGGGCAGATCGGGCGCCCGCAGGAAGAGCAGGAGACGCCGGTCTCGCGGTCGGGGTGGCGGTAGCAATGCTCGGCCATCGGGTCGGGGGAGCCTACAATCGCGGCGATGGAGGCTCCTCCCAGCGCCGCTCGTCTCTACGCGTCGGTCGTCGGCGCGCTGCTGCTCGTGGTCGGGATCGCGGGCTTCTTCGGAGCGGTCGAGGTCGACGCCGGGCGCAACCTCCTCTACGCCGGGACCGGGGTGGTCGGCCTCTTCGCGGCCAGCTACGCGGCGCGGCCCTTCGCCATCGCCGCCGGCTGGCTCTACACGGTCCTCGCGGTCTGGGGCTTCGCGCTCGGCGCCGGCGAGGAGATCGTCGGCCTCTTCCCCGCCGACCCGGGGGACGACTGGCTGCGACTGGCGATCGGCCTGCTCGGCCTCGCCGCCGCGGCGGGTACCGAGCGCCGGCGCTCAGGGCGGCGGCTAGAGGCGCGAGCGGACGCCGCTGGAGAGGGCGCGTAGGCCGCTCTCGCTCTTCTGCTTGCTGCGGCGGCGCAGCTCCAGCACGACCAGCGCCCCGGTGGCGATGCCGCCGGCCCCGACCGCGACCACGGGTCGGACCCAGTTTCGCGGGTCGCGCAGCGCCCGCAGCTCGCTCTCGGAGAGCTCTTCGGCCCAGGCCGAGAGTTCCTCGGCCGCGGTCTGGGTGATCGCCGCGAAGGTGTCCTCGATCCGGCCGGAGAGCCGCTCGGGCGGCTCGATCGGCCGCAGCGCGTCGGCCAGCAGCTGCTCGACGTCCCAGTTGCCGCTCAGGTTCTCACTCGTCTCGCTCATCGCTCATCTCCTCCTGCAGCTGCTTGATCGCGCGATGGATCAGCACCTTGGTGGCGCCGTCCGAGCGCCCCAGCGCCCGCGCGATCTCGCGGTTGTCCATGCCGAGCGCGAAGCGCATGACCAGCGCCTCGCGCCGGTCCTCGGAGAGGTGCTCGAGGTTGGCCATCACCTGGCGCAGCTCCTCGCGGCCCTCGGCGATCGCCTCGGTGTCGTGCTTGGCCGCGATCGGGTCGGCGTTTTCCAGCGACGTCTGCGGCCGCCGCGAGCGGTCGCGGTAGTAGTTGGAGGCGAGGTTGTGGGCGATCCGGATCAGCCACGGCCGCAGCGGCCGGCCGTCGGACTCGCGCCGCGCCCGGTCGAAGTGACGGTACGCCTGGAGGAAAGCCTGCTCCGTGAGGTCCTCGGCGTCGTGGTGGTTGCCGACCCGGTAGTAAGAGTAGGAGTAGACGTCGCGCAGGTGGGCGCGGTAGAACTCCTCGAAGGCGCGATCGAGCTCCGCCTTCGCCGCCGGCTCCATCGCCGCCGGCTCGACGTTCTCCTCGGGACCGCTCACCGGCCAAGCCTATTGCCATCACGCCGCCCGCCTCGCGCGCTCGGTCCGGCGCAGGCCGGCGACCCACTCCTCGGCGTCGATCTCGCCGCGGATCAGCTCGGCGAGGCCGCTGAGCGCGTCGGCCGAGACCCCGGAGGCGGCCACCGCTTCGGCCAGCAGCGGCGTCGTGTCGAGGCCCTCGGAAGCCTGGCCGATCTGGGCCGGGATCTCCGCCGCCGGGGTGCCGGCGCCGAGCAGCTCGCCGGCCCGGCGGTTGCGCCCGGTCGGGGCCATCATCGTCGCGGTCAGGTCGCCGACCCCGGCGAGCCCCGAGAAGGTCTCCAGCGCCGCGCCGCGGGCCAGCGCGTACTCGATGCACTCGCTCCAGATCTCGGCGACCGCGATCCCGGCGGCGTTCAGCCCGTGGGCCTCGGCGGCGGCCGCGGCGAGCGCTGCCGCGTTCTTCGCGGCGCCCGCCATCTCCACCCCGGTGACGTCGGCGGTCCGCTCGCAGACCAGCCCGGCCCGGTCGAAGACCTCGCCGAGCTGGACGCGCAGGTCCTCGTCGGCGGAGCCGAGCACCAGCGCCGCCGAGCCGGAGACCGCCTCGCGCGCGTGGGCGGGACCGCCGAGGCAGGCGGTCGCCCGGGCGCGGACCCGTTCGCCGACGTACTCGGCGGGCAGCTCGCCCTGCGGCGCGACCAGGCCCTTGGTGAGCAAGAGGATCGAGGAGCGCCCGCCGACCCGGTCGGCGATCGCGCCGACCGCCTGCGGCAGTGATTTCGAGGGGATCGCGAGGCAGATCAGGTCGAGGCCGTCGAGCTCGATCTGCGAGGCCTGGCGGACGTCGATCGAGTCCGGCAGGGGCACCCCCGGCAGGTAGCGCTGGTTCTCCCCCGCCTCGATCAGCTCGGCGACGCTCTCGGCGGTGCGGGCGCCGAGCTGGACCTCGAGCCCGCCGCGGGCAAGCAGCACCGCGACCGCGGTGCCCCAGCTGCCGGCGCCGATCACCGCGGCGCGCCGCATCGGCGGCAGGCCGCCGAGGTCTTCCCACTGCAGCTGCACGTTCGGCCAGATCCGCGCCGTCACCGTTTCGGCCAGCGCCGGCGAGGGTTCCTCGGCGCGCGGGAAGGTCATCGCTTTGCCGATCCGGACCTTGACCTTGCGCGGCCGGATCCGCCAGCCGCGGCGCACGTGTTCGGTCCCGATCACCGCGGTCGGGAGGACCGGGGCGCCGGTCTGCAGGGCGAGGCGGCCGACCCCGCGCTTGGGGTTGCCGAGCGTGCCGCGGCGGTGGCGGGTCCCCTCCGGGAAGATGCAGACGGAGCCGCCGCGTTCGACCACCTCGCGGGCGGTCTCCATCGACTCCTCGTCGGACTCCCCACGGCGGATCGGGAAGGCACCGAGGCGCGAGAGGAACCAGGCCTGGAGCGGGTTGCGGAACAGCTCCTGCTTGGCGACGTAGTTCATCGGCTTGCTCCACGGCAGACAGCCGCCGACGACGAAGGGGTCGAGGAAGCTGCGGTGGTTGGCGGCGACGATCATCCCGCCCTTCAGCCGGGCGTAGCCGCGGCCGGTTCGGGCGTAGCGGAAGTAGACGAGAAAAAGCGGCGTCAGGAAGATCCTGGCCAGGATGTATAGGGGCCAGTTGACGCTGTGCTTGCGGGTGTACGCGTGGTACTTGGCGAGGTCGGCGGCGGTCACGCTTTGCGTGCTACACGGGGGAGCGGCCACGGTTACTGCCAGGCGGAGGCGACGATCGCCGCGAGATCCGCATGGCTGACGGCGGGGCCGGGGACGTGGCCGAGCTCGGAGCGCTGGAGCATCGCTTCGAGCGCGGACTCCAGGTTCTCGGGCTGGGTGGAGAGGGGGGCCAGGGTGGGCGGCCGTCCGAGGTCGGTGAGGCGGCGCGCGAGACCGGGCAGATCGGTGCCGAGCGCCGAGGCGAGCGGCTCGAACGCGTCCGGGTCGCGGTCGGTAAGGAAGGCGAGGGCGGGCGGCAGGATCGCCGCGTTGGTCTCGGCATGCGGGGTGCCGCAGACCCGGACCAGGGTCTGGCAGACGACGTGGTGCAGGCCGAAGCCGGCCGAGTCGATCGCGTAGCCGCAGAGGATCGAGCCGAGGGCGAGGTCGGCGCGGTCGCGGGCGGGCGGCTCCTGGTCGAGCGCTGCGCCGATCAGCCCGGCGCCCCGGACCGCGGTCTGCACCGAGACCGGGTTGGCGAGCGGCGTGTAGAGCGAGTCGGCGCCGTGCGCCAGCGCGTTCATCGAGCTCGCCCGCAGCTGCGCCTCCGGCTGGCCCGTCATCGCCTCCGGGTCGGCGATCACCAGCCGCGGCCGCACCATCCCCCGCCCCCGCGACTCCGCCCCGGCGGGCAAGCGATGGATCGCCGTCATCTCCGCCCCCGACATCGTCGTCGGCACCGCCACCACCTCGGCCCCCGTAACCGAAGCAACGGCCTTCGCCACGTCGATCACCCTCCCCCCACCCAGCGCCACCAACCCGGGTGGTCGCCATTTCGCACCCATAGGGGATGAAATGGCGACCACCCGGTCGAGGAGGTCGGCGGCGAGGGCGGGGACCTGGCCGGGGCCGATCTCGTGGACGGCGGTGGCGGCGCTCGCCAGGGTCTCGGCCCCCGCGATGCCTCCGTCCCTCGCAAGCGCCCGCTCGGTGCTCAGCAGCTCGAACTCGCCGACGCCGTGCTCGGCGAGGATCGCGGGGGCCCGCTCCACCCCACCCGCACCGAAGACGACGGTCCGCCCGGCGTCGCGCCAGACGAACTCGCGGCTCACTACCGGGTGCGCGGGTTGACCACCGGGCGCAGGTTCGGTTCGACTTCGTCGCGCAGATGCTCGAAGTCGGGCGGCAGCGAGAGCTTCTCGCCGAGGCTCTCGAGCGGCTCGTCGACCGTGAAGCCGGGGCCCTTGGTGGCGATCTCGAAGAGCACACCGGAGGGCTCGCGGAAGTAGATCGACTTGAAGTAGAAGCGGTCGATCTCGGGAGTCGGCTGGGCGCCGCCGGCGATCGCCTTCTCGCGCCACTGCAGGTGCTCCTCGATCTCCGAGGCCCAGGCGACGTGGTGGACGCTGCCGGCGCCCTGCAGGCCGCCCTCGCCGGGCGGCGGGTCGTAGACGTAGAGGCCGCCGCGGCTCGGGCCGCGCGCCTCCCAGGTGCCGCCCTCGACCCGCTCGAACTCGAGCGCCTCGAGCAGGCCGCCGCTCGCCTCCGGCGCCGCCGAGTAGGCGCGCACCGCGTGGAATCCCTGCAGCGCCAGCTCGCCGGGGATCTCCGGATGGTCGGCGATCAGCGGCGCGTCCTCGACGCTGACCACGGCGAGCTCGTGGTCGAGCCCCTCGGGGTCGGCGAAGTGCAGGCTCTCGCCCTCGCGCCGCGAGGCCGTGTCGTTGCCCGCCAGGCGGGTCTCCCAGAAGTCGAGCGAGTCGGTCGAGGCGACCCGCCAGACGATCCGGTGGACCATGCCGGCTCCGGCCCGGCCCGGCGCCGCGCCCGGGTACTCGAAGAAGGTGAGGTCTGAGCCCGGGTCGCCGTCCTCGTCGGCGAAGAAGAGGTGGTAGACGGTCGGGTTGTCCTGGTTGACCGTTTTCTTGACCAGCCGCAGCCCCAGCACGCCGGCATAGAAGTCGACGTTGCGCTGGGCGTTCTCGGTGATCGCCGTGATGTGGTGAATGCCGTCTAGCTTCATGCGCCACGTATAGCATCACTTCGCAATGAGTCGCGCACGCCGACGCACCGTCAAGGGACTCATCGTCCTCGCGTCGGTCTTCGCCTTTCTCAGCGTTTTCGGGATCTGGGTCGAGCGCCAGGCCCTCAACACCGACGACTGGGTCGGGACCAGCGGCCGGCTGATCGAGAACGAGAAGATCCGCACCGCCCTGGCCGACTACCTGGTCGACCAGCTCTACGAAAACGTCGACGTCGAGAAAGACGTCGAAGAACGCCTTCCCGACGACCTCAAGGAGTTCGCCGGGCCGCTGGCCGGCGGCGCCCGCCAGTTCGCCGGCGACGGCGCCGTCAAAGTTCTCGAAACCTCGACCGCCCAAAACCTTTGGGAAGATGCCAACCGAACCGCCCACGAGCAGCTGATCGCCGTGCTCGAAGACAAGAAAGAGGCGGTCGAGACCGACGAAGGCAACGTCAGGCTGAACGTCGGCAGCCTCGTCACCAACCTCGCCAACCAGATCGGGATCGGCGCCGAGCTGGCCGAAAAACTGCCCCCGGACGCGGGCCAGATCGAGATCCTCAAGTCCGACGAGCTGAAGACCGCGCAGAACATCGCGGTCGCGATCAAGGGCCTGGCGCTGGTCTTCTCGATCCTCACCTTCGCCCTCTTCGCGCTGGCGATCTACCTCTACAAGGAGAACCGCTGGGTCGCGGTGCTGTTCTCCGGAATCGGCCTGATCGCCGCCGGCTTCGCGGTGATCGTCGCCCGCCAGATCGCCGGCGGCATCGTCGTCGACCAGCTGGTCGTCGACGAGAGCGTCAAGCCGGCGGCCGAAGCCGCCTGGTCGATCGCCACCTCGCTGATGGTCAGCATCGCGACGACGGTGATCGTGGTCGGCGTCCTCTTCGCCGTCGCCGGCTGGCTCGCCTCCCCGCACCCCTCCTCGCGCGCCACCCGCAAGGTGATCGCGCCGGCGCTGCGCGACTACTCCCCCTGGGTCTACACCGGCCTGGCGATCATCGTCAGCATCTACTTCCTCTCCTCCTCGATCCAGGGCCTGCGCTCCTTCCTGACCACGCTGATCGTCGCCCTGATGGCCGCGGCGTGGATCCACGAGCTGCGCAAACAGTGCATCGAGGAGTTCCCGGAGGCGAAGTTCAGCGACACCTTCGGCGCCCCGCGCGACCGGGTGGTCAGCGCGGTGAAAGGCGCCAACCTCGGCGAGCGGGCGGCGAAGCTGGGCGAGAGCGCGAAAAAAGTCCGGCTGCCGGAGGTCCCGCGCGGCGACGGCGGCGAGACGGCCGGCGCCGAGGCGCCGACGACCGAGGCGCCGACCGCGGTGATCGACGCCGAGGACGCGCGGCTGGCGCGGCTCGAGCGGCTCGGCGAGCTGCGCGAGAAGGGCATCCTCACCGACGAGGAGTTCGCCGCCGAGAAGACGCGCGTCCTCGCCGGCGAGTAGGGCCCCGGCGATCCGAGCCCCCGCGGGGCCGGGAACACCGCTCCACTAGCATCATCCTCGTGCTGTTCGGTCCCGAACACGTCGCGCGTTACGAAGCCACCGACGGCAAGGAGGGCCACGCCTGGGAGGGAACCCAGACGTTGCTGCTGACCACCAAGGGCCGGCGCTCGGGCGAGCCGCGGACGACGCCGCTGATCTACGCCCCCTACGGCGACGCCTACACGGTCGTCGCCTCCAAGGGCGGCTCCGACGAGCCGCCCGCCTGGTATCTCAACCTCTCCGAGGAACCGAACGTCGAGGTCCAGATCTGGGGCGAGCGCTTCAAGGCGCGCGCCCGCACCGCATCGCCAGAGGAGAAGCCGGAGATCTGGAAGACGATGGTCGGCGAGTGGCCCGCCTACGACGAATACCAGCAGCGCACCGAGCGCGAGATCCCGGTCGTCGTCCTCGAGCGGACCTAAGCGAAAGCCCCCCTCCGGGTTCGAACCGGAAACCTCCCGATTACAAATCGGGTGCTCTCCCAGGTTGAGCTAGGGGGGCGTCTGGCCGAATATAGACAGATGGATGCGTCGTTCAGATTTCTGGAGCCCGATGAAGGCCATGTGTTGACCGCGGCGATCGAGGCCGCCTACGGGCAGACCTACGACGTGCGCTGGGTCTACGACGAGGCCGAGGTGGCGGCGCGGCTGGCCGACGGGCGCTATGTCTCCTGCGTCGCCGAGACCGCCGACGGCGAGCTGCTCTGCCACGAGGGGATGAGCCTGGCGGCGGCGGGCGACGCGGTCGCGCACTCGGGCCAGGCGGTGACGATGCCGCTGGCCCGCGGGCAGCACATGTTCACCCGCACCAAGCGCTACCTGATGGACTGGGCTCAGGGAGAGGGCCTGGCCGGGATGTTCAGCGAGGCGACCGCCGCCCACCCCTACAGCCAGAAGGCCAACGTCGAGCTCGGCGCCCACGAGACCGGCTTCCTGCTCGGCTGGATCCCGGCCAGCGTCGCCAACGACGCCGCCGCGGGGGCGCCGCGCCGGCGCCAGTCGGCGGCGCTCTTCTACTCGAAGCTGAACGACGGCCACGAGCGCGAGGTCTACGCGCCGGCCCACTACCGCGAGATCGTCGGCCAGACGCTGGCCCTCTGCGAGCTGCGCGGCGAGCTGACCGAGCCGCCCGCGAGCTTCGAGCTGGCGGCCCGGACCCAGATGCAGGTCGAGGTCGACGCGGACCACAACCTGGCGCTGATCACGGTCACCGTCCCCGGCGCCGACCTCGGCGCGGTCCTGCGCGCCGAGCGCCACCACCTCTTCCACCGCCGCAACCTCGACGCGGTCTACTTCGACCTGCCGCTGGAGACGCCGGCCACGGCCCTGGTCGCCGACGACCTCGAGCGCCTCGGGATCTCCTACGCGGGCGTCTTCCCCAACCACCGCACCGACGGCGACGTGCTCCGCCTGCAGTCCCTGCACCGGGTCCGAGTCAAGGCCGACGACGTTGCCGTCGCCTCGGACCACGGGCGCGAGCTGCTCGATTACATCCTCGGCGACCTGCCGACCGAGAAGGTGTCCTAGAGCGCCACCTCGCGCGAGGCGAGGTGCGACCCCACCTTGCGCTTGACCCGCTGCAGGGCGTTGTCGACCGTCTTCGTGTCGCACTCCAGACGCTCGGCGACGGCCTCGTAGGAGTGGCCGTCGAGGTAGAGCGAGAGCACCCGGCTCTCGAGGTCGGAGAGCACCCCGGAGACGCCGGTCAGGCAGGAGACGAGGCTCTCCAGCTCTTCGGTCGCGATCACCTGGTTGACCGGGTCGTGGACGCTCGGCCCGGGCAGGATCTCGTCCAGGGTGGTGTCGGAGTCGCCGGCCGCGGCCGGGGTCTGGCTGAACGAGACGTACTGGTTGAGCGGGGTGTGCTTGTTGCGGGTCGCGGTCTTCACCGCGGTGATGATCTGGCGGGTGATGCAGAGCTCGGCGAAGTTGCGGAAGCTCGACTCGCGGTCGGTCCGGTAGTCGCGGATCGCCTTGTAGAGGCCGA
>JAWVEZ010000134.1:0-9670 GCA_033856455.1 Solirubrobacterales bacterium | reverse complement strand
CGCCATAGAAGAAAACGGCGCCACCCTCAACGGCAAGGTCAACCCCAAGGGCAGCGCCGTCTCGGTCTGCCGCTTCGAATACGGGACCACCGCCGCCTACGGGGCGGTACTTCCATGCACGCCAGGCTCGCTCGGAACCGGCGGTTTCAACGTCGGCGTAAGCGTGGCTTTGGACCGCTTGGAAGGCGGTACGACCTACCACTACCGAGTGAATGCTTCGAGCGTTAACGGATCGTCCCAAGGCGCCGATCGCACCTTCACCACCACCGGCGTTCCGGCCTGTCCCAACGCCGACCGCCGCCTCGAACAGGGGATCCTCGCGATCCAGCTTCCCGATTGCATGGCCCTCGAGCAGGTCAGCCCGCCGGTGAAGGGCAGCCAGCGCGCCGCTTCGCCGACGATTTCCGACGACGGCCAGCGGGTCTCCTTCAAATCGCTGGCCGCGCTCGCTGGCACGCCCGGCAACGTCGACGCGATCAACGGCGACCGCTACGTCTCCACCCTTGGCGAGGACGGCTGGGTCCCAGCGCCTACCAGCCCTCCCGCCCCCTATGCCACCGGGTGGGACAGCGGACTGTTCTTCGCGCGCAGCTTCGACCCCTCGCTGACCCGCTGGGTGGCCCTGGCCAGCGCCGAAGAAGGGCCCCAGTTCAACCTCGGAATCGCCCAGCTGTTCCGAGGCGAACTCGGCGGGGTCCTCGACCCGATCTCGCCGCTGCTCGACCCGATCGACCCGTCGGTGGGGGCGGGCACCGTCCGCGACGCCGTGTTGCAGGGAGCCTCCGCCGATCTCCGACGACTACTGCTTGCCCCCGGAGAGCTCAATGCCACCTATCTGCCCGGCGACCCGGTCCCGAGTCCGGGCTCCGACCGGAGTGTCTACCTTGCCCAGCCCGATGCCTTCGGCAGCCCTTCGATCAAGCTGCTGACCCGCGATGAGACCGGCTCCGACGCCAGCAAGGTCTGGGGCGGAAGGTGCGGTGCCCGGATCGGCGACATCTCCGGTGGCAGCACCTTGCGCAACCAGGGCGCCGTCTCGCTCGACGGCAGCCGCATCTACTTCTCCACCCGCCCCTCGCAGGTGGCGGACCTGAATTGCACCACCGCCAACAAGCTGCGGATTATGGAGCGAACCGAAGCTGCCGGCGCCGCAGAGATCGTTCACCTGATCCCCGGTGACGGGGTTGGGGAGTGCGCCCGGGCGGTGGCCCCACTCTGCAAAAACGAAGCCGAACTGAACGGCGACGACTTCTACCAGGGCGCCTCGGTCGACCAGTCCAAGGTCTACCTCGCCACCAACCGCCAGCTCGCCGACTCGGACCTCGACGGCACCGCCGCCGAATGCAGCAACTTCGCCGCCGTCGCCGGCTGCGACCTCTATCTCTACGATGCGGCCAAGCCGGCGGGCGAAAGGTTGATTCAAATCTCCGCCGGTGAGGTCGCCCCGACCCACCCGGTTCCCGGCGAAGGCGCCAACGTCTACAACGGTACCGTGGCGATCTCTGGTGACGGCTCCCACGTCTACTTCGCCGCCACCGGTGTCCTAGCCCCCGATCCAAACCCGGAAGGCAAAACCGCTGACCAGTACCCCACCGCCGACCCGAAGCTCTACACCTGGGACACCGACAGTGAGGAAGTCAGGTTCGTCGGCGTCCTCAACTCGGCCGACCTCTCCCTGTGGGGCGGCCAAGGCACCTTCCTCAACTACGCCTACCCGGTGCCGGCGACCGGTAAGGACGGCTCGGGCACTGAGGTCGGCGGGCGTGGCGATATCCTCGTCTTCCAGACCAAGGCGCAGCTAACCAACAGCGATACCGACGGCGCCTTCCTCGACACCTTCCGCTACGTGGGAAGCAGTGCCCCGCCGACCCTCGTCTGCGTCTCCTGTAAGCCGGGCGGGCCCGACAGCGAGGCGATCGCAACGATCATCAGGGGGCCGGATCTCCAGGTGATAGATACGGCGGGCACCGCCTTCGCCGAGGAGAACCGCTGGGTCTCCGAAGACGGCAGGACGATCCTGATCCGCACCTTCCAGGCGCTGGTGCCATCCGACGTGAACGGCACCCGCAATGACTACCTCTGGCAGGAGGGGAAGCTGACCCTGCTGCCGGGCACCGACCCGCCGGCGTCGCTTTTGGCAGCGACCGGCGACTACGCCCCGGTGATCTCCCACGACGGCTTACTGGTCGCCTTCACCGCCTTCCCGAAGCTGCTTCCGAGTGACGTCGACACCAGTTCCGACGTCTACGTTGCCCGTCCCGGCGGTGGGTACCCGTTCCCGCCAGCGCCTGTGATCTGCGTTGACGAAACCTGCCCGGATCCGCCGCAGCAGCGCCCAGGTGAAGTAGGTGCAGGCAGTGAAATTGCCCCCAGCAAGGGCAACGTCGTCAGCAAGCCCTCGGATAAGCGCTGCCCGAAGGGCAAGCGCAAGGTGACCAAGAATGGCAAGGTCAGCTGCGTAAAGAAAAAGCCCGCCAAGATGAAGGGGGCGGCCAAGCAGCGAGCCAAGCACAACCAGGGAGGTCAGAAGTGAGCGCCGTCCGCAGCAGTCTCCGTCGCACCCTTGGCCTGCTCGGTGCCGTTGCAGCAGTGATGGCCATGATGGCCTCGCCGGCAAGCGCCGCGCTGACGGCCGACTTCACGCTGACCCACGACGCCCACGACATTCAAGCCCTCTATATCGACGCCACCACCGGCCAGTACAAGCTGACGGTGACCGGCGCCGACGGCAATGCAACGGCGGAAACCGCCGACGTCGCGGTGACCGCGACCACGACCCAGGCCCAGGCGGAAGCTATTCAAAGCGCGATCAATCTCGCCCTCGACGGCATCGGACCCGCAGGCGACGCTGTAACGGTGACTCCGGGCGAGAACGAAGGCACCACCGGCCTGAAACCCTACCTGGTCACCTTCGACGGCGGCCCGATGGCGGCGAAGCTCCAGACGCTGATCAAGGTCAGGAACGGGACGACGCCGCCCGGGGCGGCGGTCAACGGCGGGATCCCGCGGGTCTACGTCGAGACCCGCTCTCCCGGCGGCATCAACCGCGGCGACGAACGCGTCAACTACACCGTGACGCTGAAAAACACGACCGCAGCGGCGAGCAGCGCCGTGGTCGGCGACACCGTCGCCTGCAACGGCGCCGACCCGGCGAAGGCCTGGAGCCCGCTTGCTTTCAAGCCGACGCAGTACGAGTTCCGCTGGCTGCGCAATGGCCTCGTGATCCCCGGCGCCACCACTGGCTCCTACACCGTCAGCGCCGAAGACGTCGGTGCGGCGCTGCAATGCATCGTCAAGGGCACCAATCAGAACGGCGCGTCAGCTTTTGCCTCGCTGCCGAGTCTCGTTATTGCGCCGCCGTCCTCTCCCGCGCCGCCGGCGCCGGCAAACGCGAATAACGCGGCATCGAGGCCGACGATCGTCGGAACCGGGGCAGCGATGCGGACCTGCAACAACCCAACGAACTGGACTGCGGGGGGTACCCCGGTCACCTTCTCTCCCTCCTCCTATCAGTGGCTTCGTAACGGCGATCCGATCCCTGGCGCGACCTCCAACACCTACCTGCCCGACGCGGGGCCAGGCGGCGCCGATGTCGAGAAGGTCCTGCAGTGCATGGTCCGGGGTACGACCGGCACTGGCAGCGCCCCTGGCGGTGGCGGCCTGGCGGCGATCTCGCCGATCAGCACGGTTGGCACGGTCCCCAGTCCGCCGACCATGACGCCGATTAACGTCAACACCACCCCCGCGACGGTGGTGAATGGGGCCGGCGGGGTGACGGTCGAGGTCGAGCTGCCGAGTGAGCAGAGTTACCTGGCGGGCGTCGCGGGCGCCAGCTGGAACTGCGCCGAAGTTCCAGCCTCGGGTGGCAACCCGCCGAAGGCGAGCTGCGTCTTCGGCGGTGTCATCCTCCCCGGGGCCCCGAGCGCGTCGGGCTCGTCCAACTCGGTGACGATCGGGGTCGGGCTCGGACCTGACCTACCCGATACGGGCGCCGTGGTCAACGTCAGCGCGACGATCCCGGGAGCGAGCGGGCCGTTCGCGGCAAGCTCGACCTTCGATGTAGGCCCGAAACGCGAGTTCGGGGTCACCCCGGGACGCTTCAGCGCCCGGGCGCTTGGCGAGGACGGTGAAGACTTCACCCGGGCTGGCGGGCACCCCGCGATGGCGACGACCAGCGTCTCCTTCGAGCGGGTGCGGACCAAGTTCCTTGGCCCGGGGAACAAGGACCGCCCAGTCGAGCAGGTGCGAAACGCCTCGGGTGAGATTCCGCCCGGGTTCATCGGCAACCCGCAGGTGATCCCCGACCTCTGCCCGACCGTCGCTGACCTGTTCGCGAACGCCTGCTCGCCGGAGAGCGTGATCGGCGAGCTGGCGATCCAGGCGATTGGCTTTGCCAATCCCACCACCGGGATGACCTTCAAACCGATGGCGCTCTACGCGATCGAGCCCGAAGACGGGGTCCCGGCCCAGTTCGCGGCGATCGAAACGACCAACAAGGGCGTCTACGTGCTGACCCCGAAGCTGCTTCCTGAAAAGGGCTACGCG
Source organism: Solirubrobacterales bacterium (assembly GCA_033856455.1). Lineage (GTDB taxonomy): Bacteria > Actinomycetota > Thermoleophilia > Solirubrobacterales > 70-9 > VAYN01. The sequence goes on along the minus strand of JAWVEZ010000134.1, from coordinate 5,125 downwards.
ATCGCCGTCGAGGCGGTCGGGATCACCACGACCCTGCCGCTCGATGACCTGCGGGTGAGCGTCTGCGGCTTCGGGGCCAACTTCAAGCTTGCCGGCGGTAGTCCGCTGTTCACCAGCTGCAAGCGCAAGACGGACCCCGGCGCCTACGCCAAGCCGTTCTGGACCTCCCAGACCGAATGCGCCGTCGCCAACCCGGCGACCGTCTTCAGTGTCGACTCCTGGGCCGATCCCGGCGATGTCAAGTCCGCTACCGCCCTGGCGCCGAAGATGACCGAATGCGAGTCAGTGCCGTTCGAACCGACGTTGAACCTGCAGCTGTCTTCCAAACAGGCGGAATCGGCGGCTGGGCTCGATGTCGACCTGACGATGCCGACGGCTGGGCTGGAAGATCCGGACGGGATCGCGCAGTCGCACCTGAAGAAGACGACCGTGACGCTGCCGCAAGGCATGAGCCTCAACCCCGGCGCTGCCGATGGGCTGGGGGCCTGCACGCAGGCGCAGCTGGGGATGGTCAATGGGGTGCCGAACGACGATCCGGTGCAGTGCCCGGACTCAAGCAAGATCGGGACGGCGGTGGTGAAAACGCCGATCCTCGAGGAGACGCTCGAAGGCGGGGTCTACCTCGCTAAACAGGGGGACCATCCGTTCCCGGGTGACATCGCGGCGCTCTATGTGGTCGCGGAGTCGAGGAAGCGGGGCGTGCTGATCAAGTTGCCGGGCCGGGTGGAGATCCGGCCGGGTGGGCAGATCGTCTCGACGTTCGACGACAATCCCCAGGCGCCGTTCTCGAGCCTGGAGCTGAGCTTCAACTCGGGGCCCCGGGCCGCTCTGATGACGCCGCAGAAGTGCGGCAACTACGAGATCGTCTCGGAGATGACGCCTTGGTCGGCGGCGAATCCGGACAACCCGACTGCCGCGGAGACGGTGACCCAGAGCTCGGGGTTCCAGGTGACCTCGGGGCCCGGGGGCGGGCCGTGTCCGACCGGCGCTCTCACCCCGAACATGCATGCGGGGATCTCGACTCCGATCGCGGGGTCCAGCAGCCCGTTCGTGTTCAGCCTCTCCAGGCCTGACGGGACGCAGCGCTTCAACGGGCTCACGGTGACGTTGCCGCCGGGGCTTGCCGCGAACCTCAGCGGCGTGCCCTACTGCTCGGACGCGACGCTGGCGTCGATCCCGGCGGGTCTGGGTACCGGCGCGGGTGAGCTCGCCAACCCGTCCTGTCCGGCGGCGAGCCGGATCGGTTCGGTTTCGGTCGGGGCGGGCGCCGGTAACCCGTTCTGGGTCAACACCGGCAGCGCCTATCTCGCCGGTCCTTACAAAGGGGCGCCGCTGAGCTTGGCGGTCGTGATCCCCGCGGTCGCGGGTCCGTTCGACCTCGGCAACGTGGTCGTCCGCAACGCGATCTTCGTCAACCCGCAGACCGCTCAGGTCAGCATCAAGAGCGATCCGCTGCCGACGCTGGTGCACAACCTGCCGGTCGACGTCCGGGCGATCCGAGTCGCGGTCGACAAGCCGGGCTTCATCCAGGCGCCGACGAATTGCGAACCGATGACCATCGACGCCGTGGTCAACGGCGAGGAGGGCGGCAGCGCCCCGATGTCGAACCGGTTCCAGGTTGGCGAATGTGGCTCGCTCGACTTCGGTCCCAAGCTGAAGCTCGAATACAAGGGCCAGACGAAGCGGACCGGAAACCCGGCTCTGCGAGCGCTGCTGACGCAGCCCGGCGGCCAGGCGAACATCAGCCGCACCGTTGTGATGCTGCCGGTGGGCTCGTTCATCGACAACGCCCACATCAACAACCCCTGCACGCGCGCTCAGTACGCGGCCGATGCCTGCCCGAAAAGCTCGATCCTCGGCCGGGCTACCGCCTGGTCGCCGCTTCTGGACGAGCCGCTGAGCGGCTTCGTGTACTTCCGCTCCAACGGCGGCGAACGCGAACTACCCGACATCGTGGCCAAACTGCAGGGCCAGGTCAGCGTTGAACTGGTCGGCTTCGTCGACGCGGTCGAGAACAAAAAAGCCGGCACCTCGCGGGTGCGGAACACCTTTGCGGTGGTGCCGGATGCGCCCGTCTCGAAATTCGAACTGAATCTCAAGGGCGGCAAAGTCGGGCTGATCGAAAACAGCAAGAACCTCTGCAAACAGAAGAACGTGGCGACCGTCAAGATGGCGGCGCACAACGGCCTGACGCACAACCTCAGCCCCGTGGTCAAGACCAGCTGCGGCAAAAAAGGCCAGAAGAAGAAGTAGCAGCGTACGATTACCGTTAAGGGTGCGCGAGTAATCAAAAAACACTCGACGGTGCTCTAGGATGTCGCGTTGACGGCCAGTACTAAACGCGGCATCCAGGAGTACCGGAAGTGTCCGAGACCGCAGCAGGGGGACAGCGCGCGGGGAGTCGCGCGCTGTCGCTGTTCACCAATCCACTGAACGCCGACGTCCTCCGGGCGCACCTCGGCGGGCCCCAGCGCCTGTTCGGCGTGCAGGCCGCGCTGGGGCCGGTGGCGGAGTCGACGGTTCGCGCCGCGATTGCCAACCTCTGCGAGGTCGGGGCGCTGGTCCGCGAGGACGACGGCTCCTCCTCGCGCGCCGCGGTCACCAGCCTCACCGCCGGCGGTCGCGAGCTCCTCTTCCTCGCCGACGAGATCGACGTCTGGCTGGCGCTGGCCCCGACCGGGCCGATCGAGCCCGGCAGCGAGGAGGCGAAGGGGGCGATCAAAGCGCTCGCCGGCGGCTGGAGCTCGACCCTGATCCGCGAGCTGGCGGGCAGCCCGGTGACGCTCTCCGAGCTGAACGAGGCGATCCCCGAGGTCAGCTACCCGCAGCTCGAGCGGCGGATCAACTGGATGCGCAGGACCGGGCAGATCGAACCGAGGCGGCGCGACGGCAGGGGTACGCCCTACGTCGTCACCGACTGGCTGCGGCGGGCGATCGCGCCGCTCAGCGTCTCGGGGCGCTGCGAGCGCCTGCACATCGACGACAGCTCGCCGATCACCGAGGTCGAGATCGAGGCCGCCTTCCTGATGTCGATCCCGCTCGCCCTCCTGCCGACCCACTCGACCGGCACCTGCCTGCTCGCCGCCCAGACCGATCCCCGGCAGGCGGACCCGCCGACCGCGCCGCTCGCCGGCGTCACCGTCGAAGTCGGGCGGGGAGAGGTGCTGTCCTGCGGCTCGAGCCTGGTTTCGGCGCCTCCGACCTGGGCGGTCGGCAGCCCCGGCGCCTGGCTCGACGCGGTGATCGAGGGCGAGATCGTCGACCTGCGGATCGGCGGCGCGGATCCGCAGCTGGCGCTCGACCTGGTCGCGGGTCTCCACGCCGCCCTTTTCCTCGACCGCCGAGAGCTTGCGCAGTAATGCGCGGAAAATAGTCAATAGATCAGAAAACCCTCATGTATTGGGCTACGATGATCGCGAGGCGTGCCGCCACCTTTCCCAGGCCGGCACTCCTGGCTATCGAGGTGGCTACGGCCGGCGCCTTGTCCATCCACCCGGCGCCGGCCGGCCCCTCGCTCGCCTTCCGCAGCTTCGCGCGGGGTTCGGTTGAAAGCGCCCAAGTAGTCGCCTAGATTCGTCAGGCGGGCGAGAACCACTCAGCAGGAGGGGGAACTGTGGATTTCGATGCGGCGCTTTTGGAGCGGGTCGCGCAGGAGTTCCGGCGCGACATGTGGGAATCGGTCGTCGCCGAAGCGGTGACGGAATCGGGGATCGAAGTCGAGCAGTTCGGCCCCGTACAGGCTTCCGCCTTCGGCGAGCTGCCGGAGATCGCGGTCCTCAACCAGATCCAGGGAGGCGCCGAGGCGGGCGCGGTCTCCGGCGGCTACCTGGCCGAAGCGATCGAATGGATGCGGGCGCGGGAAGTCGACTACCGGATCTTCATCGCCGAGGGCCGGCCGGAGAGCGCCGAGTCCGAATTCTGGCTCGGCACCCGCGGCTACGAGCGCGGCGACGGCTGGGTGACCTTCGTCCGCGACGCCACGCCACCGCGGATCGCTCCCCACCCCGAGATCACGATCTGGCCGCTCGGCGACAGCGAACTCGACGGCGAAGGGCTCAGCGCGATCGTCTCGCAGGGGATGGACCTGCCGCTGACCGCGGAGACCCTGTTCTTCTCGCTGCCGCAGCGGGCCCGCTGGCACTGCTACACCGCGTCGCTGGCGCCCGAGGAGCGGGTCGCGGCGACCGCCTCGATGATGATCCATGAAGGCGTCGCCCATTTCGGCCCGGGCAACACGCTCGACCACGCGCGCGGCCGCGGCTGCAACACGGCGCTGCTGCAGCGGCGCCTGGTCGACGCGATCGAGGCCGGCTGCCACACGATCTTCGCCGAGGTCTGGGACTGCCAGCCCGACCGCTTCTCGACCGTCGGCCGCAACCTCGTCCGCGCCGGCTTCGAGCAGGCCTACGAGGTGCGCAACTGGCAGCGCCCGGCGCTACGCCCCGCCGCTACTCAGCGGTTCCGCGGCGCCGGCAGCTGACTCGTCCTCGGGATCGGACTCGGGCGGCAGCCCGCCGCCGCGGTCGGTCCCGGCGATCAGTTCGTCGGGCGCCTTCTCCTCCGGGATGAAGCCGGACTTCATCCCGAAGTAGACCGCCTGCGGATGGTGGGCGACGATCGCCACGGTCGACTGCTCGGGCATCACCGCGAAGCCGTCGGAGAGCGTCATCCCGACCGCTTCGAGGTCGAGCAGGTCCCAGACCTTGGTGTGCTCGGACTGGTCCGGGCAGGCCGGGTAGCCCCAGGAGTAGCGGCGGCCCTGGTCGAGCTCGATCCCGAGCTCGCGCCGGGCCTCCGCGTGCAGCCACTCGGCCAGGCCCTCGGCCGACTGCACGCCGAGCCCGTGGACATAGAGCTGCTCGGCGAACTCGCCCTCGCGCTCCAGCCGCTCGATTTCCTCGGTCACCTGCGGCCCGACCGTGACTCCCTGCAGGGCGACCACGTCGCGTTCGCCGGAGTCCAGCGGCCGGTAGAAGTCCGCCAGGCAGATGCGGTCGTGCTTGGGCTGACGGGGGAAGACGAGGCGCTCGATCTCATGCTCGGGGTCCTCGGGATCGAAGACGACCAGCTCGTTGCCGTCCGAGTTGCAGGGGAAGTACCCGAGCCTGGCCCGCGGGCGCAGGTA
>JAWVEZ010000133.1:0-9275 GCA_033856455.1 Solirubrobacterales bacterium | reverse complement strand
GATCGCGCACCGCCAGAAGACGCCGGGGGACCAGCCCAGCCACGCGGTCGAGGTCGAGCCCGGCAGCCGCTTGGGAGAAGCCCTGGGGGGTACGGGGAGGATCGAAGTGAACTCGTTTCACCACCAGGGCATCGACCGGCTCGGTGAGGGCCTGGTGGTCAGCGCCCGGGCCCCGGATGGGACGATCGAGGCGATCGAGGATCCGAGCCGCCGCTTCCTGGTCGGCGTCCAGTGGCACGCCGAGACGCTCACCCACCGGCCCTACGAGGCGGCGCTGTTCGAGCGCTTCGTCGACGCCTGCCGCGAGGACAGCGCCGAGTTCAAGCGACGCAGCGGGCGCGAGGTCGCTTGAGCGTGGGCTCGGAGACGCTTCCGTCCTGGGCGACCTGGGCGGAGCCGCACGAGCTCGGTCCCTACACCGTGGGGATCGAGGAGGAGGTGATGCTCCTCGACCAGCACAGCTGGGCGCTCGCGCACCGGATCGACAGCGTCCTGCCGCGTCTCCCCCACGGGCGCACCAGCAGCTTCACCGCCGAGACCCACGGCTCGGCGCTGGAGATCCAGACCGGCGTCCACGCCCGCATCCCCGAGGCGATCGAGGAGTTGGCGGCGCTGCGCACCGAGCTCGACGAAACCCTGCGCCCGCTCTCGATGCGCGCCGCGAGCGCCGGCACCCACCCGTTCGCGGTCTGGCAGGAGATCGTCGTCTCGGCCGGCGAGCGCTACCAGTTCGTCTACGGCTCGATGCGCGAGCTGGCCCGCCGCGAGCCGACCTTCGGCCTTCACGTCCACGTCGGCGTGCCCGGCGCCGAAGCGGCGATCTTCGCCGCCAACCGGCTGCGCACCCACATCCCGCTGCTGCTGGCGCTCTCGGTCAACTCGCCGTTCTGGCAGGGCCGCGACACCGGCCTCGCCTCCGCCCGCACCCCCCTCTTCCAGGCCTTCCCGCGAGTCGGGATCCCGCGCGACTTCGCCGACTACGCCGAGTACGTCGAGTCGGTCGACGTGCTGATCCGCTGCGACGCGGTGCCGGAGCCGACCTTCCTCTGGTGGGACGTGCGCCCGCAGCCGCGCTTCGGCACGGTCGAGGTGCGGATCATGGACGCCCAGACGAAGCTCGGCGAGTCGGCCGCGATCGCCGCCCTGGTGCAGTCGATTGTCCGCGCCGAGGTCGAGGGCGAGAACCACATGGAACGCTCGATGCCGCAGGAGGTGCTCTCCGAGAACCGCTTCCTCGCCGCCCGCGACGGCATGGAGGCGGAGATGATCGAGCCCGAGCTCGGCCGCCGCGTCCCGGCCCGCGAGCTGCTCGCCGACCTGGTCGCCGTCTGCCGTCCCCACGCCCAGGCGCTCGGCTGCGAGGCCGAGCTCGACGGAGTGCTGAAGCTGGGCGACCGGACCGGCGCCGAACGCCAGATCGAGCAGGCCCGGGCGCTCGGCTCGCTGCCCCGCCTGGTCGGCCTGCTGGCGGCCGACTTCGTTTCCCGCAGCTAGCCCTCGGGCGGCGGAATCACGAACTGCGTCACCACGAGGTTCGCGGCGAGCTTCGTCTCGCCGGCCCGCTCGCGCTCGACCTTGACCTCGAGCACGACCGTGTTGCGGCCGCTGTGCAGCGGGGTCGCGGTCGCGGTCAGGACGTCGCCGTCGAGGCCGGAGCCGAACACGTTCAGCTTCAGCTCGATCGTCGTGAAGTCGTGGTAGGGCGGGATGTTGCGGAAGGTCGCCCAGGCGGCGGCGGTGTCGCCGAGCGCGGTCCAGACGCCCCCGTGGACGTAGCCGCCCGGATGCAGGTGGCGGCGATCGACGACGATCCGCGCCACCACGCGGTCGTCGCCGATCTCCAGCGGCTCGATCCCCAGATCCCCCGGAAAGCTGTCGCCGATGAAGCCGCGAACGTGCTCCGGAGTGATCTGGGAGAAGTCGATTGAAGGACGCTCAGACACGCTCAACGAGCATCGCCTCGCCCTGGCCGCCGGCGACGCACATGGTCTCGAGGCCGACCTGGTGGTCGTCGGTCTCCATCACGTTGAGCAGGGTGCCCATGATCCGGGCGCCGGTCATCCCGAACGGGTGGCCGAGGGCGATCGCGCCGCCGTGGCTGTTGAGCTTCTCTTCGGCGATGTCGCATTCGGCCATGATCGGGATCACCTGGGCGGCGAACGCCTCGTTCAGCTCGACCGCGTCGACGTCGTTGATCGTCATCCCAGCCCGGTCGAGGACCTTCTTGATCGCGCCGATCGGGGCCACGCCCATCAGCTCGGGCTCGTTGCCGTGGGTGGCGGCGGTGACGATCCGGGCGCGCGGGGTCAGGCCCAGCTCCTTGGCCCTGGTGTCGCTCATGATCAGCGCCGCCGCGGCGCCGTCGTTGAGCGGGCAGGAGTTGCCGGCGGTGACGCCGCCGCCGCCCTCGAAGGCCTCCGGCAGTTCGGAGAGCTTCTCCAGGGTCGACGAGGCACGCGGGCCGTCGTCCTTGGCGACCACGGTGCCGTCGGGGAGGGTGACCGGGACGATCTCGCGGTCGAAGAAGCCGTCCTCCTGCGATTTCACGGCCAGTTCCTGCGAGCGCTGCGCGAACTTGTCCATGTCGGCGCGGCTGACCTCGTACTTCTTCGCGACGTTGACCGCGGTGATGCCCATGTCGATGTAGGCGTTCGGCTGGCCGTCGTTGCCGATCAGGTTCGGGTTGCGGTCCTCGACGCCGGCCGCCTCGGTGCGCTCGTTGTAGCGGCTGACCCACTCGACTCCGGCGGCGATGTAGACGTCGCCCTGGCCGGCCTTGACCGCGTTGGCGGCGTGGCGGATCGAGTCGAGGCTGGAGGCGCAGTAGCGCGACATGGTGACCCCGTTGACCTCCTGCGGCAGCTTCTCGGAGAGCAGCGAGATGATCCGGGCGATGTTGAACGCCTGCAGGCCCTGCGGCATGCCGACGCCGCAGAAGAGGTCTTCGATCGAGGCGGGGTCGACCTCCGGGTTGCGCTCGAGCAGCTGGTCGACGACGAAGGCGCCCATCTCGTCCGGGCGGAGCTGGGCCAGCGACCCCTTGAAGGCACGGCCGATCGGCGTGCGGAGGGTGTCGACGATCACTGCTTCGGGCATTGGTGTTCTCCTTGAAAGCTTGGTGAGTTCCGAATTGCGCGGGAGAGCGTAATCGATTGGCCAGTCAACCAATTGTGCGAATTCGCACACAATTTCCCGGTCGCGTCCCCAGCCTGCGTTACATTCGCCTCAATCTAGCTCGCCAAGCGAGACAACGCCGTCATCGACGGCTGCGAAAGGAGCCCCTTCATGCCTGAGGGCTACTGCGTCAAAGAGCGCAAGAAGGTTGAGATCAAAGACGCCAAACAGGTGACCATGAAAAACGGTCGCCCGGCGATCCAGGGCACCTGCCCGGACTGCGGCACGAAAATCTTCAAGATCGGAAAACTCGAGGGGTAGGCGGCTGAGAGACCGCGGCCCGGCGGAAGCCGGGTCGCCAGTTCTCCCGCTGCCTGAACCTGGGCGCGCCAGCTGCCGTATCCCAGGTCCGATGGTCGAACTGGGCAGCGAGCGCGATGTGCGGGAGGCCTACGCCGCGCATTCGGGTGAGCTGTACGGCTTCGCGCTGCGTTCGCTCGGCGACGCGGGGCTGGCCGAAGAAGCCGTGCAGGAGACGTTCGTGCGCGCCTGGCGTGCCGGCGATCGCTTCGACCCCGGGATCGCCTCGCTGCGCACCTGGCTGTTCGCGATCCTGCGCAACGTGGTGATCGACCTCGGCCGCGCCCGGGCGGCGCGTCCGAAGCTCAGCGGCGACGCCGGCGTCGAGCCCTCGGTCGAACCGCTCGAGCAGGCGCTGCTCTCCTGGCAGGTCGAGGAGGCGATGCGGCGGATCGGCGCGGACCACCGCCGGGTGCTGGTCGAGACCCACTACCGGGGCCGGCCCTACGCCGAGGTCGCCGCCGAGCTCGGGGTCCCCGAGGGAACGGTGAAGAGCCGCGTCTACTACGGGCTGAAAGCCCTGCGCGTGGTCCTGGAGGAGATGGGCTATGAGGGCTGAGGAGCACCGCGAGATGCGCCACGCGCTCGGCGCCTACGCGCTGGGTGACCTGCCGGCCGCCGAGCGGGCGCCGCTGGAGGGCCACCTGCGCGAGTGCGCGGATTGCCGGGCCGAGCTGGCGGCGCTCGAATCGGTGGCGAGCCTGCTGCCGCTGGCCGACCCGGCCCGCTTCGACCAGCCGGCGCCTCTTCCCCCCGCCGAGCTCGGCGAGCGGGTCGCGGCGGCGATCGGCGGCGAGCACCGGGCCCACCGCACGCGGCGACAGCGGCGCCGCCTCGGCTTCGCCCTCGCCGGGGCGACGGCAGCCGTGGCCGTGGCGCTGGCGCTGGTCGTCTTCAGCGGCGGCGAGGGGTCGGGGGAGGACCCCGCCCAGCACGTCGAGTTCGGCTCGCTGCCGGGCAAAGTGCAGATCTCCGCATCGCTCGTACCCCACGCCTTCGGGACCGAGATCCACATGTATGTGAAGGGCGCCCGCTCGGGCGCCCTCTGCCGGGTCTTCCTGCGCGACCGCCAGGGGCGCAGCTTCTCGGCCGGCAGCTTCCGCTACCGCTGGGGCGACGATTCTAACGCGGTGCTGAGCTCGGCGCTCGACCTCTCCCAGACCCAGTCGATCGCGATCCACGTCGGCGATCGCACCTACCTCGCGCGGGTCGGGCAAGGAGCCGGCCCCGCGACCTGGAATCCCAACGAGGAGGACGCCTGATGAGCACCACCTTCAAGAGCACGCCGAACCGGATCGCCACGCTCCTCACGGCGCTGGCGCTGGTCGCGGCGCTGGCGATCGCCGGCTGCGGCGGCGACGACGGTCCCGAAAGCCGCGGCTACGGCGGTGGCGGTGGGGACACCACGGGCGCCGGCGACGTCAGCGCCGCCCCCAATCCCGAAGAAGGCGCGTCCTTCGTCTCGGTCGCCTCGGTCGAGGGGCTCGGCCAGGTCCTGGTCGACTCCAAGGGCCACACCGTCTACGACTTCCACAAGGACCAGGGCCCGACGTCCTCCTGCTACGGCGCCTGCGAAGCGGCCTGGCCGCCGCTGCTGACCGCGGGCGAACCGCACGCCAGCAACGGCGCCCAAGCCGGGCTGCTCGGCACCAGCAAACGCAAAGACGGCAGCGAACAGATCACCTACTCCGGCCACCCGCTCTACACCTTCAGCGGCGACAAAGGCCCGGGCGAAGCCAACGGCAACGACGTCGAGGCGTTCGGCGCCGAGTGGTACGCGCTGACCCCGAGCGGGGCCGAGCCCGAGGACGGCGGCGAGAGCGAAACCCCGCCCCCGCCGACCAGCTACTGAGCCTTGCCGCGCTTGCGGTAGCTGATCGTCGGCGCGACGAGGGCGCGGAGCTCGGCGAGCCAACTGGCGGCTAGCTCGCCGGGGTCGTCGCCGGCCTGCGGCTGGCCTCCGGCCGGGTCGAAGAAGCGGACCTTGATGCGGGGGCGGCGGGGGAAGCCGGTGAGGTCGGAGGTGCCCTCGACCGCGACCAGGGAGACGTGCGCCTCGGGGACCTCGAGGGCGAGGCGGGCGACGCCGCTGCGGGCGCGCAGCTCCTTGCCGCGCGAGCGGGTGCCCTCGGGGAAGACACCGATGCAGGCGCCGGCGCGGAGGGTCTCGATCGCCTTCGACAGCGCCTCCTTGTCGCCGCTGCCGCGCTTGATCGGGACCTGGCCCATCCCGTCGAGGATCGGGCCGAGGCCCTTGACGTCCCAGAGTTCGGCTTTCGCGAGGGCGCGGATCTGGCGCCGCTTGACCGCGGCCATGCCGACCATGATCGGATCCCAGTGGCTGTCGTGGTTGCCGACGACCAGCAGCGGGCCCTCCGTGGGCAGGGAGTCGAGCCCCTCGACCCGCAGCCGGCCCCAGAGGGCGACCGGTCGGTTCAGCGCCATCACGGCGCGGTAGGTGCGGGTGCGCTCCTCCATCCGGAGGAGGAGTTCTATTTCTTTCCGGCTCGCGGAGGCCCGGACGTCGTCTCGACGGCCCGCTGCAAGAGGTCACGCAAGCTTCGCTGGTCGGCGGCCGAGAGGGCTTCCATCCACTCCGGCGGCTTTTCGATCTCGCGGATCAGGCGGCCGCGGACGCGCCGCCCGGCCGCGGTCAGCTCGATCAGCTTCACCCGCCGGTCCTGGGGCGAGGGACGGCGCTCGGCCATGCCCTTCTCTTCCAGGTTGTCGACGATGCCGGTCACGTTCGAGGGATCGCAGTGCAGGAAGCTGGCGATCTCCCCCATCGTCCGCGGCTCGTCGAGCAGCCGCAGGGCGCCGAGGCCGGCCGGGGTGAGGCCGAGCTTGCGGGCGATCGCGAGCCAGCGCGGCGGATAGACGAGGCCGACCAGCAGCTTCCAGGCCTCGCGCGAGGTTTGCGACTCGGGCATGTAAGCAGTATAACGTCAATCTTTGATAGCCTCAACTATTGAGCTAGAGAAGGAATGGAGGAGTGCCGATGTCCGACAACGCGCCGCGGGGGATCGAAGTCGAGGGGCTCGTACGCGAGTTCAAGAACGGACCGCGGGCCGTCGACGGCATCGACCTCCAGGTCGCCCCGGGCGAGATCTACGGCTTCCTCGGTCCAAACGGGGCCGGCAAGTCGACCACCGTGCTGATGCTGACCACCCTCCTGCCCCCCACCGCGGGCAGCGCCCGGGTCGCCGGCTTCGACATCGTCAGCGAAGGCCCGCGGGTGCGCTCGGCGATCGGCGCGGCGCTGCAGGAGGCGGCGCTCGACCCGCTGCTGACCGGCCGCGAGCACATGCGGCTGCAGACCGCCCTGCACGGGATCGGCAAGGACGAACGCCGGCGCCGCGGCGACGAGCTGCTCGAGCGGGTCGGCCTCTCGCAGGCCGCGGACCGCAAGGTCGGCGGCTACTCGGGCGGGATGAAACGCCGCCTCGACCTCGCCCTGGCGCTCGTCCACCGCCCCCGCATCCTCTTCCTCGACGAGCCGACCACCGGGCTCGACATCCAGAGCCGCACCGCGCTCTGGGAGGAGGTCGCGAACCTCGCCGCCGACGACGGCGTCACCGTCTTCCTCACCACCCAGTACCTGGAGGAGGCCGACGCGCTCGCCAACCGGGTCGGGATCATCGACCACGGCAAGATCGTCGCCGAGGGCACGCCGGCGGCGCTGAAGGCGGAGATCGGCCGGCCGACCGTGGAAGCGGCGCCGTGCGACCCGGCCCAGCAGGAGCGGACCGCCGCCGTCCTCGCCCGCTTCGGCGAGCGGGCCGGCTCCGGCCCGAAAGGGACCGCGGTGCGCCTCGAGGGCGGCGAGTCCGGCCTCGCCGACGTGGTCCGGGCGCTCGACGCCGAGGGGATCGCGATCGAGACCCTGCAGCTGCACGCGCCCTCGCTCGACGACGTCTTCCTCGCCAAGACCGGGCGCAGCCTCGAGGGCGCCGAGGAGGACGAGGCGGGGGACGAGGACGCCGTCGCGGAGGCGGGCGTGTGAGCGCCCCGATCGTCACGGTGACTGCCGGGTGTTCGAGTCCGTGGCGATCGGGGCGCGAACCCATGGTGATTCCGTGAGCGGCGCGCTGCGCACCCAGGTCGGCCAGCTGGCCCGGCGCTCGGTGCTGCGAACGCTGCGCCAGCCCGCGCAGATCGTCCCGGCGCTGATCTTCCCGCTGTTCCTGCTCGCGGTGAACGCCGGCGGGCTCAAAGACGCGACCAACCTGCCCGGCTTCCCGACCGACTCCTACATCACCTTCGCGGTCGCGATCACCTTCATGCAGGGGGCGCTGTTCTCGGTGATGAACACCGGCACCGACCTCGCCCGCGACATCGAGACCGGGTTCCTCAACCGCATGGCCCTGACCCCGCTGCGCGGCGCCGCCCTGCTCAGCGGCCTGCTCGCCGGCTCCTTCGTGCTCGGCCTGCTGCAGGCGGTCGCCTTCCTCACGGCCGGTCTCGCCGGCGGGGCCGAGATCGCCGCCGGGGTCGGCGGCGCGGCGATGATCGTGCTGCTCGCGGTCTCGATCACCGTCGCCTTCGGCACGATCGGCCTCTTCGCCGCCCTGCGCACCGGCTCCGGCGAGGCGGTCCAGGGCCTCTTCCCGGTCTTCTTCGTCTTCCTCTTCCTCTCCTCGATGGCGCTGCCGCTGGACCTGATCGAAACCGACTGGTTCCACACGGTCGCCAGCATCAACCCGGTCACCTACCTGCTCGAGGCCTTCCGCTCGCTGCTGATCGAAGGCTGGGAGCCCGGCCACCTGCTGCTCGGCTTCGGCATCGCCGCGGCGATCTTCGCGATCGGGATGACCCTCGCCGCCCGCTCCCTGAAGACGCGGCTGGTGCGGACGTGAACCCCGCCGCCTCGAGCACCGCAGGATTCCTCGGGGTCGCCCGCGCGGTCGCCTGGCGCAGCATCCACCTGTTCCTCACCAACCCGGCCTTCCTCGTCCCCTCGCTGATCTTCCCGCTGTTCTTCTTCGCCTCCTTCGCGGGCGGTCTCTCGGCCGTCTCCAACGTCCCCGGCTTCGACTTCCCGAGCGGCTACACCGCCTTCCAGTTCGTCTTCGTGCTGCTGCAGTCGGCGGCCTTCGGCGGCGTCTTCACCGGCTTCGCGATCGCCCGCGACTTCGAGACCGGCTTCGCCCGCCGCTACCTGCTCGCCGCCGCCAACCGCCAGGGGATCGTCGCCGGCTACGCGCTGGCGGCGATGTTCCGGGCTCTGATCACCTGGGCCGTGCTGGTCGTCGTCGCCCTGGTCGCCGGGATGGAGATCGACGGCAGCGGCGTCGACCTGGCCGGGCTGTTCGTCCTCGCGGTGCTGATCAACGTCGCCGCGACCCTCTGGGCGGCCGGCGTGGCGATGCGGATCCGCTCGATCCAGGGCGCCCCGCTGATGCAGCTGCCGATCTTCCTGGTCCTCTTCCTCGCCCCCGTCTACGTCCCGCTCGACCTGCTCAGCGGCTGGATCCACGCGGTCGCCTCGGTCAACCCGGTCACCGCCCTGCTCGAGGCCGGCCGCGGCTTCATCTCCGGCGACCCGACCGTGGTCGGCCTCGCCTTCGCGATCGCGATCGTCCTCCCGATCCTCTTCGCCCTCTGGTCCCGCGGCGGCCTCCGCCGCGCCGAAGCAGCCGGCTGAAAGCCCAGGGACCAGGCCGGTCCCTCGCGAGGTCGCAATTGACCCCGCTATACGGAGCCAACTGCGACCTCACGAAGCCAGACGGACCTTCGGCGGGGCTTGAGCGGAGGGGTCGGGGTGCCCCTGAAGCGTCTTGTGTTTTTTTGCTTCAGCGGAT
>JAWVEZ010000132.1:0-5568 GCA_033856455.1 Solirubrobacterales bacterium | reverse complement strand
CGCCGACCAGAACGAGCGCGACCACGAGGCGCTGCTGGCGGCGATCAGCGACGGGCGGGTCGAGGCGGTCGACGTCTAGGCCGGCGCCGGTGGCGCTCGCTCGTCCTCGCCCCCCAGCTCGTCGAAGCGCCGGCTGGGCAGGTTGCGGGTGGCGAAGAAGGAGGCGAGCACCAGCAGGGCGGCGACCAGGAAGGCCGTCTTCAGCGCGGTCACCTGGGCGCTTTCGTAGTCCCCGACCAGCTCGGCGGTGGTCGCCTCGTCGATTCCGGCCTCCCGCGCGGTCGCTTCGACCTGATCGGCGGTGACGAAGCTGGCGCCGGCACTGAGCTGCACGTCCACCTGCTGCCTGACGTCGGCGGCGATCTTCGGGTTGTCGGCGACGTTGCCGGTGAAGGCGGTGATCAGGCCGGTGATCACGATCGCGCCGAGCAGCGCCGTGCCCAGCGAGGAGCCGAGCTGCTGGGCCGTGGTCTGGATGCCTCCGGCCTCGCTGCGGTCGGCGTCGCCGACGGCGGACTGGACGACGTTGCCGAGCTGGGAGACGACCAGGCCCATGCCGACCCCGAGCACGCCCATCGCGACCAGGAAGGAGGCGTTGTCGAGCTCCGGCTCAACCGTGTCGAGCAGCAGCAGCGTGGCGACGAAGACGATCGCCAATCCGACCCGGACCAGCGGCTTCGCCGGGAACCGCTTCGCCAGCGCCGAGCCGGCGAGGGCGGCGACGAAGAGACCGACCGAGGCGGGCAGCATCCGTACCCCGGTCTCCAGCGCGTCGAGACCCTGGACGACCTGGAGGAAGAGCGGCACGGTGAAGAAGATCCCCATCAGGACCAGGTTCTGGGCCAGCAGCATCGAGACGCCCCCGCGCAGACGGGGAATGCCGAGCAGGCGGAAGTGGACGAGGGGCTCCTGGCCGCCCTCCTCACGGCGTCGCTCCCAGGAGCGGAAGAGGCCGAGCACGAGCGCCCCGGCGGCGATCACGAACGGGGTCAGGGAGAAGCCGAACGGCTCGAGCGGCGAGTCCTTGGGGTGCAGCCAGCCCCAGTTGCTGGCCTGGATCACGCCGAAGACGAAGAGCCCGAGGCCGAGCGCCGAGAGGACCGCTCCGACCCAGTCCATGCTCGGCCGCTTCCCGGTCCGCTCCGGCTCCTTGATCAACCGCAGACCGATCAGGATCCCGATCGCGACCACGACCTCGCCGATGAAGACGACCCGCCAGGTCAGCTCGGTGGTCGCCCAGCCGCCGAGGATCGGGCCGACCGCGATCCCGGCGCCGGCGACGCCGCCGAGCACGCCGTAGGCGAGCGCCCGGTCGGCGCCTTTGAAGTTCCCGGCGACCAGGGCGAACATCGCGGGCAGGACCAGCGCCGCGCCGATCCCCTCGAGGATCGACCAGCCGAAGGTGAGGCTGGGGACGCTCCAGGACGCCGCGGTCAGCGCCGAGCCGGCGCCGTAGATGACCAGGCCGATCGCGAACGCCCGCCGCCGCCCGATGATGTCGCCGAGCTTGCCGCCGGTCAGCATCAGCCCGGCCATGACCAGCGCGTAGAGGGCGATCACCATCTGGATCGTGGTCACGGTGGTGTCGAAATCCTCGACCAGCTGCGAGATCGCGACGTTCATCACCGCCTGGTCCAGGACCATCAGGAACTGCGCGGCACCCAGGACTGCGAGCACTCCCCATTTCGCCACGCTGGAGAGCCTACCCGTTGGGTGGTCGCCATTTCCCACCCCTGCGGGACGAAATGGCGACACCCGGGCTACTCGAGGACGGCGGCGTGTTCCTCGGTGATCGGCGGCGGGCCTTCGGGCGCCTTCTTGCGGCTGGCGAGCGCCATCCAGAGGGCCGGGACGAAGGCCAGCGCCAGCAGCGCCAGCGCCCAGACGAAGGTCGAGGCGAAGGCTTCGGCGAGCGGGCCGGCCACGGCTTCCCGTTTGGCGTCGGAGATGCCGTGCAGGGCCTCGAAGCCGCTGCCGCCCTCGGGGCTCGTCCCGCTCGGCAGCTTGTTCGCGATCGCGGTCGCGAGCAGAACCGAGAGGAGCGCGGTCCCGATCGAGGCCCCCGACTGGCGGATGATGTTCATCGCCGTGCTGGTGCGGGCGATCGCGCTCGCCGGCACCGCCTGCATCGCCGCGGTCATCGTCGGCATCATCGAGAGGCCCATGCCGAGGCCGAGCACGAAGCCGAAGCCGCAGAGCAGCACGTAGGAGGTCGTGCCGGTGACGAAGGCGAAGGGAGCGAGCCCGATCACCAGGAGCGGGACGCCGCAGGCGGGCAGCTTGCTGGGCCCGTGGCGGTCGGTGATCCGCCCCGCCAGCGGCATCGTGATCATTGCCCCGAGGCCCTGCGGTGCCAGCAGCAGGCCCGCTTCCAGAGCCGATGCGCCGCGCACCGTCTGGTAGTAGAGGGGGATCAGCAGGAGGGCGCCGAAGAAGGCGATCGAGAAGGCCATGAAGACCACCGCCGAGGCGCCGGCGCGGGTGTGGGTGAAGGTCTTGATGTCGATCAGCGGCGCCTCCGCCCGCCAGCTGTGCCTGAAGAACCCAGCGATCAGGGCGACGCCGGCGACGATCGGCAGCCACGACCTGGTCGCCCCGAAGCCATCGCCGGAGGACTCGGCGAGGCCGAAGATCAGTGCCGTCAGGCCCGGTGAGAGCAGCGCCATCCCGAGCCAGTCGAGCCTGTGCGCGGGCTGCGGCTCGTCGCGCTCGAGCACGATCATCGCCAGAGCGACCGCGACGATCCCGATCGGGACGTTGATCAGGAAGATCCAGCGCCAGGAGACGTCGTCGACCAGCCAGCCGCCGAGGATCGGTCCGACCAGCGGCGCCACCAGCATCGGCACGCCGAGGATGCCCATCACCCGTCCCATCCGGTGCGGCCCCGCTTTGCGGGTCATGATCGTCATCACCGCGGGCATGATCATTCCGCCGCCGATCCCCTGCAGAACGCGGAAGGCGATCAGCGAGCCGGCGCTCCAGGCCGCCGCGCAGAGGATCGAGCCGGCGATGAAGAGAATCAGGGACCAGATGTAGATCCGCTTGGTCCCGAAGCGGTCGGCGGCCCAGCCGGTGACCGGGATCACCGCGACGAGCGCCAGCGTGTAGCCGGTGACGACCCACTGGATCGTGGTCAGCGAGGCGTTGAAGTCGATCGCCAGGCGGTCGATCGCGACGTTGATCACGGTCGTGTCGAGGATCGACATCACCGCTCCGAGCAGGACGACGGCGGCGACGACCATCGTCCTGCGATCGAGGGCGTTGCGATCGGCGCCGGGGGAGGCGCCGGCGGGGGGAGTGGCGTTCAAGGGGACCTCGGATCTAGTGGTACGGCGTACGGGGGCAGGCTAGCAGTACGCTGTACGAGATGCGTTCCGCTCCCACCACCGAGTCCGGGCAGTCCCTGATCTGGCTGCGCGAGGAGCCCTGCTCCCGCAAGCCCGGCCATTCCTGGGCGGGAATCGCCGCGGCGGCGATCGAGATCGCCGACACAGAGGGGCTCGAGGCCGTCTCGATGCGCCGGGTCGCCCAGGCGCTTGGCGCCGGGACGATGACGCTCTACCACTACGTCGCCAACAAGGACGAGCTGGTGACGCTGATGATGGACGCGGCGATGGGGGAGATGCTGGTCCCCGACGAGGAGCTGCCGAGCGAGTGGCGGCCGGCGATCGCGCGGATCGCGATCGCGACCCGCGAATCGTTGCGCCGCCACCGCTGGACGCTCGACCTGCTCGACGAGCCCCGACCGGGGCCGAACAAGCTGCGCCACCTCGAGCAGTCGCTGCAGGCGATGGCCGGGGCCGGTCTCGACTCGAAGGCGAGG
This sequence comes from Solirubrobacterales bacterium, assembly GCA_033856455.1. Lineage (GTDB taxonomy): Bacteria > Actinomycetota > Thermoleophilia > Solirubrobacterales > 70-9 > VAYN01. Next base: position 1,745 of record JAWVEZ010000132.1, on the reverse strand, counting down.
CTGGAAGCGATCGTGCTGATCGACGAGTACGTCTTCGGCTTCGCGATCCGCGAGGCCCAGGAGCCGGACGCGCAGGGTCCCGGCTGGCCGCCCGGGGCGCGCCAGTTCTTCCAGCGCGAACTCGACAGCGGCGAGTTCCCCCGCGCCCGCGAGCTGCTCGGCGACGATTTCGAGGCCGGGATCGCCGTGGTCCGCGAGCTCTTCCGCGAGGAGGGCCGCTTCGAGCGTGGACTCGAGCGCCTGCTCGACGGAATCGAAGCTGGCTTCGGGAAGCCCTAGAAAGGTCTAGCGGGGCGCGGCGGCGCCGCGCTTGGCGGCCTTGAGGCGCTGGGTTTTGTCGAGGATCACCTTGCGCAGGCGGACCGACTCGGGGGTGATTTCCACGCACTCGTCGTCGCGCAGGAACTCCAGCGAGGCTTCGAGGGTGAGGCGGGTCGGCGGCGCCAGGCGGATCAGGATGTCGGCGCTGGCGGCGCGCACGTTGGTCTGCTGCTTGGCTTTGGTCGGATTGACGTCGAGGTCGTCGGCGCGCGCGTTCTCGCCGACGATCATCCCTTCGTAGACCTCCTCGCCGGAGCCGACGAAGAGGGAGCCGCGGTCCTGCAGGCTCATCAGCGAGTAGCTGGCGGTGTTGCCGCGGCGGTCGGCCACCAGCGAGCCGGTCCCGCGCGTGCGCAGCTCGCCCGCCCAGGGCTCCCAGCGGTCGAAGACGTGGTGGAGGATGCCGGTGCCGCGGGTCTCGGTGAGGAATTCGGTGCGGAACCCGATCAGCCCCCGGGCCGGGACCAGGAAGTCCATTCGCACCCACCCGGTCGAGTGGTTGACCATCTGCTCCATGCGGCCCTTGCGGCCGGCGAGCATCTGGGTGACGGTGCCGACGTGCTCCTCCGGTACGTCGATCGCCAGCCGCTCGACCGGCTCGTGGACTTCTCCTTCGATCTCGCGGGTGACGACGCGGGGCTGGCCCGCGGTCAGCTCGAAGCCCTCGCGCCGCATCATCTCCAGCAGCACGACCAGCTGCAGCTCGCCGCGGCCCTGCACCTCCCAGGCGTCGGGGCGCTCGGTGTCCTTGACCCGGATCGAGACGTTGCCGACCAGCTCGGCGTCGAGCCGGTCGCGGATCTGGCGCGCGGTCAGTTTCTTGCCCTCTTTGCCGGCCAGCGGCGAGGTGTTGATGCCGACCACGACCGACAGCGAGGGCTCGTCGACCTCGATCACCGGCAGCGGCACCGGGTTCTCGGGGTCGGCCAGGGTCTCGCCGATCGTCACCTCTTCCAGCCCGGCGACGGCGATGATTTCCCCGGGGCCCGCCTCGGCGGTGGTGACCCGCTCGAGGCCCTCCGTGATGTAGAGCTCGGAGACGGCGGCCCGGGCGATCTCGCCGTTGGCGCGGCACCAGGCGATCTGCTGGCCGTTGCGGATCGTGCCGTTGTGGACGCGGCAGAGGGCGAGGCGCCCGACGTAAGGCGAGGCGTCGAGGTTGGTGACGTGCGCCTGCAGCGGCTGCTCGGGGTCGTACTCGGGGGCCGGGATCCGTTTCAGCATCAGATCCATCAGCGGGTCGAGGTCGGTGCCCTCGACACCCTCCTCGAGCGCGGCCCAACCGGCTTTCGCATTCGTGTAGACGATCGGGAAGTCGATCTGCTCGGAGTCGGCGTCGAGGTCGAGGAAGAGCTCGTAGACCTCGTCGACGACCTCGGCGATGCGGGCGTCGGGGCGGTCCACCTTGTTGACGACGAGGATCA
>JAWVEZ010000131.1:0-3306 GCA_033856455.1 Solirubrobacterales bacterium | reverse complement strand
CAGGTGCTCGACCAGCAGACCTCGATGGTCGAGGCCTTCCAGGTCGCCGACGACGTCCTGCGCCAGGGCGTCCAGGGGATCTCCGATCTGGTCACCCTGCCCGCGGTGATCAACCTCGACTTCGCCGACGTGCGCACGATCATGTCCGACGCCGGCCGGGCGCTGCTCGGGATCGGCATGGCCTACGGCGACGAGCGCGCCGTGCTCGCCGCCGAAAAAGCGATCTCCTCGCCGCTGCTGGAGACCTCGATGGAGGGCGCCCGCGCGATCCTGCTCTCGATCACCGGCGGTTCGGACCTCTCGCTGGTCGAGGTCTCCGAGGCCGCCAAGGTGGTCGGCGAGGCCGCCCATCCCGACGCCAACATCATCTTCGGCGCCAACGTCGACGAGGAGCTGACCGACCAGATCTGGGTCACCGTCGTCGCCACCCGCTTCGACGGCCGCCCGAGCACGCCGCGCCGTTCCGCCGAGCCGACGATCCGTCGCACCAAAGACGCTCCGGGCGAGCGCCGCGGCTCCCGTTCGGGGAGCGACCGCGGCGGCGACCTCGGCATCGACGTCCCCGAGTTTCTTCCCGGCTAGCGAGTAGCCCCGTGCGAGGGGTAGTCGCCGCCGGCCATCCAGAGAGCGCCGAGGCCGGTGCCCTCGTGCTGCGCGAAGGCGGCAACGCGGTCGACGCGGCGATCGCCGCGGTCCTCGCCTCGTTCGCGGTCGAGAGCCCGCTTACGGGGTTCGGCGCCGGCGGCTACATGCTCGTCCATCGCGACGTGGATGGCGGCGCCGAACAGACCTTGATCGATTTCTTCGTTGCGGCGCCGGGCCTCGACGGGGTCGAGCGCCGGGCCGAGCTGGTCCCGGTGCCGGTCCACTTCGACGCCGAGACCTCGCAGACGTTCTTCGTCGGCCCCGCCTCCTGCGGGGTGCCCGGCACCGCGGCCGGGCTGGTGCGGGCGCTGGAGCGGTTCGGGACGGTGCCGCTGACGGCGCTGGCGGCGCCGGCGGTCCGGCTCGCCCGCGAGGGGGTGCCGCTGAACGCCCAGCAGGCCTACCTGCTGGAGATCCTCGAGCCGATCCACGCGCGGCTGCCCGGCACGCGCGAGCTCTACGCGCCGGCCGGGAGGACCCTGCGGGAGGGGGAGACCTTCCGCTTCGAGGAGCTCGCCGAGACGCTCGAACGCTTCGCCGCCGAGGGCGCCGAGGCGTTCTACGGGGGCGAGATCGGGACCGCCCTCGCCGACTTCGTGCTCGCGCAGGGCGGCACGCTCGGCCGCGGCGACCTCGCCGCCTACGAGGCGATCGAGCGCCGCCCGATCAGCGCCGACTTCCGCGGCACCGAGGTCTTCACCAACCCGCCGCCCTCCTCCGGCGGCATCCTGCTCGCCTTCAGCCTCGGCCTGTTGGAGCGCTTGGGCCCGGTCAGCGGGCCCGAGCAGTTGGTCGCGGCGCTCGGCGCCGCCAACGACCGCCGCAGCCTCGAGTTCGCCGAGTCCCTCTACGAGGAGGGGGTGGAGGCGAGCTTCCTCGACGCCGCCGGGCTCGACCTCGCCGCCGCCGATCTGCTCGGCTCGACCACCCACGTCTCGGTGCTCGACGCGGCCGGGACCTGCGCCAGCGTCACCTGCTCCAACGGCTCCGGCTCGGGGGTGATGGTCCCGGGCACGGGGGTGATCCTCAACAACATGATGGGGGAGGAGGACCTGCACCCGCTCGGCTTTCACCGGATCGCGCCGGGCCGCCGCGTCTCCTCGATGATGGCCCCGACCGTCGTCCTCCGCGACGGCGAGATCGTGCTCGGGGTTGGCAGCGCCGGCTCCAACCGGATCCGCTCGGCGATCCTGCAGACCGTGGTGCGGACGGTCGAGCAGGGGCTCTCGGCGGCCGACGCGGTGCGGGCGCCGCGGCTGCACTTCGAGGCCGGCGCAGTGCAGGCCGAGCCGGGCCTGGACGAGGCGGCGCTGGCGCGGATCGAGGCCGCGGGGACGCCGGTCGCCCGTTGGCCGGCGATCAACCTATTCTTCGGCGGCGTGCAGGCGGTGGCGCGCGATCCGGGCAGCGGCGCCCTCAGCGGCGGCGGCGACCCGCGCCGCGGCGGGGCGGTGGCGAGCGCGTGATCGACTTCGAGGCCGAGGGGATGCTGGAGGGGGTCGAGGGGGCGGCTCGCGAGGCGCGGCTGGCTCTGCTCGAGCAGCTCGCGGCCGAAGGCGTCTCTCTGGAGGAGCTGCGTGAAGCTGTTGCGGCGGGGCGGCTGGCGCTGATCCCGGTCGAGCACGCGATCGCCGGCGACGGCGTCCGCTACACGGCGCGCGAAGTCGCCGAGCAGTCCGGCATGGACCTGGAGCTGCTGCGCCGGTTCCGCGCGGCGCTCGGCGTTCCCTACGGGGACCCCGACGAGCCGATCGCGACCGAGTCGGACCTCGCCGCCGCGCGGCGCACCAAACAGATCCTCGACGCGGGCTTTCCGACCGAGGACCTGCTGCGCAACGCGCGCACGATCGGGATGGGGATGGGGCGGATCGCCGAAGCGAATCGCGAGCTGGTCGTCCGCAACCTGACCAACCCCGGAGAAACCGAGCGCGACGTCGCCTACAACCTCAAGCTGGTCGCCGAAGGGCTGCTGCCGCTGGTCGGCGACACCCTCACCTACGCCTTCCAGGTCAACCTCCTGGAGCAGGTCAAACGCGACGTGATCGCCGCCGCCGACCTCGCCGCCGGGGAGCTCGGCGGGACGGTCGAGCTCTGCGTCTGCTTCGCCGACCTGGTCGAGTTCACGCGGCTCGGCGAGGAGATCGAGCCGGAGGAGCTGGGCCAGGTCGCGGGCCGGCTGGAGGAGATGGCGACCGCCGTCGCCGAGCCGCCGGTGCGGCTGGTGAAGACGATCGGCGACGCGGCGATGCTGGTCTCCACCGAGCCCGCCGCCCTGACCCGGGCGGCGCTGGCGCTGATCGCCGCCGCCGAAGCCGAAGGCGAGCGCTTCCCCTGGCTGCGCGCCGGGCTGGCGCTCGGCACCGCGTTGCCGCAGGCCGGCGACTACTACGGCCGCGCCGTCAACCTGGCCAGCCGGGTCACCGGCGTCGCCCGCCCCGGCAGCGCCGTCGTCGACCTCGCCACCAAGGAGGCGATCGGCGAAGAGTTCTTCCGCTTCACCTTCATCGGCGAGCGGCGCCTGAAGGGGATCGAGGGCCGCACCAAGCTCTACCGCGTCCGCCTGCGGTTTTAGGCGTGGCCGCTCGACACGCCGGGCCCCCCCGCACACCCACACGGGCGGGCGGGGTGGGGGGGGGCCCGGCGCGGCGCGTCCGGGGGGGG
>JAWVEZ010000130.1:0-15760 GCA_033856455.1 Solirubrobacterales bacterium | reverse complement strand
CTCGTGACGGGCGGCGACCAGCATCGAGAGGACGTCGTCGCGCTCGCCCAGGTCCTCGGCGACCCGGCGCTCGGCGATCTCGCGGTGGATCAGCTCGTCGACGCGGTCGACGCGACGGCGGAAGGCGGGGATGTGGCGGATCCGGTCGGGACCGATCAGGATCACCGGCAACAGCAGGCGCGGATCGGTGGTGAGGTCGAGGAAGTCGCGCAGCGCCGCCCGCAGCGGGTCCATGCGCTCATGGTCGTGGACGCCGAAGACGGTCTCGATGATGATCTCGAGCGTGATCGCCTGCATCCGCGGCCGCAGCTTGTAGGGGCTGCCGGTCGGCCAGGAGTCGATCTCACGGGCGGCGATCTCGGCCATCTTCGCCTCGTAGCCCTGCATGCGCTCACCATGGAAGGGCGGCAGCAGCAGCCGGCGCTGGCCGATGTGGGCCTTCTCGTCGAGGACGAGGACCGAGTTGTCGCCGAGGATCGGCCGCAGGATCTCGTTGCCCTCACCGGCGTGGAAGACCTTCGGGTCGCCGGTGAAGACCTGCTTGACGAGCGCCGGGTCGGCGACCATCACCCAGTCGCCCTCGTGGGCGATCCGGATCGTGAACATATCCCCGAAGCGGGCCCGCGACTGCGCCAGCATCCACTGCGCCTGCCGCGACCAGATCGCGGTCTGCAACGCCCGCGGCATCCGCGGCCCGGGCGGCAGACCGCGAATTGGGCCCCGTGCCGGAGCCTCGATCGGCGCCACCGCTTTGACCACAGCCTCCATAGCCCTGTGTCCAGGCTACTCCTACGGTTACACCGAAATGTGTGACGTCCGTCCGGCAGATCGATGCGTCACTTGAGGGCCCCATGGGCCTACAACTGACGCATCGATCGCCAGAGCGCTAGCGCAGGGCCTCGCAGGCGATGCCGTCGTCGTCGCCGTCGAGGCGGTGCGGATCCTTCGACGGCCCGCCGTGCTTCTTGAAGAAGTTCTGCGCCTGCCGCCAGGTCTTGAAGTCCGCGCAGTCCTTGTCGCCGGCCGATGCCGGGGGTGCGGCTACGCCGACGGCGAAGGCCGCGGTCAGGATCGCCACCGTGAAACGTCGCTTCATGTCTTCCCTCCCTCGTGTGAACGAAGCGGGAACCCTAAAGATCGCTAAGTAATGAGCCGTTTCTAGCCGGGGACCGAGATGCGGACGATCACCCGGCGGCCGCAGAGCAGCTGGGCGGAGTGGTCCTCGAAGCGGCGCAGGCGGAGGGTCCTGGGTGCGGAGCAGTGCGCTCGAACGGGGGTCGCGATGGCAGGCTCGGCCGCCGCTCCCTCGTCCAGTCCCGCCAGCAGGACGCCCACGAACAGGGTGCCGGGAGTCAAGGTCACCAGCAGGGCCCCGCGGCAGATTCCCTGTCTCCACATGCAGCTCCCAAGGCCGGCGGCGCGGCCGACTCTCCCCCCTCACGACTACACGAAACGGTGTGAACGTTCACCCGTTTTCGCGTAGGCTGGCCGGCGTGGCGCCGCCCCAACTACCTCCGAGCGTCGAGTTCCAGTTTCTGCGCTGGGCCTGCGGGCTCTCGCCGCGCACGCAGCGGCTGCTCTTCGGCGCGCCGCCGGCGATCGAGGAACAGAGGCTGGCCAGCGACGTGCACGTGATGATCGAGCTGGCGCGGCGCTCGGGCACCTTCTCCTACACCAACCTGCTGCCGCCGGAGCAGGCGCGGGCCTTCAACCGCCGCGGCGCCGCGGCGACGGTGCCGAAGCGGCCGCTGCCGATGGAGCGGGTCGAGAACCTGACGATCCCGAGCGCGGCCGGTCCGCTCGGCGCCCGCTTCTACCTGCCCCGGCACCTGCCCGGGGGCACGCCGCCGCCTCTGCTCGTCTTCTACCACGGCGGCGGCTGGGTGATCGGTGACCTCGAGACCCACGACGGCGTCTGCCGCTTCCTCGCCGCCGCAGCGGGGATCGCGGTGCTCTCGATCGACTACCGGCTGGCTCCCGAGCACCCTTTCCCCGCCGCGATCGAGGACGCCTGGGCCGCCTTCTGCTGGGCCGGAGCGAACGCCTCCGACCTCGGCATCGACCCCGCCCGGATCGCCGTCGGGGGCGACAGCGCCGGGGGCAACATGGCCGCCGTGGTCTGCCTCCAGGGCCGCGACGAAGGCCTGGCGCCGGCCTTCCAGCTGCTCCTCTATCCGGTCACCGACTCCGCCGACGACCCGCGCTCGCGCACCCTCTTCGCCGACGGCTTCATGCTCACCAAGGGCGACATGGACCTCTTCGAGGGCCACTACGTCGGCCCCGGCACCGACGTCGACGACCCGCGGATCTCGGTCTTCAAGGCGCCCGACCTGAGCGGCCTGGCCCCGGCCTACGTCGCCACCGCGGGCTTCGACCCCCTGCGCGACGAGGGCGAGGCCTACGCGCTGCGGATGCGCGAAGCGGGCACCAAGGTCGCCCTGCGGCGCTACCCGGGCGCGATCCACGGCTTCGCCAACCAGACCGCCTTCAGCCGCTCTTCGCGGGCCGCGATGTTCGAGATCGCCGGCGCCCTCCGCATGGGCCTGGCCTAGCGGTCTCGACTACTCGTATTGCAGGGACTCGAGCACGTCGAGGCGCGAGGCGCGGCGGGCTGGCGCGATCGCGGCGAGGACACCGGCCAGGCCCGCCAGCACCAACAGCGCGATCAGCTGCCCAACCGGGTAGCTGAGGGTGAAGCCTTCGTCCTTCAGCGGCTGGGCGATCAGCGCCGCGAAGATCAAGCCCAGGGCCATCCCGAGGATCGCCCCGATCAGCGCCGTGATCACCGCCTCGTAGCGGATCAGCGTCCGCACCTGACGGCGTGACATCCCAATCGCCCGCAGCATCCCCAGCTCGCGGGTGCGCTCGTGGATCGAGAGCGCCAGCGTGTTGGCGATCCCGAACAGGGAGATCACGATGGCCAGCACCAGCAGGGCGTAGATCAGGACCAGCAGCTGGTTGACCGCTTCTTCCTGTTTCTCCTTGAGTTCCTGCTGGTTGACGACCTCGGCGGTCGGAAACGAAGCTTCCATCACACCTTCGAGCCGTTTCTGCACCTCGCCGGGATCGGCGCCCTCGGCGGTCCGGACGAAGTCGATCGTGTCCTGGGTCTGACCGAAGTCGCGCGCCAGCACCGCCTGGGTGACGAGCGCGCTGCCGATCAGGCCGACCTTGGTGTCGTAAACGCCGACGACCTCGAAGCTCGGCCGGTTGCCGGACTGGCTCAGCAGTCGGAAGCGCTCGCCGATCCCGATGTCGTGCGCTTCGACGAACGATTCCTTGACGATCGCCTGGTCATCGCGGAGCTCGCGCAGGGTCGCTGGCCCTCCCTGCTTCCATTCGAGCTTGAAGACGTCGCCGGCATCGCGGGAGATCCCGTTGATCCGCTGCTTCGAGCCGGCGCCGACGAGCTTGGCTTCCGTCGCCCGCATCGTCGCGACCAGCTCGACCCCCGGCACCTGGCGAGCGGCATCGACGGCGCCGGGCGGGATCGGCGAGAAGCCGTCGCTGTTCTGGATCACCAGGTCGCCCTGGAAGGTGTCGTCGACGGCGGTGGCGATCGAGTCCTTGGCGCCGGCGGCGAAGATGGTGACGAAGGCGACCAGCGCGAGCCCGATCATCAGCGCCGCCGCGGTGATCGCGGTGCGGCCGGGGTTGCGCTGGGCGTTCTCGCGGGCGAGGCGGCCGGTGAGCCGGCGCATCCGCTCCAGCGGCCAGCCGGCCAGGGCCGCCAGCGGCCGCACCAGCACCGGGCTGAACAGCGAGACGGCGAGCACGAAGAAAACCGCGCCGGCGCCCATCAGGCCGGCGGCGGCGTCGCTGTCGGCACTGCCGAAGAGGCCGATCACGAGCATCGCCATCCCGACCAGGCCCAGCAGTGCCGCCAGGACAGCGTTGAGGAGCCGGCGGCGCCGGCTCGGCGCCGCGATCTCGGCCCGTAGGGCGGCGATCGGCGGCACCCGGGTCGAGCGCAGGGCCGGCAGCAGCGAGGAGATCATCGTGATCCCAAGCCCGACCGCGATCGAGACGACCACGGTGCGGCTCTCGAGGATCAGCCCGGTGCTCGGCAGGTTGGCGCCGACCGCCTCGAAGAGCGCCTTCAGCGCCATCGCGATCACGAACCCGAAGGCGATCCCGAGCAGCGAGCCGACCAGCCCGATCACGAACGATTCGCCGAGCACCGAGCGCAGGATCTGCCCGCGCGAGGCGCCCAGCGTGCGCAGCATCCCGAACTCGGCGATCCGCTGGGCGACCGTGATCGAGAAGGTGTTGAAGATCAGGAAGGCGCCGACGAAGAGGGCGACGAAGGCGAAGACGAGCAGGATCGTGGTCAGAAAGCCGAGGCTGTCGCGGATTTCGTCGGAGGAGCGTTCGGCGTTTTCTTCGCCGGTCTCGACCCGGACCGAGGGCGGCATCTCTTTCGCAATCCGTGCCTTCAGGACCGGCGGCGAGACCCCGTCGGCGGCGGCGATCGAGATCTGGTCGAACTCCCCCTCCTTGTCGGTGATCCGCTGCGCCTCCGGCAGGGTCAGCTGGGCGATGCTGAAGCCGCCGAACGAGGTGTTGCCGAGCTTGGTGATGCCGACCAGGCGGTAGTTCTTGGCGGGGATCCTGCCGACGATCTGGATCGTGTCGCCGAGCGCGAGGTCGGCTTCTTCGGCAGCCCCTTCGTCGATCGAGACTTCGTCGGGCCCACGCGGCGGGTTGCCCTCCACGTAGTCGAGCGACTCGAGGCCGTCGGGCAGCGTCGAGGAGATGAACTTGGGTGCGAATTTGGCCCCGATCGCCTCGCCTTCTTCGTCGAAGAAGCCGCCGGGGGTGAAGATCGCGCCGGAGGCGATGCGAACGCCCGGGGTCTTCTCGATCCGCGGCAGCAGGTCGGCGGAGATCGTCGGCACTTCGCCGCTCTGCTGCTTGACCAGGTTCTCGGAGCTGACGACGACGCTGGTCCCCGCCTGCGAGTCGCTGAAGATTTCGTCGAAGGCGGCGAATATCGTGTCGGTGAAGACGTAGGAGCCGGCCATGAAGGCGACTCCGATGACCACCGCGAAGGTGGTCGTGAGGGCGCGCACCTTGCGAGCCCAGAGGCTCTTGAGCGCGAGGCTAGTCAATCGTCTTCATCAACTCGATCACGTCGTCGGCCGAGCCCGGCGCCGCGTCGTGGACGATCCTGCCGTCGCGCAGGGTGACCAGGCGGTCGGCGTGGGCCGCGGCGGCGGGGTCGTGGGTGACCATCACCACGGTCTGGCCGAACTCGTCGACCGCCTGGCGCAGCAGCGCCAGCACGTCCTCGCTGGCCTTCGAATCGAGGTTGCCGGTCAGCTCGTCGGCGAAGACGACGGCGGGTTTGGAGAGCAGCGCCCGGGCGACCGCGACCCGCTGCTGCTGGCCGCCGGAGAGCTCGCCGGGCCGGTGGGTGCGGCGGTCGCCGAGGCCGACCGTCTCGACCAGCCGCTCCAGCCACTCGGGGTCGGGCTTGCGACCGGCGATCGAGAGCGGCAGCAGCATGTTCTCCTCGGCGGTGAGGACCGGCAGCAGGTTGAAGAACTGGAAGACGAAGCCGAGCTTGTCGCGGCGCAGCTGGGTCAGGGCGCCGTCGTCGAGCCCGGTGATCTCGACCCCGTCGAGCTCGACCGTGCCGCCGGTCGGCTTGTCGAGGCCGGCGAGGATGTGCATCAGGGTCGACTTGCCCGAGCCCGAGGGACCCATGATCGCGGTGAAGCGGTCGCGGTCGAATGCGGTGCTGACCCCGGCCAGCGCATCGACAGCGGCGTCGCCCTCGCCGTAGCGGCGGGTCAGATCGGTGGCGACCACGACCTTTCCGTTCGCACTCACTGGCGAAACCGTATCGATCACGAGCCAATAGCCTCCCGGTCGTGCCGCTGGCTGACGAATTCGACGGGCTTCTGGTCGATCTCGACGGAGTCGTCTGGATCGGCCGCGAGCCCGTGCCCGGCTCGGCGGAGGCGCTGGCGGCGCTCCAGACCGCCGGCGTGGAACTGGTTTTCGTCACCAACAACCCGACCAAGCGGCCCGAGTCCTACGCCAAGCGGCTGCAGGGGATGGGGGTCGAGGTGGGGCCGGAGCGGATCGTCACCGCCGGGATGACCGCGGCGCGGCTGGCCGGCGAAGCGGCGAACGGCGGCGGGGCCTTCGTGATCGGCGCCGAGCCGCTGAAGGAGATGGTCGCCGCGGCCGGGGCCGAGCCGCTGACCGGCGAGCCCGCCTACGCGGCCACGGTCGTCGTCGTCTCCGGCCACCGCGGCTTCGACTTCGAGGAGCTGCTGACCGCGAAGCGGGCGCTCGACGCGGGCGCGGCGCTGGTCGCCACCAGCCACGACCCGACGATGCCGATGCCGGGCGGCGAGTGGCCGGGAACCGGCTCGATCCTCGCCGCGGTCGAGACCGCGAGCGGCAAGACCGCGGTGATCGGCGGCAAGCCGGAGCGCCACCTCTTCGACCTGGCGCGGGCTCAGCTCGGCGGCGCCGAGCGGGTGGCGATGATCGGCGACCGCGTCTCCTCGGACATCGCCGGCGGCCGCGCCGCCGGGCTGGCGACGATCCTCGTGCTCAGCGGGACCACCGACGAGGCGGAAGCGGCGGCGGCGGATCCGGCGCCCGACCACGTCGTCGCGGACCTCGCCGCGCTCTTGCGGTGAACCCGGCGCGGGCGGAGGCCGCCCCCCACGCCGGCCGCAGCTTCGCGGCGCTGTTCGCGGTCACCTTCAGCGGGCTCGCGGCGGTCGGCGCGGTGCTCCCCGTCCTGCCCCGCTATGTCCACGGCCCGCTCGACTCTGGCGACCTCGCGGTCGGGATCGTGATCGGCGCCTACGCGATCACCGGGCTGCTGCTGCGCCCGTTCGCCGGCCGGCTGGTCGACCGACGGGGGCGCAAGCCCGTGGTCCTGCTCGGCATCGTCGGCGTCTCGCTCGGCGGCCTGCTCTACCTGCCGAGCCTCGGCCTCGCCGGGGTGATCATCGCCCGGCTGATGACCGGCGCCGGCGAGGGCGCTCTCTACACCGCCGGCTCCGTCTGGATCGTCGACATGGCGCCGCTGGCACGGCGGGGGCGGGTGCTCGGGCTCTACGGGCTCGCGGTCTGGGGCGGGCTCAGCGTAGGCCCACTGGCCGGTGAGGTGCTGCTCGACCTCGGCGGCTACAACGCCGTCTGGATCTTCGCCGCGGCGCTGCCGCTGCTGGGCGCCGTGGTCGCCGCCCGCGTCCCCGACCCGTTCCTCCCCCAGGCCCATTCGGAGCCGCACCCGTTGATCGCCCCCGAGGCGATCGGCCCGGGCATCGCGGTGGCGCTCGCCGCCGTCGGCTACGCCGCGATCGCCTCCTTCGTGATCCTGCACCTCGAAGACCGCGGGATCGGGGACGGCGTGGTCGTCTTCGGCGCCTTCGCGGCGATGATCGTGATCACCCGGCTGATCGCCGGCGACCTCCCCGACCGCGTCGGCCCGGTCCGCGTCGCGATCGTCGCCTGCCTCGTCGAGGGAGCCGGGCTGCTGACGATCGCCCTTGCCCAGGACCTGGCCGTGGCGATCATCGGGGCCTGCGCGATGGGGGCGGCGTTCTCGCTGATCAACCCCTCGCTGATGCTGATCGCCCTCGGCCGCGTCACCCCCAGCGCCCGCGGCGCCGCGATGGGCACCTACACCGCCTTCTTCGACGCCGGCGTCGGCCTCGGCGCGCCGCTGGCCGGGCTCGCCGCCGCGCTCAGCGACTACGAGGGCGCCTTCATCTTCGCCGCCGCGGTCGCGGTCGCCGCCGCGGTGCTGAGCCTGACCCGCCTGCGCGGCCACCACCTGCCAACGGCGTAGGACGGGGCCAGCCTGCACACCTCCGGGGGCAGGTAGGTGTGCAGGCTGGCCCCGTCCCTCCAGAGCGGACTCAACGATCAGCAGCTTCCGCGAACCCGTAGTTGACCCCGCTATACGGGGTCTAGAACGGGTTCACGAAGCCAAACGGATCATCGGCGGGGTTTGAGTGGAGGGGTCGGGGTGCCCCTGAAGCGTCTTGTGTTTTTTTGCTTCAGCGCTTTAGGCGTCAGCTCGGAGCGCGACCCACAAAAAAACTAAGCGAAAGGGGCACCCCGACCCCTCCACGCATGCGTCCCGAAGCAAGCCGTCCTCAGTCATCCAGCTTTTCGCGCTTCAGCTTCTCCGCCTCCGCCTGTCGCCGGGGTCCTTGCCGGGCGGCTCGGGAAAGCCGCCGACGGCGGTCCCGGGCGGCGCGGTGCGGGGTTGGCCTTTCGCTTTTTTGGGCTTGTCGGGCTTGCCTTTGGCTTTCGGCTTCGCGGCTTTCGCTTTCGGCTTCGCGGCTCCCGCTTTTGCCTTCGGGCTTTTGGGCTTGGTTACCGGCTTGAGTCTCGCGGGCGAAGACGGGGGCGTGGCCGGTGGCGGTGGCGAATCGGGTTCGGGACGGCTGCTCTGCCCCGGCAGGTGGGGCAGCAGACCTGCGACCCGGCGGGTCAGGGCGAGTACGTGGCTCGGTCGTGGCAGCAGCTTGGTCGGGTTCGGGACTCGCATCGGCGCTGTCGTCCATTACCCGAATGGCGGGCGGGTGAATCGAACGTCTAGGCTGCCCGCGTGGACACGATCGACCGCCTGCTCGCCAACAACGAGGCCTTCGCGGCGGGGCTGCCCGAGCGCCACCTCGACCTCGAACCGAGCCTGCGGCTGGCGATCGTCACCTGCATGGACTCGCGGCTCGACGTCTTCGGCGCGCTCGGGCTCGGCGAGGGCGAGGCGCACGTGCTGCGCAACGCCGGCGGCGTGATCACCGACGACGTGATCCGTTCGCTGGCGCTTTCCCAGCGCAAGCTCGGCACGCGCGAGGTGATGCTGATCCACCACACCGACTGCGGCCTCGAAAAGGTCAGCGACGACGGCTTCAGGGCCGAGCTGCAGGAGGCGACGGGGGTCGCCCCGGCCTTCGCGATCGAGTCGTTCAGCGACGTCGACGCGAACGTGCGCCAGTCGGTCCGCCGCGTGCGCCGCTCCAACTTCGTCCCCCACCGCGAGGTGGTGCGCGGCTTCGTCTACGACGTCGACCTCCACCGCCTGCGCGAGATCGAGGTCGACGACTAGGTGTGGTCGCCATTTCCCTCCGTACAGGTGTGAAATGACGACCACCCAGCCCTTTGGCTCCTGGCGCTCGCCGATCAGCGCCGAGTCGGTGGCGCGGGCGGGGCGGCGGCTGGGAGCGCCGGCGCTGGCCGCGGACGGCGCCGTCTGGTGGTCGGAGGGGCGGCCGAGCGAAGCCGGCCGCGTGGCCCTGGTGCGGCGCGGCGCCGACGGCGAGAGCACCGACGTCACCCCGGCCGAGTTCAACGTGCGCACCCGCGTGCACGAGTACGGCGGCGGATCCTGGACGCTGGCCGGTCCCGACCGGGTCCTCTTCGCCAACTTCGCCGACCAGCGGCTCTACAGCCAGCGGCTCGGCGAGGCGCCGGTCGCGCTCACCCCCGAGCCGCGACGGCCGGCGGCGCTGCGCTACGCCGACCTGCGGCTCAGCCCCGACGGCGAGACGATCTTCTGCGTGCGCGAGCGCCACGGGGAGGGCGAACCTCGCAACGAGATCGTCGCCCTGCCGCTCGACGGGTCGGCTGAGCCCACGGTGCTCGCGGCGGGCCGTGACTTCTACTCCTTCCCCCGCCCCAGCCCCGACGGCGCCGAGCTCGCCTTCACCTGCTGGGAGCACCCGAACATGCCCTGGGACGGGACCGAGCTGTGGCTGGCGCCGCTCGCGGACCCGGGCGCGGCGCGGCTCGTCGCCGGCGGCCCGGCCGAGTCCGTCTTCCAGCCGGGCTGGGACGAGCAGGGGCGCCTGCACTTCGTCTCCGACCGCGACGGCTGGTGGAACCTCTACCGGGTCGGCGGGGACGGCGGGATCGAGCAGCTGACCCGGGAGGAAGCCGAGCTCGGCCACCCGCAATGGCTGTTCGGCGGCTCGACCTACGCCTTCCTCGCCGGCGGCTCGATCGCGGTGATCCGCAACGACGGCGGCGAGGAACGGCTCGGGGTGCTCGACCCGCGGAGCGAGCGGGTCACCGATCTCGGCCTCGCCTTCACCTCCTTCGGCTTCCCGGCCCTCTCGAGCGCCGGCAGCAAGGTCGCCTTCGCCGCCGCCGGCCCCGCCCGCGAGACGGCGATCGTCGTCTACGACGCGGCCAGCGCCGAGACCGAGGTGTTGCGCGAGGCGAGCGACGAGGCGGTCGACCCGGCCTACGCGCCGATCCCGCGGGCGATCGAGTTCCCGACCGCCGGCGGTGAGACCGCGCACGCCTTCTTCTATCCCCCGACCAACCCGGAGTTCAGCCCGCCGGAGGGCGAGCTGCCGCCGCTGATCGTGCAGAGCCACGGCGGCCCGACCTCCCACGCCACGCCCGCGCTCGACCACGAGTTCATCTTCTGGACCAGCCGCGGCTTCGGCGTCGTCGACGTCAACTACCGCGGCTCCAGCGGCTTCGGCCGCGCCTACCGCGACCGCCTGCAGGGCAACTGGGGAGTCGTGGACACCGAGGACTGCGTCGCCGCCGCGACCCACCTGGCCGAGCGGGGCGAGGCGGACCGGCGGCGGCTGACGATCCGCGGCGGCTCGGCCGGTGGCTACGCGACCCTCTGCGCGCTGGTCTTCCACGACGAGTTCGCGGCCGGCGCCAGCTACTACGGCGTCGCCGACACCGAGACCCTGGCCCGCGACACCCACAAGTTCGAGGCGCGCTACCTGGACGGGCTGATCGGTCCCTATCCGGAGCGCGCCGACCTCTATCGCGAGCGCTCGCCGATCCACTTCCTCGAGCGGCTGAGCGCACCGGTGATCCTCTTCCAGGGGCTCGAGGACGAGGTCGTGCCGCCGAACCAGGCGGAGGCGATGGTCGCGGCGCTGGCCGCCAAGGGGATCCCCCACGCCTACCTCGCCTTCGCGGGCGAGCAGCACGGCTTCCGCAAGGCCGAGACCGAGATCCGCTGCCTCGAAGCCGAGCTCTACTTCTACGGCCGCATCCTCGGCTTCGAGCCCGCCGACGAGCTCGAGCCGGTGGAGATCGCCAGCCTCGACGACTGACCCTCTACGGCAGCGCCTGGCGCTGGGTCAGCAGCGGCGCGAAGAGGTCCCCTTTTTCCTCGACCCGCTTCAGCACCTCGGCGTGGTCGAAGACCAGCCGCTCCGCCCTGCCGGCCTGCAACGCCGCCTCGACCTCCTCCCACTCCAGCGGCGTCGAGACGGTCGGCCGCGCCTTCGCCCGCAGCGAGTAGACGCAGACCGTCGTCTTGTGCTCGTCGTTCTGGCTCCAGTCGACCAGCACCTTGCCGGGCCGGAGGTTCTTCGCCATCCGCGAGACGACGCGGTCCGGGAATTTCGCCTCCAGCGTCCGCGCGACCGCCTCGGCAAACGGCTTGGTCCGCTCGTAGGTCGTCTCCCGGTCGAGCGGCGCGTAGACCTGCATCCCCTTCGAGCCGGAGGTCTTCGGGTAGCAGTCCAGTCCCAACTGGTCGAACATGCCGCGGATCCAGACCGCCACCTGGGCGCAGTCCAGGACGTCGGCGGGCGCCCCCGGGTCGAGCTGGTCTCTGTTCGAGCGACTTTCGTCGCGACGGCTCGGCGCGTTCGCGATCTCCACCCAGCTCCTGCTGCGCCGGCCGGGCTCGTAGGGGCTGTCGAGGCGCTTCAGGACCAGCCCGGCGAGACCGCGCTCCCGGCTCGCCTCCAGCAGCGCTTTCGCGTCGCCGGTCGAGTAGGCGGGCGTCTGCCAGCCCTCACCCTCCAACTCCAGCCCGTCCAGCAGCTCGCGCCGCCGCTCGTAGGGCTCGGCGCAGAGGTCGCTCCCTTCCAGGTAGAGCAGGTCGAAGATCACGTAGGTGAGCTCCGTTCCCTCCAGGGCGACCAGCTCGCCGTCGAGGACGGCGTCGCGGCTGCCGAGCTGGCGGGTCAAGCGGCGCACCTTGGGCGCCTTCTCGGTGACGTCGGTGAGGTCGGCGCCCTGCAGGCGCAGCCGTCCCGGCTGACAGAAGGCCAGCGCCCGCTCGCCGCGCCAGAGCAGCTCGGCCGCCCAGCCGTCGCGCCGCCGCGGCAGCCTGCCGGGGCGGGCCAACATCGGCGGCACCTGCTCCGGGAACGGGTCGCGCTCGCGGGCCGGCGGGTCGATCCGGTGGATCATCCAGTCCTTGTCCGCCTTGCCGGCGCGAAACAGCGCGTAGCGACCGCTCAGCCGCTCTCCTTCGAAGCTGAGCATGACTTTGCCCGGCTCCCACTTCTCCAGCTGGTAGGTGCCCCGGTCCCAGATCTTCATCGTCCCGGCGCCGTACTCGCCGGCGGGGATCTCGCCTTCGAACTCGAGGTACTCGAGCGGGTGGTCCTCGGTGTGGATCGCCTTGCGGTTCTCGGCGGGGTCGTCGGGGATCCCGTTCGGGATCGCCCAGGAGGCGGCGACCCCGTCGTGCTCGAGCCGCAGGTCCCAGTGCAGGCGGCGGGCGCTGTGCTCCTGGACGACGAAGCGCGGCGCCCCCCTCTTGGCCCGCCGCTTGCGCGGGGCCGGCTCGGCGGTCTTGCCGAAGTCCCGCTTGCGTTCGTACTCGCGCAGCTGCGCCGGGGTTTTCGTCTTCGCCCTCGCCATGCGCTGACGCTACCCGCCGCCACCGGGGTTAGCCCCGTTCGAGCCAGGGGTACCGAGCGATTGATGACCGCGCGCCACGACTACGCGCCGACCGGGGTCGAGCGCGATCCCGGGGCCTGGGCGACCCTGAAGCGCACCGCTTCCGAGTTCCAGGAGGACAACCTGACCGACTGGGCGGCGGCGCTCACGTACTACGGCCTGCTGGCGCTGTTCCCGGCGCTGATCGCGATGGTCTCGCTGCTCGGCCTGTTCGGCGACCCGACCTCGACGACCCGCAGCCTGACCGAGATCATCACCGACCTCGGTCCCGAGTCCGCGGCGGAGACCTTCAAAGGGCCGATCGAATCGATCACCGAGAGCCGCGGCACCGCCGGCCTCACCTTCGTGCTCGGCCTGGCGGTGGCGCTGTGGTCGGCGTCGGGCTACGTCGGCGCCTTCATGCGCGCCTCCAACGTGATCTACGAGACGCCCGAGGGGCGCCCGTTCTGGAAGCTGCGCCCGCTGCAGATCGCGGTCACCCTGGCGATGATCCTGCTGCTCGTCGTGCTCGCCCTCGGCCTGGTCACCACCGGCCCGGTGCTCGATGCGATCGCCGGCCCGATCGGCCTCGGCGACACCGCGGTGACGGTCTGGAGCGTCGCCAAGTGGCCGGTGATGGCGGCGATCTTCCTGCTGATCGTCGCCGTCCTCTATTACGCCTCGCCGAACGTGAAGCTGCGCGGGTTCCGCTGGGTGACGGCGGGCAGCGTGGTGGCGATCGGGGTCTGGGTGCTCGCCTCGGCGCTGTTCGCCCTCTACGTCGGCAACTTCGGCTCCTACGACAAGACCTACGGGACGCTGGGCGGGCTGATCGCGCTGCTGGTCTGGCTCTGGATCAGCAACCTGGCGATCCTCTTCGGCCACCAGCTGAACGCCGAGCGCGAGCGCAGCGTCGAGATCGAAGAGGGCCAGCCGCGGGCCGACCGCGAGATCCAGCTCGAGCCGCGGGCCGAGCCGAACCCGCCGAAGACCGCCTAGCGAAAGGAAGAGGCAGAGATGAAAAGCGTTCTAGTCACCGGCACCTCCTCGGGGATCGGCCGCGCCGCCGTCCAGCACCTGACCGGACAGGGCTGGCTCGTCTTCGCCGGCGTCCGCAACCGGGCCGACGCGAAAGCGCTGGCGGCGGAACCCGGCGAGGTCGTGCCGGTCGAGCTCAACATCACCAAACCCGAGCAGATCGAGGCGGCGCGCGAGCAGGTGTCGGCGGTCACCGGCGGCAGCCTCGACGCGCTCGTCAACAACGCCGGGATCGGCGTCGCCGGCCCGCTCGAGGCGCTGCCGCCCGACGGGCTGCGCGAGATCCTCGACGTCAACGTGGTCGGCCAGGTCGCGGTCACCCAGACCTTCCTGCCGCTGCTTCGGGCCAGCGGCGCTGGCCGCGTGCTCTTCGTCGGCTCGGTCGGCGGCCGGGTCACCCATCCCTGGGGCGCCCCCTACCACGCCTCGAAGTTCGCCCTGGAGGCGATCGCCGACTGCCTGCGGGCGGAGCTCGACGGCCAGCCGGTCAGCGTCGGGCTGCTCGAGCCCGGCCCGATCGACACGCCGATCTGGGCGAAGTCCCGCGAGCAGGTCGAGGGCCTGCGCAAGAAGCTGAAGGGCGAACAGCGCCAGCTCTACGACTAGCCGCTGCTCAAGTTCGAGCGGCAGCTCACCTCGGCGGAGCAAAAAGGCGAGGAGCCCGCCAAGGTCGCGGCGAAGATCGCCGACGCCCTTGACGGCTCCGGGTCCCGCTACCCGGTCGGCCGCGGGGTGCGGACGCTGGTCAACGTGCGCCCGCTAATGCCTGACTTCGTCTACGACCGGCTCAGCGGGATTTTTTCGCGCTAGCCCGGCTGGCTTTTTTCGCGGTCGATTTTTTGGCGCTGGCTTTTTTGGCCGGCGCTTTTCTCGTGCTGCGTTTCGCGGCGGCTTTTCTCGCCGGCGCTTTTTTTGCGACCGAGCTTTTTTTCGCCGGCCGTTTCGCTTTCGAGCTCGATTTCGCCGCCGGTTTCGCCGCTGCTTTTCTGCTGCTGGCTTTGGCCGAGCGTTTCGCTTTTCTGGCACCCGAGCGACGGCGCTGGCTGGCCGGCACCTCGTCGATCGCGACCGCGCCGGAGAGCTGCTTGATCTGGCCCTCGAGGAAGCGCGCCATCCGCTCCTCCTCTTTGCGGATCGCCCGCGCCAGGCTGGCGGTCTCTTTGTCGCCGACCTTGGTCGCGAAGGTCTCGATCGCGAGGTAGGTGGAGATCTCCTCCTGCTCGCTGACGAACTGGCTCTTCGCGTTCTTCAGCATTTTCTCGGCCTCGCCGCTGCCGCGGACCGCGTGCGGCAGCGCTTTCGCCACCGCGGCCGCCTTCGCGACCACGCTCTGCACGGCGTGGCCGCCGCCGCCGAGTTTCTTGATCCGGCGCTCGAGCGCTTTCGCGTGAGCCTTCGTCTCTTTCAGGTGCTGTTTGAGGCGTTTCGCGTAAGCCGGCTTGGTCGTCAGCAGAAGGTCGGCCTGAAGCGCGGTCTCGAGTTCGCGCTCGTTGGTGTAGGCCTCGTTCAGATACTGGACGAGCTTCGCGTCGCGCTCGTTCGGGTCTGCCATGGAGTTGTCTCCCTAATGGTGGATTTGTGCGCGGCTACCCCTGGTGGAAAACCGCGAAACGGACTGGTCGGCGCCCTGATGCGCCGCCCGTCTGCTCGGGGATCGGCAAGACCGCCTGAAAAAACGAATCGCACGGTTCCTCATCCGCCCACGGGACGGGAAAGGAACCGTGCGATCGGAAGCGCGGGTTATCTACGCGCTTTGGCTTTCGTTTTTTTCGCCGGCGATTTTTTGGCGGCTTTTTTGGCGCTGGCTTTTTTCGCGGCGGCTTTGCGGGCCGGCGCTTTTTTCGTCGACCGTTTGGCTTTCGCTTTCGAGGCTTTTTTCACGGCCGGTTTCGCGCCGGCTTTTTTCGCGGTCGCTTTTTTCGCGGTTGCTTTTCTTGCCGGCGCTTTTTTGGTGCTGGCTTTTTTCGCTTTCCTGGCCGAAGTTTTTTTCGCTGCTTTTTTCGCCGGCGTTTTTTTCGCGGCGGCTTTTTTGGCGGCCGGTTTTTTTGCTTTGGCGCTTGATTTTTTGCTGGACCGGGTCGCTGAA
>JAWVEZ010000129.1:0-19925 GCA_033856455.1 Solirubrobacterales bacterium | reverse complement strand
AGATCGAGGAACTGCGGCGCCTGTGGGACGTGCCGCCATCTGAAGACCGAGCCGTCGGCGCCGATGTCGTACGTGACGGCCGGCGCGTCCGGTGGAACGACCCGGGTGCTGCGGGCTTCCGTCGTCGGCGCCGCGTCGGTGTACTCGAAAGTCGTCGTTTTCGGGTCCGAGCCTTCAGGGGCTACGGTGACCGACAAGACGCGACCGTCGCTGCGGTAGGCGATCTGACCGTAGGTCCCGTTGGGCAGCGTCACTTTTTTCAGTTGCCCCGTCGTCGGGTCCTTTTCGTAGGCGATCTCGCCTTCCGGGCCATTGTGGGAGACAAGGAACTGGCCGTTGTAGGCGTAGCTGTGTTCGCCCGCCTCGATGCCCTCGATACTCGCGATGAGGCCGCCTTCGGAGTCAAGCTCGACGCTGGGATCGTTGTCGCCGTTGACTTTGACGTTTATTTCCGTCGGCGTCAGGTCTGCCGCCTCCCATCGCTGGATGCGGTTGTTGTTGCGATCTGCAATCCAAAGGCGTCCAGCGGCGGCCGCAACTCCGAACGGGTAGGAGAAGCTGAACTGGCCCGCGCCGGAGCCTTTTGCCCCGAAGATGGCGACGAGTTCGCCGTATTGGTTGAACTGCTGGATGCGCCCGTTGCCTTCATCGCCGACCCAGACCTTGCCCTGGGCGTCGACCTCGATCGCGTCGGGGTGGTTGAACTGGCCCGCTCCCGAGCCCGCCGTGCCGAACTGGCGGATCAATTCGCCGGATTCGCTAAGGACGACGACGCGGTTGTTCGTCCAGTCGGTAACCCAGACCTTGCCGCCGGGACCGGCGTCGATCCCGGTCGGTTCGATCGTCCCAAGCCCGGCCGGGCTGACGACGGCGAGGAATTCGCCGTTGGGTTTGAATTTCTGGATTCGGTGGTTGTAGGTGTCCGAGACCCAGATGTTCCCGGCGGCGTCGATCGCGATGCCTTCGGGTCGGTTGAGCTGTCCATTGCCGCTTCCCTGCGAGCCGAATTTTGCGAGGAACTCGCCTTGCGCGTTGAACTTCTGGACGCGGCTGTTGTTCTTGTCGGCGACCCAGATATCTCCGTTTGCATCGACGGCCAGGGACGCGGGAGCGCTCAGCTGCCCGTCGCCCGAGCCGGCCGTGCCGAACTTGGAGACGAACTCGCCGGAGCCGGCGTCGAAGCCCTGGATGCGGTTGTTGCCCGAGTCGGCGACCCAGAGGTTCGCCTTCGAGTCGAAGGCTACGTCGGAGGGAAGGTTGAGCTGACCGTCGCCGGCGCCGGCTGCGCCAACCGAGGAGCGGTAGGCCGGAAGGTAGTGCGGGATCTGGAAGCGCTGGACGCGATTGTTGTCCGGGTCGGCGACCCAGAGCGCGCCTTTGGCGTCGGTCGTGATCCCCATCGGGTAGGCGAACTCAAACTGGCCTTGGCCTGAGCCTTTGGAGCCGAACTTGGCGACGAAGTTGCCTTCTTCGTCGAACTGCTGGATGCGGTCGTTGTTCTGGTCTCCGACCCAGACGTTGCCCTGACTGTCCACATCGATTGCATCGGGGTTGGCGAATTTGCCGTCGCCGCTGCCCTGGGTGCCGAACTGGCGCACGAATTCCCCAGCTTCATTAAAGACGGAGACGCGATGGTTCTGCCAGTCGGCCACCCAGACGTTCCCTGCGGGGCCGACATCGATCCCGGTCGGTTCGCCGAGCTGGCCGGGCGCGCTGCCTTTGGAGCCGGCTGCTTTCAAGAACGCGCCGGCTTCGGTGAACTTCTGCAGGCGACCGCCGTAGGTGTCCGAGACCCAGATGTTGCCTTTTTGGTCAATGGCGATGCCTTCCGGGCCTGCGCCCGCGAACTGCCCGTTGCCGGTGCCAGCCGAGCCGAACCGAGAGAGGTATTCGCCGTTGGCGTTGAACTTCTGCACGCGGCGGTTGCCCCGGTCAGCGATCCAGATGTTGCCTTTGACGTCGATCGCCAGCGCGGCCGGCCAGTTGAACTGGCCGTTCCCCGCCCCGGCGCTGCCGAATTTCGAGACGAATTCGCCGTTGGCATTGAACTTCTGGACCCGGTTATTCGCCTTTTCGAGGACCCAGGTATTTCCGGCCGCGTCGATCGCCACATCGGAAGGCGACTGCATCTGGCCGTTGCCCGTGCCGACGCTTCCGATCGCCGCTTTGAAGCTCGGGACCGCTCGCGGCTCGATCTGCAGTTCGGCAGGGTTGGCCGAGAACGTCGCCGGATCGGTCACGTCGATCGTCGCGAGCTTGCCTTCGTCGTAGCCGTAGACCGCGCGCGAATAGCCGGCGCCCTGCAGTTCCTTCATCCGACCGTCGTCGTCGAAGGCCATCGCGGTGGATGACGATTCCCCGGTTGCGTCGCTGATCTCATAGTCGCCATCGGCCTGCATGGTCACAACGGCGGCGAGCCCCGGATCGAACTGCGTTTGCCCCTCTCCGGCCGGCAGCGGCACGTTCGTTTGGTAGGCGGCACTGGTGCGGAGCAGGCGGGCTTTGACCGGCGAGCCTTCTTGGACTGGAATCGGATCGAGTTTCGGCGTCTGCCCGAGCGTCCAGCCATCACCCCATTCGGTGTTCTCCGAATCTGGCAAAAGCGAGTTGTAGTAGCGGTCGACCTTCAGGTCGATGCCGGCGCTGCTCTCGACGTCGATGTCGGTCTCGCGGTAAATGAGGTTGCCGTTCATCACGTTGACCGCAAGTTCGGGTCGGCGCGGATGCTCTTCTTCGGCTTCGTTGCCCTGGTCGTCGGGGAGGGGAAAGTGGTGCAGCACGTACTCCTCTTTCATCCCGGTCGCCGGGAAATATTCGAACTCGATTTCCCGCGTCAGTTTCTCCCCGACCTGATCGACCGCAACCACTTTCAGGATGTGGTCGCCCGAGCTCTGAAGTTCGGTCGTTTTCAGCGGATACGTGACGTTCATCGCCCGCGGGCAACCGCTGGTCGTGCAGGTCTGCGCCGTCCAGGGGACCGGCTTTTTGACGTTGTCCACGTAGATTTCGACGTTCTTTACGCCCGAGCGTTTTTCGCTCGGCCCGGCGCCGGACTCGTAGTCTTTGGCTTCGATCACCAGGTTGTAGAAGGGCAGTTCGAGCTCGTTGCCGTTGCCAGCCGGTTTCTCGACGCTGCCGACCTCCGCGGTCGCCGTCGCCAACTGGCTCGGCGGCAGCGTTATCTGAGGCGGCGTATTGTCGATCTTGATCGTTTTTTCGATCGTGTTGGAGACCGGTTCGCCGGTCGGGTCGAGCGCCGCGAACTGAACCCCTCGTTCGCCCTCGTTGAAGTTGTTGCCGTTGACGCTGAACGGCCGGTTGCTGATCGAGTTCGGGCAGCGGTTGGTTGCCGTGCCAGAGCATCCGAGCGAAAGCTCAAAGAAGCCGCGACCATTTGGCGTAATTCTGATGCGGTGGACGCCTAGGCTGCCGTCCGCTGCGGTTGCCGTGACGTTGAAGTTCGCCAGATCGCCCACCCATCCGGCCGGCACCGAGGCGTTGGAAATCGTCGGCGCGTCTTCGTCGTCGAGCCGCACCCCGTAGCCGCCGACCAGGATGCTTCGGGGGCAGGGCACGTAGCCACCGCCCGCGGTCGTCATCCCGAACGCGATCCCCTTGGCTTTCGTCACCATCCCTGCATTCCCATACCACTGGGCGCGGTCCTGCTCGTACCAAAGCCAATTCCCATTGACATCGAAAGAGCCGTTGTAGTCGCGGGGGTTGGGGTATTGGCTCTGCGAACAGCCGTGGTTGCTGCGCCAGAAGGGGTTGATCCAGGCGCTGAGCGCCGGGTTTTCCGGGGTCCAGACCGAGGGGATGTAGGTGGTGGCGCCGGGAGCCCAATAGAAGAACTGCCCGTAGACGTTGGCCGGGTAGTTATGCGGCACCGCAGTCATGTAGATCCCGCGGCCAGACGGCAGGCACCAGTCGGTCCTGATGCAGGCGCTGCCGTCCCTCAGAAGATAAGTCTGGGTCGGATCGTTGGTCGAGTAGGTCCAAAGTCCGAGGGCTTCGAGGCTTGCGCCTCCCGACCAGTGCCATTCATAGTCTTCGACGATTGCCGGGTCGACCAAGATCGGATAGGCGAAGTCGCCCTCCCGATGCGGGACGTGGAGCGAGAGCGTGCTGCCGTCGATCTCCATGTCGACCGGCACGCGGGTTCCCTGCGCATCGACCGCGGTCGGGAAGGGAATGTAGGCGAGGGTCTTCTGATCGCGGACAATCTCGGCGCCACCGTTGCCGTCGGGCTTAAGCTCGGCCCGGTCTGGGAGCTCTAGCTCGTAATGGAGCGCTTCCGGGCTGTTCGGGGAATAGAGCGCATTGAAGAGCTCCACGCCGCCGGCAATCGGCGCGACCATGTACCCCACGTCGGGAAGGACCGCGTTGTAGTAGACGGTCTGATCGTCGAGATGCTGGGCATCGCGATCCTCGACGCCGAGCGGCTTGATTTCAAGTCCTTCGTCCCCGAGCTCAATCGGCTCAACCGCCGAATCGGGGACGACAAGCCCGGAGGTCAAGGGGTTCACGGGCTCGAATCCTTGCGCCGACTCCTCCAGGCTGAGATCGACTTTTCGCAGCTCGCCATCCTCATTCTCGTCGCGGACGGGAATGGCGGCGTCGAGAAGAAAGGTCTTGCCGTCATCGCGGACCGTGGCTACGGTCTCGCCGCTGGTGCTGAGCAGCTGCGCGTCCGATAGCTGGCGGGCGGGCTCCGCATTCAATTGTGCGAACTCGGTGGCGAACACGTCCATCAGAAGCGCTTGAGCGTCCGCGGCGCCAATTCCCGAAAAGGCCGACCGCGACTGCTCGCGCTCCTGAGTGGCCTCCGGGCCGCTCAGCCACTCCAGCCGCTCGGCTTCACGACGATCCGCCGCCTCGCTGGCCTCTTGAATCTGCTCGGCGCCAGGGGGCGTGATCGCTTCCTGGAGGACGGTGCCCTCGCTTTCCGCGGGTTCAGATTCGGGCTCAGCCGCGAATACTGAGGCCGAGGCACTGGCAAGCAACAAGACTGCGAACACCAGGAAAAGGACGACGCCACGCCGTCGACTTCTACTCATCTGAGACCCCCGCCTCACTGAAGAGCCCGCTCCTGAAAGCGGGACGATTGATCTGCGATCCGGTACGGCGCCCACCCTAACGAGCGACCAAGAATGCTTAGTACTTAAAAATCGAACTTGACGCATTTCATCAATAAAAAGGATGGCTCGCCGCGCTCGGCGAGACGATTTCCGTAATCGCAGCCGCCCAGGAATCCGCCTTCCGCATCGAAGCTCTGTCGAGAACCTCTGGCTCTCATCGCAGGTCGCGGACGCTCCCGCGCGGTGCCGAAGCGTCGACGGAACCGAGCAGCGAGTGCGTCCATACCGCCGGACGAAGATCAAGAAGCGAGCCGCGAGAAGGGACGAATCCAGTCATGTGAACCCTGGCTTCCGTAATCGCAGGGGAACGACAATGGCGGGCGTAACGGCGAGAGCTGCCAGGCGTGGCGCCAAGCGGTTGCAAACCGCCCGAAACCACCCGGAGCGCCCCGTTAGCACACACAGCCCGCCGAGGTGCGTACGCGCGTAGGCGCGTACGCACGTGTGTAGCCATATGGATCTATCGGCAGTACCCCTACCTCACCAACGCAAAAACACACCCGCCGCAGGTGACTCACACAGTCACACCCGGCGGGAGCCAAGGAGGCGAATGCAAGGTGAGGCAAGAGGTAAGTAACAAAGTCAGAGCAAACGATTCAAGTGTTAGGTCAGCGCTGCGCGGGGTCGGCCGGGTTGCGATCTGGGTCGTGCTCGGGCTCCTCTTGGTGCGCGGCGTCCTGGCCGAGCCATCGGCGAGCACGCCGGTCCCCGGCCGCAGCGCCGAGGCCACCGATCCGAGAAGCGCGGCCTTCGCGGTGCGCTTCGCCCGCACCTACCTGGCCGACCCGAGCGCCGCAGCGCTCGCGCCCTTCCTGGCCGAAGGGGTCCGGGTCCCCAACGGGACCCCGCCGGCCGCGGGCACCGACGCCGTCGCCCAGGCCGAGGTGAGCGACGTACAGGAACTTGGCGGCGGCCGCTCGGTGCTGACCGTCGCCTGCGAACTCCGCGACGCGCGCACCCTCTATCTCGCCGTCCCGATCGTCCGCAAGGAGGCGGGCGAGGTGGCGGCGTTGGGTGCGCCCTCCATAGTCGCGGCGCCCGCCACGGCTGGGGTCGACTCGAACGAGCGACCCCAGCCGCTCGCAGGCGGGGACGCCGGGGCGATTGCCGAGCTGGTCGAGAAGTTCCTGCCCGAGTACCTAGCCGCCAGCGAAGGCGGCGCGCTCTCTTACCTGCTGGCGCCGGGCGCCGTGGTGGTTCCGCTTGGCGGTGCCTTGCAGCTCGAAGCCACCGCCGGGGTAAAGCAGCTCGGCTCGGGTGAGGGTCCAAACCGGGCGGTCCTCGCCGCGGCTCGGGTCAGCGACCCTGCCAGCGGCGCGACCTACCCGGTCGTCTACCGGCTGGAGCTGGTGAAGGGCGGCGGCCGCTGGTATGTGGCCGCGATCGAGGGGGCCTCGGCATGAGCCGCCTTCGCCTGGTCGCGGTCAGCGTCTGCCTCGTGGCGCTCGGGCTTCTGCTCGCGCCCGCCGCCGCGCTGGCCGCCGGCAATGACGTCGCTCACAACCTCGGCTCCCTGCTGCGCGAATACGCCGGGCAGATTTACGGCGGGATCGTCGCCGTCGTCGGACTGGTCTTCCTGCTGAACAGGAGGTTCACCGACCTGGCGATGTTCTTCCTCGCCGCAATTCTGGTCGGCTGGCTGGTCTTCAGCCCGGATCAGATTGCCGACGCCGCTCGCGCGATCGGTCAGCGGGTGCTTCCGTGACCGAGCCGCGGGAGCCGATCCGCTCCTATCAACGCATCTTCCGCCCCGAGCGGAGGATCTATCAGCTTGAGGGCCGCGCGCTGCCGGTGCCCGGCGGGGTGCCGCTGCGCTGGCTCGGGTACGCGACCGCCGCGCTCCTCGCGGTGCTGGCGATCGGCTCGGGATCGGCGACGGTGGCCGCGCTGATCGCGGTCGGCGCCGCCCTCGCTGGTCTCGTTGTCGGTGGCAGGGGCGCCGCCCTCGCTGCCGGTGCTGGCGCCTTCGCGGGCTTCTGGATCGCCGAGGCGGTGCTCGGCCTACTCGACTGGCCGCTGCGGCTCGTGGTGGTCCCGATCGCCGTTGCCACCTTGGCGACCCAGGCGACGCCGGACGGCCGCCGGGCCGATCGCTTCGCGCTGAGCTGGATCGCCCTGCGGCTGGCGCCCCGGCGGCGCTCGCTCGGCCGGGGCCTGCCGGCGGCGGGGACGGCGACGGCGCCTGCGGGGTCACTCTGGGTCGCCCCCGACGAGCACTCTCCGCGGCTTCGCCGCGGCCGGGTCACCGGCAAGAGCACCGCCACCTTCTCCGAGCCGGTGCGCGTGCGCCGTGCCGGGCTGCGCCAGCGCCGTCTCCGCGCCCGCCCAGCTCGCGGCCGCGTTCGTCGCGGCGAGCTTGAGACCACCCGCCTCGCGGTCGGCGAGGGGGAGAAGCTGGAGCTGCGGCCGTGAGCGCCTTCCCGCTGCGCTACGCGAGGCGAAACGTCCTGATCGGGGCGGGCGGTGAGGCCGCAGCCCTCTACCGCGCCGAGCCGGTCTCCTACCCCTTCCTGCCGGTCGCCGAGAAGTGGGCGCTGCTTCACCGCCTGGAGCGCTTCGGCCATCTCGTCGGCGCTGACTTCTCGCTGTGGCGGGTGCAGCGCGCCTACCCGGCCGATCGCTACGCCGCCGAGCTGAGCGGCGCCGCGGACCCCGAGCACGCCGCCGCCGAGGGCTGGGGCCGCTACCTGGCCGGTCACCAAGAGCGGCTCGCCGAGCTTGAGTCTCACCTGCCGGAGATCTACCTCGCAGTCGCCCTGCAGGAGCGCCCGCGCGGTCACCTGCGTTCGCTTGACCGAGCGCGGCGCCGGGTTGAGGAACTAGCGGGCGTCGGCGGGCCGCGGCCGGTCGCCGGCGCTGAGATGGCGGCGCTGGCCGAAGCCGAGGAGCGGACCTTCCAGCGCCTCGCCGGGATCGGGCGCCTGCGCCGGGCGACGACGCCCGAGCTGCAATGGCTACTTCGCCGCGGAGGCTGCCGGGGGGTCGCTGAGCCCGAGCTGGAGGCGGCCTGGGCGCCCGACGCCCTGGTGGTGGACGGCGGCGAGGGCGCCCCCAGCTACGAGCCGCTTGAACACGATCTCTGGCGGTGCGCGAACGCACCGATGAGCGAGGACCCCGCCGAGCCTCCCTCTCTCGAGGTTGAGGCCGAGGAGGGCCGATCCTTCCAAGCGATCCTGTGCGCGGGATCGCTCGCCGAGGAGGCTGAGTTCCCCGGCCCGGCCGAGCTGCTGTTCGCGCCGCTGGAGACGGTCGGCTTCCCGGTCGACGCCGTGCTGCACGCCCGCTGGATCGGCAACCGCGAGGCGCTCGGCCAGGTGCGAAAGCGCATCCTCGACGTTGAGCA
The DNA here is from genome assembly GCA_033856455.1 of Solirubrobacterales bacterium. Taxonomy (GTDB): domain Bacteria; phylum Actinomycetota; class Thermoleophilia; order Solirubrobacterales; family 70-9; genus VAYN01. The sequence goes on along the minus strand of JAWVEZ010000129.1, from coordinate 11,444 downwards.
CGCCTACCGCGAGCAGGCCGAGGGCTCAGGTGCTGGGGCCGGCTGGCAAGCCGAAGACGACCGCGAGCTGGCCCGCGAGTACGAGGCGGTGCTGCAGTCCTCGGCGCACCCGCCGATGCTCCGGGCCTACCTCTCGCTGGCGATCGGTGCGCCCGACCGGCCCGAGCTGGAGCGCCGGGTAGAGGCGCTGCGCGAGCGCTTCGGCGAGGTGCGGCTGCATCGCCCCCGCGGCCTGCAGCACCGTCTCTTCTTCGACCACCTGCCGCGCACCGATGGCGGCTCGGTGCCGGACTACCTGCAGCAAATGACCGTCGAGCAGTTCGGCGCGATGGTCGGTACCGCCAGCGCCGAGGTGGGCTCCGAGGGCGGTCTATATATAGGGCACTCTCCCAGCGGCACCGCGCGGCCCGTTCACTACGACCCGACCGAGGCACCGCGCACCGCCCGTCCCTCCGGCGTCCTGCTCGCCGGCACGCTCGGGTCGGGCAAGACCCTCGCCGGCGAGGCGATCGCCTACGGGGGAGAGCGCCGGGGCTCGCTGGTCGTCACCTTCGACCCCAAGCCCGACCACAACCTAGAGGGCGTTCCCGAGCTGGCGGGCCGCGTGGAGGTGCTGGAGCTCTCCGGCGATCCCGATCACCGCGGCAAACTCGATCCGCTGGCGATCGGCCTGCCCGAGCTGCGCGAGGAGCTGGCCTCCAGCTACCTGCTTGAGCTGCTGCGCAATCCGCCGCCGGCCTGGGAGAACGCAATTGACCGCGCCGTCCGTGACGCCGTTCGGGCCGGCGAGGAAAGCCTGCTCTGCGTGATCGCGCGGCTGCGCGAGGAGGAGGGGGAAGCCGGGCGCGAGGCCGCCGAAGCGCTCGATGTTCTCTCTGACTTCGGCCTCGCGCGGCTCGGGTTCGCGCCGATCGGGGAGGCCGCCTAGTGGCCGAGCCCTCGGTCATCACGATCCGCACGCCGGGGCTCTCGCTGCCCGACCCCGGCGCCTCCCGCGAGACCTACACCCGCGCCGAGCGCGTCAGCGTGGCGACGCTCTCCCTGGTCGCGGCAAAAGCTCTGCGCCTCGTCAGCACGAACCGATCACGACACAAGATCGTGCTTTTGGACGAGGCGTGGTTTCTGCTGGCCTCCACGCAAGGCCGGCTGCTGCTGAACCGCCTCGTGCGGCTCGGCCGCTCGATGAACACGACGATCCTGCTGGCAACCCAGCGGCTCGCCGACCTGGGCGACCTGTCCGAGCTGGTCGGGGTCTATTTCCTGTTCGGTCAGGACTCGATCCCCGAGGCCGAACGGGCGCTTCGGATGGTCGATCTGGACCCCGCCGACGCGGCGCTGCGCTCGCGGCTAACCGAATACCGGCAGGGCCTCTGCCTGATGCGCGACCTGGACGGCCGCGTCGGCGAGGTGCAGTTCGACCTCGTCTTCGGCGAGCTGCTGGCAGCCCTGGACAACACGCCGGGGGCCGGCTCGTGAGGCGCCGCCGCCAGCTCGGCGCCGTCGTCGGGCTCGGCCTTCTGCTGGCGGTGCTGGCCGCGCCCGTCGCCTCGGGCGCGAGTGACATATGGGGCAACGTGGCGCCGGCCGCGCCGCTGGGGGAGGGCGGTCTGTTCGGGCGCTACCCGCTCGCTCACTACCTCCTCGACCAGCAGTTCACGGTCGTAGAAGCCTCGTTGACCGGCGTCGACGTCAGCGGCGTGCCGCCGATGATCGCCTACTTCCTCGCCTCGGTCCTCTGGGCGCTGACGGCGTTCCTGGCGCAGGCGCTGATCTCGCTTTTTGCCTTCGCGTTCAGCCTCGATCTCGTCAATGGCTCGGCGGCGACCGGCGGCCAGGGGGCGCTGGCCCCGGTGGCGAGTGCCATCCACTCCATCTACGCCAACGTCTTCGGGGCGCCGTGGCTCGTGCTGGCGATCTCGGTCGTCGGCATCTGGGCGATGTGGAAAGCGCTGGTGCAGCGCCGCTACTCGGAGACCGCCGGAGCGCTCGGGCTCTCGCTGATCTACGTCGTGCTCGCGCTGTTCTTCGTCGCCCAGCCGCAGACCACGATCGGCAGCGCCTCCAAGTGGACCAACCAAATGTCGGAGGCGTTCCTCTCGATCGCCCAGCAGGGCGATCCCTCGGGTGGGGGAGAGGCAAAGGACGCCGCCGCCAACCAGCTCTTTGACCTTCTCGTCTTCAAGCCCTGGGTCGTCCTCAACTTCGGCGGGATCGAACATTGCGCGCTCAGCGGCACCGGCAGCGAGGACGAGGACCCCGAATCGGTCGCGGTGCGGCCGCTCTCCTCGAACCCCGACCGCGACGCGCAGCTCTCCCGCCGCCTCGCCGCCGGGACGGAGGTGACCGCGGACGGCAAGGTCTGCGTCAACAACTCGAACAAGTACGCGCACCACTTCCTGCGCTTCGGGCTCGGCACGGACGAGCGCGACGACGAGTACGACGCGCTGAACCACGGCGACGCCTCGAAGCTGCCTGAGGGCGATCCGGCCGCGGCCGGCTACCGGCTCGGCATCGCCGACAAGCCGGCGACCGACGCGATGGAGGAGGGCGGTCAGTACCAGCGGCTGCTGATCGCGATCGTCGTCTTCGTCGGCGAGCTGGGCGCCTTCCTGCTGCTCGGCTCGCTCTCGGTCGGGATCATCCTGGCGCAGGTTCTGCTGCTCCTGCTGTTGGCCTTCGCCCCGGTCGCCCTGGTGGCGGCGGTGATCCCCGGCCGCGGCCACGCCTTCTTTCGCGGCTGGCTCGAAAAGCTCGCCGGCTACCTGCTGCGCAAGGCCGCCTACTCGCTGATCCTCGCGGTGCTGCTGGCGGTGAACGGCGCCTTGGCGAGCGCGACCGCGCAGCTCGGCTGGCTTATGTCCTTCGGCCTGCAGGCTCTCTTCTACTGGGCCGTCTTCCTGCAGCGCCGCAACCTGAGCGAGGGCCTGATCGGGATCGCCACCGGGCCGGGAGCGCCGGGGCGCGACAACGCCCTGCGCCTGGTCGCCCTCTACGCAGGCGCCCGCACGATGGGCCGCCCGCTTCGCGGCCTCGGCCGCGCAGCGCGCTCGGCCGGCACCGCGCCTGTGCGGGCCGCCGCCGCGGTCGGCTCGCGGGTCACCTCGAAGGGCAGCGCGACCGCGCCCGGAACCGCCTCGCCGCCGCCGCGGTTTGGCACGAGCTACAGCGCCCCGGTCGGCGGCGGCTACCCGAGCATGGGCGTGCCGGGTCCGGATGAGGCCCCCAGCACCCCCAAAGGGGGAGAGGGCGGGGAGCGGCCCGACCGCGCCAGCGCCGAGAAGCCGGGCGCCCCGAAGGGCGAGCGCGCCGCCGGCCGGGACTCCCGCTCGAAGCCGAAGGCGGGGGCGCCGGCCCCGACCGAGAAGTCGAAGCAGCCGCGCCGCCAGACCCCGCCGCCGACCGCAGCTCCTGATTCCCCACCAGGCCCAGCCGAGCCCGGCACCGCCAGCGGTGGGCAGGAGGCGAGCCTCGGAGACGAGCTGCGCCGCGAGCGCGAGGGCAAGCCGGCGCCGAAGCCCCCTGAGCGGCAGCCCGAGGCCCCCGACGAGGCGCCGAGCTCTCCCCCTCGGCGCGGTCGTCGTCGGCGGAAGGGCGGCCGTTGAGGCGCGTCCGCGGTGTCCCGGCCTGGGGGATCGCGGCCGCCGGCATCGCTCTCGCGGCGGTGGTCGTGGCGATCGCCGGAACGGTGATCGCCGTCCTCGGCGCCAACCTCGCCTGCATGAGCAGCGGCGGGGGCGCCGTCGCCGCCCCGGCGACCAAAGCCGCGGTTCGGGAGATCCCGCCCCAGCGCCTGCGCATCTACCAGGAAGCCGGCCGGCGGATCGACATCGACTGGGCCTTTCTCGCCTCGATCGGCTACCAGGAGTGCGGGCACGGCGCCTGCGCTCAGGTCTACTCCTCGGGCTGCGCCGGGCCGATGGCGATCGGCTACGTGCGCGAATCGGCGTGCAGCCCCGGCGCGGGTCCGACGATCTGGGAGCAGTACGAAACCGACGGGGACGGCGACGGCGAGGCCGACGTCTTCAACCCCGCCGACGCCGTCTTCACCGCGGCACGCATCCTGCGGAAGGTGCTCGGCGCGCCGCCGGCCGGCGGCTCCTATGCCGCCTACCGGGAGGCGGCCTGCGGCTACTACGGGGCCTGCGGGGACTCGCTCGCCAACTACGCCGACGAGGTGATGGCGCGGGCGGTCGACTACGGCTTCGCCGGCAAAGGCGCCCCGCCCCCGACCGGCGGCCCCGCGGCCGAAGCGGTGGCGGGCGGCGGCTCGGGCTCGGCCTGTGGCGAGGACTCCGCGGGCACCGCCAGCGGCAGCGAAATCGTCCGCATCGCGCAGAGCCAGCTCGGGACCGTCGAGAGCCCGGCGGGGACGAACTGCAACCCCTACGGGCCGTGCGTGGAATGGTGCTCGCTGTTCGTCGCCTGGGTCTGGAAGAAGGCCGGCGTCTCGCTCGAGGGCAGCACCGCGACCTACGCCTACTCGGGCTCGATCTACAAATGGGCCGAGGCCCACGAAGGCAACCCGTTCGCCGTGCCGGGTCCGGGCGATCCGCCGCTCTCCACCCCCGAAGCGAACGGCGCCCGCGCCCTGCCGGCGACCGCGACGCCCACGCCCGGCGATGCCGTCCTCTACGGCAGCGGGCCTGAATACGGCGAAAGCGCCCACGTCGGCATCGTCGAGCGGGTCTTCCCCGGCGGGCAGATCACGACGATAGACGGCAACTTCGGGGACCGGGTCGCCCGTTCGGGTCCGTTCCTTCCCTCGCAGGCGGTCGAGTACGGGATGCCGGGGCCGGTCTATGGGTTCGCCCACCCGCCCAGCACCGGGGACGGCGCCGATGGTTGACCGGCTCCGAGCCCTGCTCGATCACCCGCTAGACCAGATCGCGGCGCGGGCGATTCTGGTCCTTGCCAGCGCGATCCTGCTCGGGCTCGCGGCGCTGTTCGCCCTCGCCGCCGGCGAGCCCGGTCAGCCGACCCCGCATGAGGTCCGGCCGGCTGCTGCTTCTCCATCCGCTCCGATCGAGGGGGTCGAAGACGAAGCGGCCGAGGATCGTCTGCCGACTCCCCGGCAGGACCCCCAGGACCGCAAGGGCAGCGCCGCCGCGCGACGGGCCGCGCACGCCCTGCGCTCTCACCGGGCGCTCCAGCACGTCCCGTACCGGGACGGTCAGGTGACGGTCGCCCTCGTGGGGGCGAAAGGCAGTCGGGCCGTACTGCGCGTCAGCGCCCCCACCACCACGGCGGCGCGGCGTGGGTGGCAGCGGTTTCTGAGTCGCTACCGCGACTCCGGGCGGGCCTATGTCCCGAGCTTCCGAGCGACCGGGGGCCGTGGTGGCTGAGCCGCGAAGTGACGCTCAGCCAGGTCGCATCATCGACCTATTCGCGGGTGCCGGCGGCTGGGACGAGGGCCTGCGCGAGCTCGGCTACTTCGCGATCGGGATCGACGTCGACCGCTGGGCCTGCGCGACGGCGCGGGCCGCCGGGCATGAGCGGATCGAAGCCGACATCGCCGCGCTCGACCCCGAGGAGTTCGCGCCAGTCTGGGGGCTGATCGGTTCGCCGCCCTGCCAGGCGTACTCGACCGCCGGCAAGGGGCTCGGCCGCTTCGACAAGGAGCGGGTGATCGCCTGCGCCCACGAGCTCGCCGCCGGCCACGACAGCCGCGCCGAGCACCTTGCCGCCTGCCGCGATCCGCGCTCGCTGCTCACCGTCGAGCCGCTGCGCTGGGCGGTCGCGCTGCGACCCCGCTGGGTCGCGCTGGAGCAGGTGCCGGGCGTCCTCGAGCTTTGGTCGCTGTTCGCCGGCCTGCTCGCTTCCCACGGCTACGACGCGACGGCGGGAGTGCTGAGCGCCGAGCAGTTCGGCGTGCCGCAGACTCGCAAGCGGGCCTACCTGGTTGCCTCGCTCGACGGGCCGGCGCAGCTGCCCGTCCCGACCCATCGCTCTTACAACCCGCGCCGCCCCGACGAGGTCCGCGAGGGGGAGGAGGCCCTGCGGCCCTGGGTCAGCATGGCCGACGCCCTCGGCTGGGCGCGGGACGCCGTCACCTTCACCAACAACCAGACCAACAGCGGCCGCCGCCCGCAGGGTCTGAGCCGCCCGGCAACCTGTCCGGCGCGGACCCTCGACTCGGCCTCGGGATCGTGGACGGTCGAGCGCTCGGCGAAGGATGGCGACGGCGATGGCTGACCGCCGGCCCGAGTGGACGAGGCGGCGCCCGGCGACGACCGTGCTGGCCGATCCGCGGATCGCCGCGCCCTCGGCGAAGGACCGCGATCCGAGCTGGCGGCAGGGGGACAAGTGGCCCTCGCAGTTCAAGAACGCCGTCCGCGTCAGCGTCGAGGAGGCGGCCGTCCTGCAGGGCTTCCCGGCCGACTACCCCTGGCAGGGCTCGCGGACCCGCTGCTTCCTCCAGATCGGCAACGCGGTTTGCCCGCCGCTCGCGCGGCTCGTCGTCACGGCGGCGGCCCGCCACAGCCTGGATCGAGGGGGCGAGCAATGACCGCCGATCGAAGCTCGCACTGCACTTCGCGCTGCGGCTCGCACTGTGGCTCGCACTGCACTTCGCACTGCGGCTCGCATGGGCCAGGCGGCGACCGGCTGCCAGGCCGCGTCCTGCCTGACCCCGGCGCCGATGGCCTTCGCTGGCATCTATCCCCGAAGGGGGTCAATCCGTGAGTGAGTCAGACCGGCGGGACGCAGTCCCGCTCGCTCTCCTCGCGGCAGCTATCGCCGCTCTGTTCGTCGCCGCCAGCCTCCGTCGATGGCTGGTCACGCTTCGCGAGCTTGCGGAATGTCCCGCTGCCGTCAGCCTCGCCGGGGCTCTGCTGATGTTCGCCTGTGCGGTGCTCGTCGCCCGGCTCGTTGTCACTCGCCGATCTCTCGATCACCGCGTGGCGATCCTCGCGATCCCCGCCGATTCCTTCGATCCCTCACCCGAGTCCGTCGTCCGCTTCGCCTCCGGCCTCAGCCGTTCCCGGCGAGCGCTTCGCGGCTTGCTCGACGCCCCGGCGAGCGCGGTCCGGCTGAGGCTCGACGCCGACCCCGCTGGGAAGCTCCGCTACTGCGTCGAGGTGCCCGAGCGGGCGCGGGGCGCTCTGCGCGCGGCGATGTCCGCCTACCAGGGAGTCGAGCTCCGCGCCGCCCCGGAGGCGCCGGCCAAGCCCCCGGCGGGGGAGGTCGTCCGCGCCGAGCTGGTCCTTGCCAGGGCGAGCAGCGAGCCGCTGCGGGCGGCTGGCCTCGATCCCGATCCGCTCTCGGGCTTCGCCCGCGCGATCGACGCCCTCGATCCAGCCAGCGGCGACGGCGCGACGATCTGCGTCGATCTCCTGCCAGTCACTCCGGGTAAGCGCCGGCGCCTGCGGCGGCGGCTGCTTCGGCGCGCTCGCCACCGGACGCCTTCACCGTCGCCGGGAGACGAGCTGACCGACCTCCTGGGCGGCGGCGATCGTCGTCGCGGCGCCGCGCCGCCGGCCGAGCTGGTGGAGCAGAGGGTGGGGCGCCAGGCGCTCGCCCGAAAGCTCGGGACCGACGAGCCGCTGTTTGAGATGCAGGTCCTGATCCGGGTCGCCTCGCCCGTCCCCGGCCGGGCGAAGGCGCAGCTCGCCGGCATTCTGGCCGGCTTCGACGCCTTCGCCGGGGAGAACCACCTGCGCGTCTCGGGACTCCGTCTCCCCGGCGTCGCCTTCCTCGGCTCCGACCTTCCGGGGCGCCGTCGCGGGTTCGACCACCGCCTCGCAACCGGGCTGTTCCGTCCGGCTCGCCGCCGGGTCGTCACCGCGAGCGAGATCGCGGGGCTGTTGAAGCCGCCGAGCAAGCAATGCGCCTCGCCGAACGTCCTGCGCTCCGGTGGGGCCGTGCCGCCGCCGCCCCGAGAGCTACCGACCTTCGCCGGGCAGGCGGGCCTGCTGCCGCTCGGGAACGTCCAGACCGAGACGGGGGAGCGGATGGTCGGCGTCCCCCTGCGAGACACCTTCTTCTTCTACATGGCCGGCCGCAGCCGGTTCGGGAAGACGGAGACCGCGATCGGCCAGTTCCTGCATATCGCCCGCTCGGGGCACGGCTGCCTGTTCCTCGATCCCCACCTCGACGCGCTCAATCGGATCAAGGGCTATCTGACCGAGGAAGGGCTGCGAGAGCGGGTCGTGGAAGTCAACCTCGCCGACCTCGATCGCCAGCCGGCCTGGAACCTGTTCGCCGTCGCCGGCCGCTCGCCGAGGCGGGCGGCCGGCCAGGTCGATGCCGTGGTCGATGCCTTCGCCTCGGCCCTGCGCTGGGACGAGGTCAACGCCCGCGCTCTCAACCTCACTACGCAGGCGGCGCAGGCGCTGGTCGATCTCGCCCGCCGGCTTCCGGCCGAGCTGGCGCCGACGATCTTCGAGATCCCCGTCCTGCTGAGCGACGACGACTGGCGGGAGGCGGTGCTGCCCTATGTGTCGGTCCCGGTCCGGCAGTTCTTCCACGAACGGTTCCCGCGCCTCGCGCCCGAGGCGATCACGCCGGTCACGAACCTGATCGACCGGCTGCGCGCGGCGCCGTCCACCGCCGCGCTGCTCGGCAACCCGCTCGCGAGCTATGACATTCGCGCGGCGATGGACCGGGGGCAGATCGTCCTCGTCTGTCCCGGCTCGGGCTCGGGGCGCGACCGGCTGATCGCCAACTTCGTCGTCTACGACGCCCTGCACGGGGCGAAGACCAGGGCCGACATTCGGCCCGATCGCCGCCGCGAGTTCTACATGTGGCTGGACGAGGTCCAGATTTACGACGGGGCATCCTCGGGCACGCTGGCGGCGCTGCTGGAGCAGGTCGCGAAGTTCGGGGTGCGAGCGCTGCTGCTGAACCAGAACCCCGAGCGGCTGACGACGGCGACCCGCGACGCAGTCACCACGAACCGCTCCCATCTGGTGACGACGGCGCTGAACGCGAAAGCCGCCGGGCTGCTCGCCCGCGAGCTCGGGGGCGAGGTAAGCGCCGAGACGATCGGGCAGCTGCCCCGCTTCCACAGCCTCGCCTCCGTCACCCTCGACGGGGAGATCAGCCGCCCCTTCCGACTCGGAGGGGTGCCGGTCGAGGAGCTGTTCCCGGATCAGTGCCACCCGGAGGGTCTGCCGGCGCTCGCCGCCGCGATCGACGGCAACCTCGGCCGCGCCCCGGTCGCAGAGACGCTGGATCGGCTCGCCCGCCACCCGCAGGAGATCGTCAAGCACCTCGCCGGCTCGCGACGGCAGCGGCCGGGGCGCGCGAGCGGCGGTCGTCAGACGCTCGACACCGGGGCGACGAGTTGACCGCCGCCGGGCACCCGCTGCGACGGCTCGGCGAGACCGCGATCGCGGTGCTGGAAAGCCTCAACCAGCACCGGCTGCTCTCGACCGCGCAGGTCCACGAGCTGCACGCGCCTCGGGCCTCCCGGCGCTGGGCTCAGGAACAGCTCGCCCTGCTGCGCGAGGTCGGGCTCGCGGAATCGGCTTCGCTGCCGGGGCGGCGCTTGCTCTGGCATCTGACCGAGCGCGGCGTCGATGCGGCCGAGACGATTCCGAGCCGCGCCGAGACGCGGCGCAAGGTGATCTCACCCGAGCAGGCCGCCGGCCCCCTCCAGCAGCACACGATCGCCGTCAACGATGTCGGCCTTGCCTTCGTGCGGGCGGCTCGCGAGCGCGGTGACGAGTGCGGCCCGTTCGACTGGCTGCATGAGGTGGCGCACTCGCTGGGGCCGCCGCCGGGGAGGCGCACGCCCGAACAGTTGATCTCCGACGCGGTGCTGACCTACCAACTCGCCGAGGCCGGCGGGCAGACCAGCATCGCCTACAGGTTCATCGAGCTCGACCGCGCGACCCGGTCGGCCGCCGACCTAGCGCACCGGCTCGGTCGATACGCCCGCCTATACCGCCGCACCGTCCCCGTCGAAGACGCGGCCGGCGGGTCGGCGCCGCTGTGGTCACGGCTGTACGGGGTCTTCCCGACCGTGCTGGTCGTTCTCGCCGGCCGGTCCGGCGACCGGCTGGAGGATCGCCGCCGGACCGTGCTCGCGCTGTGTGGCCAGGACCCCGACCTCGCTGAGGTCCCAGAGGTCGAGGTCTCGATCTGCCTGCTGGACGACCTCGCCGGCCGCGGGCCGTTCACCTCGATCTGCCGGACCCTCGCCGACCCCGGTAGGCCGGTCGATTGGTTGGGGGAGGGCGAGCGGTGAATACCCGGTACGCGCCGAGCGAACAGGCCCGCCCGATCGGAATGCCGGTGCTCCGGGCGGACGAGCGATTCATCGACGCCCTTGCCGAGATGGTCGCCGATCGGGTCGTCCAGCGGCTGGAGAGGGAGCGGGGCGAGGAGGCTGGCTTCCTGGACGCCGCGGGGGCGGCCCGCCATCTCGGCACGACGCGCAGGCGAATCCACGAACTCACGAGCGCTCGGCTGCTGCGGCCGGACGGACGGGATGGCCGCCGCCCCCTCTACCGGCGGACATCGCTCGATCGCTATGCGGAAGGAGTGGACGACGATGGGCCGTAGCGGCGCCGACCCTGGGGAGCGGCGGGAATCAGCGAGCCGCCTATTGCCCTTGGGATGGGCCCCCGGTCCATGTAACGTTTTGTCCGTCAACGTCAAATGGGGCGGCACCGCGCCAACGGCCCGCCCCCGGCTCACGAGGTGAACGCTCATGAGCAACTCCGAGGGTAGTTCCGCCCTTAAGGAACGTCCAGCCCGCCGCGACCGCCGACGGCTTCTGAAGACCAAGACCCCGGGTGTGTACAGACGGGTCGACGGCGACGAGAAGACCGTCGGCTACGTCGCCGTCATCGAAGTTGCCGGTAGGCAGCGGAAGAAGAGTGCTCGCACGTACGACGAGGCTCGCCGATTCAAGCGAGGAAGCGAGAGTGACCGCGACCGAGGCGAGTTGCAGCCGAACACGTCGATCACGTTCCTGCGCTACTTGGACGAATGGGTGGAGCGCTACCGCGGCCAGGGCCGCGGCTTCCGTGAGAACACCCGCGATGAATACCGCCGCTTGATCATCGGCCACGCCCATCGCTATTTCTCCGCTCGGCTGAAGCTCGTGGACGTCACCACCTACGAGCTCGCCCGCTTTGTCGACTGGCTCCGCGACGAAGGTGAGCAGGGCAGACGGCTCGCCGATTCGACGATTGCCAACGTGATGATGCCGTTGCGCTCGGCGCTCGCCACCGCGACGCGCGAGGGCTTGATCCGCCACAACCCCTCCCGCGGTCTGACGCTGCCGCGGGAGCCTGAGCAGGATCCCGACGACGAGGAGGAGACCGTCAAGGTCTTTAGCCGCGAGCAGCTCGCGGCGGTCCTCGCGATGGCGCCCGAGCCGCACAGGCTCCTCTTCGAAGTGCTCGCCGGCTGCGGCCTAAGGATCAGCGAGACGATCGGGCTGCAGCGCCTTCATGTCTTTCCCGAGGAGTCTCCTCCGGAGATCTGCATCCGTC
>JAWVEZ010000128.1:0-4726 GCA_033856455.1 Solirubrobacterales bacterium | reverse complement strand
ATCCGGCGAGCGCCGCATCCCAATTCACGGATGCCTCATTCGTCGTCTCATCGTCACGTCCTGCGCGGGTCACGGACACACAGTTACCTACCGGGCGGTCAAAGGTTCGCCCGCCCCACCTCTTTACCCAATAAAGATCGGGGTGCCTACTTCAACTTCGTCATAAAGCTCTTCCACGTCCGGTATGGACATTCGCACGCAGCCATGCGAGGCGGCGCTGCCGAGCGAGGCCGTTTCTTCGGTGCCGTGGATCCCGGCGCCTTCGAAGATCGCCATCCAGCGGGCCTTGATCGGGTTAGAGGGCCCCGGCGGGATCACCTGCCCGGCGAGGTCCCCGGCCCAGTCGGATTCCGGCACGTACCAGGTGGGTTCTTCTTCCATCGCCTGGATCTCGTAGGTGCCTTCCGGGGTTTCGAGCCCTTCCTGGCCGACCGCGACGGTGTAGGTCTTGGTGTTCTCCAGGTTCTGCCAGAGCCGCAGCGTGAAGTTCGAGCGATCGAGCGTCAGGTAGGACGGGTACTCGCCGGCCACGTCCTTGGTCGTCACTTCCGGCTTGGTTTTGTGGACGTGGGCGACCACGGTGCGCGGCGCGTCGGCGTTCAGCACCGCGTCTTCGAGATCCTCGGCGAGCTGGTTGTCGCGCAGCTTCAGCCCGGCCTTGCCGGAGACGACGTTGAGCGAGTCCGAGCTCGGTTCGACGCTGGCGTTGACCGGGTCGCGGTTGACTTCTTCGGCGACGTGGCGAACGAAGCGGTTGATCGCCGACTTCGAGTAGTCGAGTTCGGCGGTGACCGGCTTGTCGAGCTCCTCGCCGCTGACGTAGCGGACCAGGCGGGTCGGCAGGCCGCCTTCCTGGCTCTCGTCGACGGCCTCCTGCACCGCCTCGTCGACGTTGGCGCGAATCTTCAGCTTCTCGCCGGGCAGGCTCCAGGACTCGTCGTCGAGCTCGACCTTCAGCGTGTCCTTGAGCGGCGCCAGCAGCTGGCGCTGGACTTCGGCCTTCGCTTCCTCGGCGTCCATGCCGCCGACGTCGACGCCGGCGATCGTCACGCCCTCGGCGATCTTGTCCTTCTGGGAGCTGTCGTAGACGTAGGCGCCGACGGCCAGGACCACGATCAGTCCGGCGATCACTCCCAGCGCGATTTTCGTCTTTTTTCCCATGGCTCGTTCTAGACCCCAGACCCGTTTCGGAAAAGTCTAGGCATACGGATCATTCGGCTTAGTTATTCGTCTTCCCTGCAATTTGGCATCTGCGTCGGTCTTATCGGCAGACGGGGCGGATATCTTTCGTCCTCATGCGCTCGAAGGACGAAGTCCGCAAAGAGGTCTGGAAGGCGATGGACCGCGAGGGGGTCTCGCGTTTTCCCGGCGCCGAGGGGCGGATTCCCAACTTCGCCGGCGCCAAGCTGGCGGCGGAGAAGCTCTCCAACCACCGGCTCTGGAAGCGCGCCCAGGTGATCAAGGCCAACCCGGACTCGCCCCAAACCCACGCCCGGCGGATCGCCCTCGACGAAGGCAAGACCGTGATCATGGCGGTGCCGCGCCTCCGCGACCCCCATCCCTTCCGCGTGCTGGAGCCGCAGAAGATGTCGAAGGCGGCGGTCAAAGAGGCGGCGACGATCAAGGGCGCGCTCAAGCACGGCCGGGTGATCGCCCTCGACGACCTGCCGGAGGTCGACTTCGTCCTCTGCGGGTCGGTCGCGGTCAACCTCAGCGGCGCCCGAGTGGGCAAAGGCGGCGGCTACCACGACCTCGAGTACGGAATCCTCACCCACGCCGGCAAGATCGACTCCCACACGACGGTGGCGACGACCGTGCACCCGATCCAGATCCTGCGCCAGCACCTGATGGTCACCGACCACGACCTGCCCTGCGACCTGATCGCGACGCCGCGCGCCGTGATCGAAGTCGAGCGCCAGTACGAGCGCCCCCGCGGCATCCTCTGGGACCATCTGCAGCCGCCCCAGATTCGCGAGATCCCGGTGCTCGAACGGATGGGCTACGCCTGAGCGGGAAGCTCTTCGGCCGGATGGAGTGCTTCTGCGGCTGCGGCACGCCGATCGGGCGCCGGCTGACCGACGCCCACCTGCAGGTGACCGCGGTCGCGCTCGAGCTGCTCGCCTGGGACAAGGCGCGGACCGAGGGGCGGATCCCCGGCGAGGAAGCCGAGGCGATCGACTCGCTGATCCACCGCGGCGCGCTCCAGTATCAGCACCTGCTCGACGCGATCCACGGCGAGCGCGGGTCGGCACCGATCGCCGAGGGCCAGTCTTGGCTGGACGAATCGCAGGCGTTGCGCCTCGACCGCCAGTACATGACCGAGAAGTCCTGGCTCCGCAAAGGCGCCCGCCTGCGGCTGACCGAGGAAGAGATCGCCATGCTCGACCGCAAACAGCCGGATCGCAGCTTCAGCGGCCGCGCCGCCTCCGCCGGCCCCGGGGACGACGTCGCCGGCCAGCTGGAGCGGCTCGGCGCCCTGCACGCCGAGGGCGTGCTCAGCGACGAGGAGTTCGAGGCCGCCAAACGGCGAGTGCTCGGCTAGCCTCTTCCCTGTGAGCAGCAAGGTCGACCGAGAGCTCGAGGAGATCGAAGCCCGCCGCGCCGCGGCGCAGCCGCAGGGCGCCGCCAAGTCCGGCGTCCGCTCGACCCTGAAGCGGATCGCCAAAGACCTGATGGTGCGCCGCCACAGCACCAAGCGGTAGCGAGTGCTCGCCCGGAACGCCTCGGTCGGCGTCAAAATCCGCCTTCATGGCTGACCCGATCGAGCTTGACCCGAGGATCGTCGCCGGCGCCGACTACGGCAACCCGGACCCGGTTCCGGACTGGATGGAGGTCGACTGGCGGGCGCGGACGCGCAGCGTCTCGCTGCCGGGGGCGCGGGTGAACTACGTGGAGGTCGGCGAAGGCGCGCCGATCCTCTTCGTCCACGGGCTCTCCGGCACCTGGCAGAACTGGCTCGAGAACCTGCCCCACTTCGGCGCCAGGCACCGCGCGATCGCCCTCGACCTGCCCGGGTTCGGGACCAGCCCGATGCCCGAATGGGAGATCGGGATGCCGAGCTACTGCCAGATGATCCACGACTTCTGCGAAGCGCTCGGGCTGGAGCGGACGACGCTGGTCGGCAACTCGATGGGCGGCTTCATCGCGGTCGAGGCGGCGACCGACGAGCCCGAGCGCTACAGCCGCCTCGTCCTGGTCGCGGCGGCGGGGATCCTCAACACCTGGAACCCGGAAGCGCGGGCGACCGCGACCGCCTACCTGTGGAGCAGGTTCGGCGGCAGGGTCGCCGACAACGGCCAGTGGATCGTCTCCCACCCGCGCAGCCGCCAGCTGGCGATGGCGCCGTTCGTCCGCTATCCCGGCCGGCTGCGCCGCGAGCTGCTGCTCGAGCAGATGGCCGGGGGCCGCTGCCCCGGCTTCGGCGACGCCCTGCAGAGCGTGATCGGCCGGGACATCCGCGAGCGCCTGCCGTCGATCGAGATCCCGACCCTGATCGTCTGGGGCCTCTCGGACCGGGTGATCCCGGTCGCCGCCGGGATCAGCTACCACCGCCGCATCCCCCACTCGCGCCTGGAGATCTTCGAGCGCACGGGTCATCTGCCCCAGCTCGAGCGCCCGGCCCGCTTCAATTCCTTGCTGGACGAGTTCTTGAGCTAGCTGGTGACTGCGCCGGTGGAGGCGGTGGAGACCGTGTCGGCGTACTTCTGCATCACGCCGCGACCGAACGGTGACTCGGGCGCCCGGTACTTCTCGATCCGGCGGGCGATCTCCTCGTCGCTGAGGTCGACGTCCATGCGGCGCTCGTCGATATCGAGGGTGATCATGTCGCCCTCCTGCAGCGCCGCGATCGGGCCGCCCTTGACCGCCTCGGGGGTTACGTGGCCGAACATCAGGCCACGGGTGGCGCCGGAGAAGCGGCCGTCGGTGAGCAGCGCGACGTGCTCGCCGAGCCCCTCGCCGACGATCGCCGCGGTCACCTGCAGCATCTCCCGCATCCCCGGTCCGCCGACCGGGCCCTCGTTGCGGATCACGATGATGTCGCCTTTGTTGATCTGCTGTTCCTTGACCGCTCGGAAGCAGTCCTCTTCGGACTCGAAGACGCGGGCCGGGCCCTCCTGGCGGCGGCGCTCGGTGCCGGCGACCTTGATCACGGCTCCGTCGGGGGCGATGTTCCCGTACATGATCGCCAGGCCGCCTTCGGCCTTGACCGGATCGTCGAGCGGGCGCACCGCTTCCTGGCCGGGCTTCTCGGTGGCCGCCGCGGCGACCTCGCCGATCGTCTGCCCGGTGACCGTGATCTCGTCTTCGTGCAGCACGCCCTTTTCGGCCAGCCGCTTGATGATCACCGGCACGCCGCCGGCCGCGTAGAGGTCGGTGGCGATGAAGCGCCCTCCGGGCTTCAAGTCGGCATAGAGCGGGGTTGCTTTCGAGATCCGCTCGAAGTCGTCGATCGTGAGGTCGATCCCGACCTCGTGCGCGAGCGCGATCAGATGCAGGACGCCGTTGGTCGAGCCGCCCGAGGCGCAGACGCAGGCGATCGCGTTTTCCAGCGACTCGCGGGTGATGATCTTGCTCGGACGCAGGTCCTCGACGAGGACGTTCAGCACCAGCTCGCCGATTTTCTCGGCGACGGTCTGCTTCTCGTCGTCTTCGGCCGGCACCATCGCCGAGCCGCCGGCGCTGACCCCCAGCGCCTCGAAGGCGCAGGCCATCGTGTTCGCCGTGA
>JAWVEZ010000127.1:0-4983 GCA_033856455.1 Solirubrobacterales bacterium | reverse complement strand
AACTGGTCCGCCACTCCGGCCGCCTGATCGGCGAGGTCCTGGCGGCGGCGGTGAACTTCTACAACCCCTCCGTGATCGTGATCGGCGGCGACGTCGCCGACGCCCAGGAGCAGCTCCTCGCCAGCATCCGCGAGGTCGTCTACCAACGCTCCCTCCCCCTCGCCACCCGCCACCTCCGCATCGTCCGCAGCCCCCTGGAGGACCGCGCCGGCGTAATCGGCGCCGCCGCCATGGTCACCGAGCGCGTCCTCGAGCTCGACCCCGAGTTCGGCCCCTTCGGCCGCCAGGGTCTGGCACCGCCGGTCGCCTAGGTCAGTTGACCGCCTTCTTCAGCTCCGCTCCGGGACTGAACTTCGCCGCCGTTTTCGCGGCGATCTGCATCGACTCCCCGGTCCGCGGGTTGCGACCCTCGCGGGCCGGGCGCGCGGCGGTGGAAAATTTCCCGAAGCCGGTGAATTTCACCTCGTTGCCGGCGGCGAGCTGCGCGGTGATCTCCGCGATCGTCGCATCCAGCGCCGACTTTGCCTGACCTGCCTCGAGTCCGCTCCGCTCAGCGACCAGCTTTGCCAATTCATCCTTGGTGATAACCGACATGCGTCTCCTTTGGAAGTAGGGATGCCAGGCCCGATCGGGCCCGAACACACCAACTTTCTACAGACCGCAGCGGGCGGAGCCCCGAACCGCCCCCGTCGCGCCAGGCAGTTTGTGCCTGAACAGAAGCATGTTTCGAGTCCCGGTTGAGCCGCCCCCCGCAATCCAAACCCGCCCGTTTCCAGCAACTTCAGAAGGGTGGCAGACGGGATTCGAACCCGCGACCGCCGGCACCACAAGCCGGAGCTCTACCAACTGAGCTACTGCCACCACGCGGGGCTCAATCTAGCGGAGGGATGGGGCTATCTGGCGGCCCATCAGCTCGATGGCGTCGAGGTCGCGGTGGAGGAGGTGCTGGCCCATGATGCGGGTCAGGCCCGCGGCCTCGAGCTCGTGGAGCTGCTCGATCGCTTGGTCGGGGGTGCCCGTGATGGTGCTGTCACGGAGGCTGGCCAGGTAGGCGTCGCCGTCTCCCCCTTCGCCTTTCCACTCTGAGAGGCGGGCGGCGCGGGAGCGGAGGTCGTCTTGGTCCGCCCCGACCAGCCAGCCGGTCATCATCGACAGGGGCAAGCTCTTGGGGTCGCGGTTCTCGGCTTCGCAAGCCGCATCTAGGCCGCTGCGGATCTCGGCGACCTCGCCCGCCGTCGCCATCACCGTGTTGTACTCGTCCGCGTAGCGGGCGGCCAGCCGGAGACTGCGCGGACCGCCTTTGCCACCGAGGATCAGCGGCAGCGGCCGCTGGACCGGCTTCGGCCGCGCGTCGAGCTCGTGCGCGCTGAAGTGCTCGCCGTCGAAGCTGAACGGGCCCGGGCCCCAGTGGCCCCTGATGATCTGCATCTGCTCCTCGAGCGCGTCCATGCGCGGCCCGACCGGCGGCAGGTCGAACCCGTACAGCTCGTGCTCGCGCTCCCACCAGCCGGCGCCGATCCCGACCTCGACCCGGCCGCCGGAGACGTGGTCGGCGGTCACGGCCGCCTTCGCCAGCACCGCCGGATGCCGAAAGGTCGCCGGCGAGACCAGCGTCCCGAGGCGCAGCTTCTCGGTGACGGCGCCGAGCGCGGCGATCGTCCCCCAGGCGTCGAGCGAGCCGCGCTCGCGGCGGTCGTCGACCGAGAGGTAGTGGTCGGAGCGAAACATCGACCCCACCCCGTGCTGCTCGCAGGCCCGGGCGAGCGCCAGCCAGTCCTCCCAGGTCACGTCCTCCTGCCCCTCGATCATCAAGCAGACTTCCATCGCCCCTCCCTACCCGTTCGCCGCGGCCAGACTCGCGAAGAGCTCGAAGCCCGGCGTCGTCCGCGCGATCAGCTCCTCCTCGAGCTCCTCCGCCCGCCCCGGCAGCCGCGCCGTCTCCGCCTCGCCGACCGCGGCCAGCGCCTCGTCGATCATCTCCGGCTCCGCCAGCCAGGCCTCGACCAGGGCGAAGTCGGCCTCGGGATGGAAGAGCACGCCCCAGGCGTTGTTGACGCGGAAGGCCTGGTTCTCGGTCTGCGCCGAGGAGGCGAGGTGGTGGGCGCCGGCCGGGAGGTCGAAGACGTCGCCGTGCCAGTGCAGGACCTCGAGGCCGGGCGCGAGGGCGCCGAGCAGCGGGTCCTCTGGGTCGTGGACGCGGACCTCGCCGAAGCCGAGCTCCCAGCGCGGGCCGGGCCGCACCTCCGCCCCCAGCGCCCGGGCCAGCAGCTGGGCGCCGAGGCAGATGCCGAGCAGCGGCAGCCCGCGCTCGACCGCGGCGGCGATCCACTCACGCTCGGCGGCCAGGCCCGGGAAGCGCACGACTTCGTCGACGTTCATCGGCCCGCCCAGGAACACCGCTCCGGCAACCTCCTCGGGCGGCGGCAGCGGATGGCCGGCCAGCGGTTTGACGGTCTGGACGTGGAGGTCGTGACAGGCGTCGAGGATCCGGTGCGGACCCTCCCAGGGCACGTGCTGGACGACCAGCAGGGTTGGACGCTCGTCCGTGCTCACTAATCCGTCAGGCTAGCCGCGCTACGGTTGCGGCGATGCTCAAGTCGAAGCACGAGCCCAAGCACTCCAAGTCCAAGTGCAGGAAGAAGGGCAAGGGCAAGTCCGTCCAGCTCGATTCGCAGACCTGGGGGTCGACGGCGATCGGCGCCTCGGCGATCGGAGCCAGCGCTCGCGGCAACCTGGCGATCGGGGCGCTGGCGGTCGGCGCTGCGGCGGTCGGCGCCTTCGCGATCGGCCGGCTCTCGGTCGGCCGGCTGGCCGTCAAGCGCGCCACTTTCGGTCAGCTCAGCGTCAAACAACTCCAGGTCGAGGAGCTCGAAATCGGCAAGCTGACCATGCGCGAGGGACCGCCGGAGCCGCCCGGATGACGCATCCGACATTGACCCCACTGGAGTGTGGTCAAAGTCGGATGCGCGTTGGAGTCGCGACCCTGCTGGCGACGCTGGCGCTCCTTCCCCTCGCCCTGACGCCGACGGCCCAGGCCGCCGGCCCCGACCCGACCCTCGGCGGCTGCCAGGTCTTCCCCGAACCGCCCGCGTCGCTGCCGGCCAACGCCAGGTCCCTGCCCACCCAGGCGGCCTGGAACCAGGACATCTCGAAGGCCCCGCGCGACCCGCGCTCGGCCGCCTACATCGCCTACATCAACTCCCAGGGCGGCGACGAGCTGCATCCGGACTTCGGCTCGCCGCGCCCCTACGGCTTCCCTTTCGCGGTGGTCGGCCCGGGCCAGCCCAGGCTCCCCGTCAACTACACCGCCTACGGCGACGAAAGCAGCCCCGGCCCCTTCCCGGTCCCCAGCGGCGCCCGGGTCGAGGGCGGCAACGGCAGCGACGGCGACCGCCACGTGCTGACCGTCGACAAGGGCAGCTGCAAGCTCTACGAGCTCTACCGCGCCTTCTACGTTCCCACGCCCAAGCCGCACTGGAACGCCGACTCCGGGGTCGCCTGGGACCTGCGCTCGCCGGCCCGCCACCCCGAGGGCTGGACCTCCGCCGACGCCGCCGGGCTGCCGATCTTCCCCGGCCTGGTCCGCTACGACGAAGCCGCCGCCGGCCAGGTCGACCACGCGATCCGGGTCACCTTCGAGAGCACCCGCCATGCCTACGTCCACCCCGCCGTCCACTGTGCCGGCGACACCGCCAACGCCGCCGCGCCGCCGATGGGCCTGCGCCTGCGGCTCAAGGCCGGCTACGGGCTCGGCCGCTTCAGCGGACCGGCCAAGGCGATCGCGCTGGCGATGAAGCGCTACGGCCTGTTCGTCGCCGACAACGGCTCCAACTGGTACTTCAGCGGCAGCAGCGACCGGCGCTGGGACGACGAGAACCTGAACCAGCTGAAGGCGATCCCCGGCAGCGCCTTCGAGGTCGTCAAGAGCGCCGCCCGCCCCCACGCCTGCTGAAACAAAATCGCAACACAGCCCCGCCCGGGCCGTCTCTAGAGTTCCCGGGGGTAGGGACCTTGGCGCACCTCTTCACATGCAGCCGTCGCGGCGCGCTCGCCTGCGCGCTGGCCTTGGCCTGCACTGCGCTGCTCGCCGGCCCCGCGGCCAGCCCGGCCGCCACCGCTCCCTCGTCGGACGCCCAGGACCCGCTCGGCGTGCTCGGCAAGACCGCGATCGCCGCGATCGGCTCTGCCGGCGCCAACGCCGCCCTGCAGCAGATCACCGAGAACCTGGCGCTGCTCGCCGCGCAGGAACGGATCGCCGCCCAGGCCGAGGCGCAGGCGAACAAGCTGAAGCAGGCGGCCGCCGAACCCGAGGTTCCCGACTACTCCGACATCGAGGACCCCTCCGAACTGCCCCCCGCCTCGGCCGGCACCAACGGCACCGAGCACACCCTCTCCTCCCGGGCCGAGCGGGAAAAGATCTTCGCCCGGATGCCGGCCGGAGGCGACCCCGCCTCGACCTCGATCCTGCTCACCGGCATCGCCCTGCCGCCGCCGAACGCGCCCGAGGTGGTCAAGGACGTGATCAACAACGCCAACCTGATCGTCGGCCGCCCCTACATCTGGGGCGGCGGCCACGGCTCCTTCTACTCCTTCGGCTACGACTGCTCCGGCGCGGTCAGCTTCGCCCTCTTCGGCGGCGGCCTGATCCCCCGCCCCGCCACCTCCGGCGAGCTCGAGGGCTACGGCGAGCCCGGCCCCGGCAAGTGGATCACGATCTACGCCAACTCCACCCACACCTGGGCGACGATCGCCGGCCTGCGCTGGGACACCTCCGGGACCGAACGCGGCACCGGCCCGCGCTGGCACGTCGACACCCGCCCCACCGGCGACTTCGTCGTCCGCCACCCGCCGGGGCTCTAGCTGTAGCTACTCACCACGTTGTTCCAACTCGGCGAGCCGAGCCGCGGGCGGCCTGTGACCAAGGGAGCCGTGTCGTCTCCTGAAGTTGTAGTGATCGAGCCAGCCGGGCAGCGCGGCGATGCG
>JAWVEZ010000126.1:0-9374 GCA_033856455.1 Solirubrobacterales bacterium | reverse complement strand
GACCGCATCCTCGGCCCCTGCAAGGTCTGCGAAGAAGCCGGCCGCAAGAAGGAGGACGGCTCGCCGCACATGCTGCGGATCATCCGCGCGAAAAAATCGGGCAAACGCTTCGTCGGCTGCAGCGGCTGGGTGCTCGACGACCCGAGCTCCTGCGACCAGACCTTCCCGCTGCCCCAGCGCGGCGACGTCTTCCGGCTCGAGGAGCGCTGCTCGATCTGCGACCAGACCCCGCGGCTGAAAGTCCAGCCCTTCCGCGGCCGCCCCTGGAACCTCTGCCTGAACGACGACTGCGAGTCGATGCAGGAGATGAAGAAACGGCGGGCCGAGCGCGAAGCGGCGAAAAAAGCCAAAGAAGCGATGGCCAAGAAACCGCCGGCCGAGGGCGACGAGGACGCCGCCCCCGCGAAGACGAAAAAAGCGAAAGTCAAAGCTTCGAAAGCGGACACCGCGACGCGCGGGCGCAAACGCGCCAAAGCCGCCGCGAAAAGCTGAGGCCGGGCCTTGTTCATCTCCCTCGAGGGAGTGGACGGCTCGGGCAAGAGCACCCAGGCGCGGCTGCTGGCCGAGGCGCTCGGCCCGGAGACGATCGCGATCCGCGAGCCCGGCGGGACCGACGCCGCCGAGCGGATCCGCGAGCTGCTGGCCGACGGGGCGGTGCCACTGGAGCCGCTGGCCGAGCTGCTGCTCTTCCTCGCCGCCCGCGCCGACCTCACCGAGCGGGTGATCATCCCCGCCCTGGAGGGCGGGCTCGACGTCGTCGCCGACCGCTTCTCGGACTCCAGCGTCGCCTACCAGGGCTCGGCCCGCGGCCTCGGGGTCGGCGAGGTGATCTCGCTCTGCGACCAGGCCACCGAGGGCCTCTGGCCCGACCTCACCCTGCTGCTGAAGATCGACCCCGAGCTCAGCCTGGTCCGCGCCGACGGCGAGGATCGCTTCGAGGCCGAGGGCCTGGAGCTGCAGCAGGCGGTCGCCGTCGCCTATGAAGAGATCGCGCGGATCGCCTCCGACCGGTTCGTCGTGATCGACGCCGAAGGCAGCGTCGAGGAGGTTCATCAGCGCGTGATCGAGGCCGTCGATGCCAACCGCCCTGCTTGAGGCGACCGAGCACCAGGCTCGCGCCCGGGTCGCGCTGACCGCGGCGCTCGAGTCGGGCCCCTCGCACGCCTACCTGTTCCGCGGGCCGCGCGGGGCGGGCAAGCGGGCGGCGGCCCGGGCCCTCGCCGCCGAGATCCTCGCCACCGGCGCGTCCGACCCCGAGGACGCCCGCCGCCGCGCCCTGCTCGATCCCTCGCCGCACCCCGACCTCGTCTGGCTGGCGCCGCGCGGCGCCCAGCACCTGGTCGAGGAGGTGCGCGAGCGGGTGATCCGCGCCGCCGCCTACCGGCCCTTCGAAGGCGCCAAGCGGGTGTTCGTCGTCGAGGCGGCGGAGGCGATGCGCGACGAGAGCCAGAACGCGCTGCTGAAGACGCTCGAGGAGCCGCCCGCGTTCGTCCATCTGATCCTGCTCAGCTCCGAGCCGGAGGCGCTGCTGGAGACGATCTCCTCGCGCTGCCAGGCGGTCGAGTTCGCGCCGCTGCCGGCGGAGGTGCTGGAGGCGGAGCTGGCCGGGAGCGGCGAGGCGGGCGCGGCCGAGGTGGCCGCCGCGGCGCGGCTGGCCGGGGGCGACCTCGAGCGGGCGCGGCTGCTGCTCTCCCCGCGCGGGCGCGAGCTGCGCGCCGAGGCGGAGCGCTGCGTCGCGGCGGCGCTCGCGGCCGAGCTCGCGGCGTCGCCCTGGAAGCAGGTCCTGGAGGAGGCCGAAGGGGCCGGCGCCGACGTCGAAGAGGAGACCCGGGCGACGGTCGAAGAGGAAGCGAAAGCGGGCCTCAAACGGACCGCCCGCGAGATCTCCGACGAGTCCAAACGGGCCGGCCGCCGCCGCCGCACCGAGATCCTCGACCTCGGGCTGGAGCTCTGCGCGCTCTGGCTCCGCGACCTCGCGGCGCTGGCCAGCGGGGCGGAGGAGGTCGTCTTCAACCGCGATCGGCTCGACGTCCTCCGCGCGCAGACGGCCGACCTCGACCCGGGCCGCGCCCGCCGGGGAGCCGAGCTCGTCCAGGACACCCGCCGCTCGCTCGACCTCAACGTCAGCGAGGAGCTCGCTCTAGAGGCCCTTTTCTTCAGGCTGGAGCGGCTGTTCTCCTGAGGGTTCGCCGCCGTTGCCATTGCTGGTCTCGCCCTCTTGGCGTTGAACGCCCTCGAGGGCTCGTTCCTGCGCCAAACGGGTGATCTGGGCGGCCTGGCGGGACATGATCACGCTGAAGTTGAGCGCCAGGCCGAGCAGGAAGAAGAGGACGATCGAGAACAGGGCGACGTTGGTGTCGCGGACGCCCATCGCGTCGGCGACCAGCTCCAGCAGGCCGGGGAAGGCGGCGCCGGCCAGCATCCCGAGGCCGGCGACGAACCAGATCACGCTGTAGCGCTCCTGCAGCCGGTCGCGGCGGATCAGCTCGAGGATCGCCAGCATGAAGGCGAGCGCCAGGATCGCCGCGAGGATCCGGGTCTGCGAGGTGAGGTGGACCGTGTTCGCGTCCGCGGCTGCCCCGAGCAGAAGGCTCATCGCTCCGCCTCCACGCGCTTCGGGCGGAACTGGCCGACCAGGAGGACGACGACGCCCTTGAAGATGAAGAAGGCGGACTTGACGGGGGTGAGGAAGGAGGTGCCGCCGGCCCGCTCGAGCATCTGCACCGGCACCTCCTGGACGCGCAGGCCCTCGCGCACCGCCAGCTGCAGCGACTCGATCTCGGCGAAGTCGGGCGAGTAGTGCTGGCTGAACAGCCCCATCACCTTGCGGTTGGCGGCGCGCATGCCGCTGGTCGTGTCGGTGAAGCGCTGCCGGGTGGCCAGGGTGAGGAAGAAGCGGAAGACGCTGGTCCCGATCCGCCGCGAGAAGGTCGGCTGGTAGTCGTCGACCCCGGCTTCGGCGTTGGGGTCGCTGTAGCGGGAGCCGATCACCAGGTCGGCGCGGTCGCCTTCGACTTCGGCCAGCAGGCGCGCCACCTCTTTGGCCGGGTGCTGGCCGTCGGCGTCGAGGTGCGCGCAGAAGTCGTAGCCGCCGCGCAGCGCGTACAGGTAGCCGGTCTGCAGCGCCGCCCCGAGGCCCTGGTTGAAGGGCAGGGTGGCGACCAGGACGCCGTTCTCGCGCGCCGTTCGCGAGGTCGCGTCGGTCGAGCCGTCGTCGACGACGAGCAGGTCGGCGGCCGGGATCTCCTTGCGGACGTCGGCGATCACCGCTGAGATCGAAGCCTGCTCGTTCCAGGCCGGAATGAAGACGAGGGTGCTCATTTGTGATGATTCTCCCACGAAGCCCTTGTTTCCCACCCCGTATCTCGCGGCGAGCGAAGGATTGTGTTAGTAAACCTTCATGAGTAGCTCGAACGAGACCGTCGCGCGTCCGCGCCAGGTCGCCCCGCACGCCGCCGCGTCGCGGATCGCCGCGCCGCGAATCGGGATGCGCCTCTGGCTGACCGGCGCCTTCGGCTCGGTCAGCCTGATCACCGCAGCCGCCGTCTACCTGTTCGGCGACAACGTGCAGGCGCTGGTCGCCGCTGTGATGATCGGCATCCTCGCCGGCTTCCTGATCGCGGTCGCGATCTCCCACCGGGTCGTCCGCCTCGCCCGCGCCGCCAAAGAGATGGCCGGCGGCTCCTTCGACGCGCCGCTCAACGTCTCCGGCCCCGACGAGATCGGGGACCTCGCCCGCGCGCTGGACTCGATGCGCGCCTCGCTGAAGGAGAGCTTCGGCGTGCTGACCGCCGACCGCAACAAGCTCGCGGCGATCTTCGACGGTCTGACCGACGTCGTCATGGTCGTCGACTTCGAAGGGCCGGTCCGCTTCTCCAACAAAGCCGCCTCGCGGCTGCTCGACTCCGCCGGGCGACCGCCCGACGTCGTCCTGCCGCAGCTGCACCGCGCCTCGGAGGTCGGCTTCGCGGCCCACCCGGCGTTGCGGATCGGCGATCACGCCTACGCGATGACCGCCCGCTCGCTGCCCGACGAGCGCGCCGTCCTCGCCGTCCTCCGCGACCGCACCGACGAGCTCCGCCGCGAGCTCGCCGAAGCCGACTTCGTCTCCAACGCCGCCCACGAGCTGCGCAACCCGCTGGCCGGGATCTCCGGCGCGATCGAGGTCCTGCAGGGCGGCGCCAAGAACGACCCGGTCGACCGCGACCACTTCCTCTCCCGCCTCGCCGACGACGCCGAGCGGATGAACCGGCTGACCCAGTCGCTGCTGACCCTGGCCCGGGTCGAGTCGCGCGGCGCCGCCGAGAGCGAGGTGGTCGACGTGCCGGCGGCGATCCGCGACGTCGTCGCGGCGATCGAGCCGGCCCCGCACGTGGCGCTGGAAGTCGAATGCGAGAGCGACCTCGCGGCGACCGGCGACCCGACCCTGCTGCGCCAGGTGATGATCGGCCTGGTCACCAACGCCTTCAAGAACACGCCCCCGCCCGGCACCGTTACCGTTCGCGGCCGGCATGACGGCGTGGGAGAGGTGGTCTTGGAGGTGATCGACACCGGGACGGGTATTCCGGCAGCCGAGATCGAGCGCGTCTTCGAGCGCTTCTACCGTCGCAGCGAGTCGCGCAAGCAGGAGGGCTTCGGCCTCGGCTTGGCGATCGCCCGGCGGATGGTCGATGTGATGGGCGGCCAGATCGGTGCCGATTCGGTGCTCGGCGAGGGCAGCACCTTCTGGGTGCGACTGCCCGTAGCCCAGCCGAGCCCCACCCCGGTGGCATGAGCAAAACGCACACCAATAGCCAGGAGCAGATAGCCAGATGAGCACGGGAAGGATCCTGATCGCCGACGACGAGCCGTCGGTCCGCGACTCGGTCGGCTACGCGCTGACCCAAGAGGGCTTCGAGGTGACCGCCGCGGCCGACGGGGACGAGGCGAGCGAGCTGCTCGGCAACGGCATCCCCTACGACCTGTTGATCCTCGACATCATGATGCCGGGGCCGAGCGGCCTCGACATCTGCCGCGACGTGCGCTCGCGCAGCGCCGTGCCGATCATCGTCCTCACCGCCAAGGACGCCGAGGTCGACAAGGTGGTCGGCCTCGAGGTTGGTGCCGACGACTACGTGACCAAGCCGTTCTCGGTCCGCGAGCTGCTCGGGCGGGTGCGCGCCCAGCTGCGCCGCCGCGAACTCGACCGCTCGCCGCTCGCCCAGGCGGTGAAGATCGAGGCCGGCCCGGTCTCGATCGACCTGGTCCGCCACGTCGCCACGGTGCGCGGCCTGCCGGTCAACCTGACCCGCTCGGAGTTCCAGCTGCTGCGCCTCCTGGTCGGCCGCCCCGGCGAGGTCTTCGCCCGCGCCCAGATCATGGAGGAGCTCTGGCAGACCGAGTTCGACGGCGATGAGCGCGCCTGCGACGTCCACATCTCCAACCTGCGCCAGAAGGTAGAGCGCGACCCCCAGCGCCCCGAGCTGGTGCTGACCGTGCGCGGGGTCGGCTACAAGTTCAACGCCGAGGGCTCCTGACGATGGGGCCGCCCGCGGCCGAGCGTGCCGCCTGGGTAGGCTCGTCCCTGCAAGCTTGAACTAGCGCCGAGATAGGGAGGCCCAATTGCCACTGGTACCGATGGTCGTCGAGCAGACCGCTCGCGGCGAGCGCTCCTTCGACATCTACAGCCGCCTGCTGGCCCAGCGGATCGTCTTCCTGGGCGAGCAGGTCACCGATGACCTCGCCAACCTGATCATCGCCCAGCTGCTGCACCTGGAGTCCGACGATCCCGACAAGGACGTCAGCCTCTACATCAACTCGCCGGGCGGCAACGCCTACGCGGGGCTGGCGATCTACGACACGATGCAGTTCATCAAGCCCGACGTGCAGACGATCTGTTACGGGATCGCGATGTCGGCCGGCTCGCTGATCCTCACCGGCGGCGCCAAGGGCAAACGGATGGCGCTGCCCAACAGCCGCATCCTGATCCACCAGCCGAGCGGCGGCTTCGAAGGCCAGTCCTCGGACATCGAGATCCACGCCAAAGAGATCCTCTCGCTGCGCGATCGCCTCGACGACATCTACGTCACCCACACGGGGCAGTCCAAGGAGCAGATCAAGGACGACATGGAACGGGACAAATTCTTCCTGCCCCAGGACGCGGTCTCCTACGGGCTGATCGATCGCGTGATCGAATCGCACGAGTACAACGAGGGCTCCGGCAACGGCGTCGCCCTCAACGGCGTCTAGAGCCGGCGCGCGGTCCAGAAGCCGGCGGCAGCGGCGCCGCCGGCGAACAGCACGCCCCTGATCCCGGCCCGCCGGGTGGCGGGGTCGCGCATGGCGACCAGGAAGGCGGCCGCGTCAGCGGCGTCGAGGGCCGCGGCGGCGAGGGTCGCGGAGCGCAGGGCCGCGCGGTCGTCGCGGGCCGCGACCGCAAGTGAGCCGAGCGCCAGGTCGCGGGCGCCGAGCACCCTGGCCAGGGCGGTGCCGGCGGCGCCGGTCTCCTCGAAGCCGAGCGCCCGCAGCGACCGGCCGGTCGCGAACGAGGTGCCGGCCCCGACCGCCAGCCGCCCCGCGGCGAGCTGCAACGCGACCGCCCGTCCAATCGAATCCATCTTCATCATCTACAGGGTGGCAGAGGGCGACACGATCCTGCGGCTCGCGCGGCGCATCGAATCCCACCTGGCCGGCGAGCGGGTGGCGGTCAGCGCTCCCAGCCCGCGCGGCAGGGCGGCCGGTGTGGAGCGGCTCGACGGGCTCTGCCTGGAGAGCGCCGAGGCGCGCGGCAAGCATCTGCTCCTGCACTTCGGCCCGCTGGTCCTGCACAGCCACCTGGGGATGAGCGGCGGCTGGCACCTCTACCCGCCGAACGCCGCCTGGCGCCGGCCGCGCTCCGCCGCCTGGGCGGTGCTCTCGGGAGCGGAGCAGGAGGCGGTCCAGTTCGGTGGCCCGACCCTGCGCCTGCTGACCGCCGAGCGGGTGCGTCGCGACCCCCAGCTCTCCAGCCTCGGCCCCGACGTCCTCGGCCCCGACTTCGACCTCGACGCGGTGGTCGCGGCGATGCGGACCAGCCCGGTGCGGTCGGTCGGCGACGCGCTGCTCGACCAGCGCCTGCTCGCCGGCGTCGGCAACATCTTCAAGAGCGAGGCCTGCTTCGCCGCCCGCGTCGACCCCTGGCGTTCGCTCGGCGACCTCTCCGACGGGGAGCTGCGCGCGGTCCTGCTCGCCGCCCAGGAGCAGATGCAGGACGCGGTGGAGAGCGGCCGCAAGTCCTTCTCCGTCTACCGGCGCCGCGGCCCCTGCCCGGTCTGCGGCGGCCCGCTCGCCTCCCGCGGCCAGGGCGACGCCAACCGCACCACCTACTGGTGCCCGCGCTGTCAGGGGTCCTAGCTAGGAGGGCCGCGCGCGCTGGATCAGGCCGTTCGCGCCGCAGCCGATCCGGCCTTCGGGCGTATCGGGGTGGACGACCCCGCAGTTGCATTCCTCGAACATTCTCTGCTCGCCCTCGGCGCGGTCGTCGCTCGGCGGGCGCACCTCGTCGACGAAGGTGATCTCGTGGCCGCAGCGCGGGCAGGGCCCCTGCTTGCAGACGGTCTCGTCGCTGGTCTGGACCCAGGTCATTTCGTCGACCGCGGCCTCCCAGCGGGGGTCGCGGGTCTCGTCGTAGGGGAGCTCGCCGTTCATCGAGCGGCGGATCGTAGCTATTGGCCGAACGATGTTCATTAACTAAGGATTTCTTTTTGATGGAGGCCCGGGCCACCATTCAGGAGAGCGATGAGAGCAGCGCCGCGACCGCAAAGCCGAGCGCGGTGAGCAGGCCGGCCGGTCGCCCCGCTTTGTCGCTCGCGGCCGGGATCATCGAGTCGATCAGCATCACCAGCAGCGCTCCCGCGGCGAAGCCGTTGATCGCTCCCTGGAGGCCGCCGGAGGTTGCGTCGGCGATGCCGAAGCCGAGCGCGGTCGAGAGCGCGCAGGCGACGGCGACGGCGATCCACAGCCACAGCACCGAATGCCGCGCGCGGCCGGCGTCGGCCATGGCACGCGCCGAGCCGATCGCCTCGGGCAGGTTGGAGGCGAAGATCGCGACCAACAGCGCGACGCTGACCCCGTCTCCCCGAGCGAGCCCGATCCCCAGCACCAGCTGCTCGGGGATCCCGTCGAGGAAGGCGCCCAGCGCCAGGTCCGTGCCGGTGCTCGATTCCGAGCTGCCGCGCCGGCGCCGCTGCAGGACCGAGTCACAGCCGAAATAAGTGAGCGCCCCGACCGCCAGGCCCAGCCCGGTCCAGCCGAGGCCGCCGATCTGCGAGCCCTCCTCCCAGAGCTCGAAGCTGACCGCGCTGATCAATGCCCCGGCGCCGAAGGCGAGCACGCCGCCGACCTGCAGGCAGCTCCAGGGCCGGGCGAAGGCGAGCAGCGCTCCGAGCACCAGCGAGGAGGCGGCGAGACAGCCCCAACCGAAGGCGGCCAGCATTGGCGAAACCTAGAGCCTAGGCTCTTGCCGCGTGGGGGTCAGCAGCTACTACGTCGTCGCCGGGGTTCCGCTCGACCGTGAGATGGAACGGCTGCGCCGCCTGCCGATCTTCTCCGACGGCCCGCTCGCCAAGCGCCGGCCCGACCTGCGCATCCGCCGGGCCAGCCGCAAGCCGAACCGGCTCGGTTTCGCGGTCCCGCGCGAGTTCCGGCTCTCGGTCACCGCCTACCCCGAGATCCGGGTCGGCGACGTGCTCGAGACCCTGGTCCACGAGCTCACCCACCTGCACGTCGGCCGCACCGACGAGGCCCGCGCCTGGCACGGCTCGACCTTCAAGCACGCGCTCGGCGAAGCGATGTACGAGGCCTACGGCCTGATGATCCCGGTCCCGCGCAACACCCGCCACGGCGTCTACGCCGAGGCGATCGAGCACGCCGAGGGCAAGGCGAGCCAGCCGATGCGGACGATGCCGTTCGACCGCTGAGCGGAGGTTCAGGGCTATCCTTTCTCTGAATGTCAAAAGTGCCTTCAGCAGATCGACTAACGGAAACTGGCGCCCGTGCCCGCGAGGCGGAGGCCCGGGGCGACGATGCCCGGGCAGGTGAGGAATGGCGTCGATACCGCCTCATCAAAGACGCATCTCGTGATCCTGATGAGCTGCTGGCGGAGGGGATCGCGCTGAGCCTCCAGGCCGCCGAGCTCGTCTCCGCGCGTTGACCGGCTTCGGCCGAATCCTCGACGACCTCAATAGCGCGGGCGTCCGCTATGTGCTGATTGGAGGCATCGCCCTGATTCGCCACGGAGTTGTGCGAGCGACGCGAGACATCGACGCCGTGTTTGATCCCGACCCCGACAACGTCGATCGAATCCGCTCCCTGGTCGATCGATGGGGCGCCACCCGACCCGATGGCTCACCAATCCC
>JAWVEZ010000125.1:0-14507 GCA_033856455.1 Solirubrobacterales bacterium | reverse complement strand
GATCGTCGCCAAGATCAGGTCCTTGGGGGTGACGCCGGAGCTCAGCTCGCCGGCGTAGGTGATCCGCATCGTGCGCGGCTTTTTCTGCACCATGCACTGGGTCGCGAGGACGTGCTCGACCTCGGAGGTGCCGATGCCGAAGGCCAGCGACCCGAAGGCGCCGTGGGTGGAGGTGTGGCTGTCGCCGCAGACGATCGTCATCCCCGGTTGGGTGACGCCCAGCTCCGGGCCGATCACGTGGACGATGCCCTGGCGGTCGGAGCCCAGCGAGTAGATCGGGATCCCGAACTCCTCGGCGTTTCGCTCCAGGGTTTCGACCTGGACGCGGGAGAGCTGGTCGGCGATCAGCCGGGCGGCCATGGTGCCGTCGGTCGGCGTGTTGTGGTCGGCCGTGGCCAGGGTCTTGTCGGGGCGACGGACCGGGCGGCCGGCCAGGCGCAGGCCGTCGAAGGCCTGCGGCGAGGTGACCTCGTGGACCAGGTGCAGGTCGATGTAGATCAACCCCTCGGATACCTCGTGGGCGTCCCAGATCTTTTCGAACATGTTCCTCATCAACGCCGCCTCCTCTGCTCTCGCTCGTTCGGACTCATGATTACCGGCAGTCTTCCTCTCTCGCTTCCGCGTCCGGGGGCGGCTTAGCCCCTTCTCAAACCGGCAGCGATGACGGCGAAGAACTCGGTGGGGTCCTCGCCATCGTTCTCGAAATGATGGGGCAAGTCGGCGTCGAAGGTGACGCTGTCGCCCTCCTGCAGGTCGTAGCGCGTGCCGTCGACGACCAGCGCCAGGGCGCCGGCGGTGACGACTGCGGTCTCGCGGCTGCCCGGCTCGTGCATCGGCGGGTCGGTGCGGCCGCCGGTCGTGGCGCCGGGCTCGAGGACGTGCAGGGAGACGTCGGCGCGCTGGCCGGGCAGCGGCGGCGTCAGCTCTTCGAAGCGGTGCCCCCCGCGCTCGTAACGGCGGCGGCCGGAGGCCCGGCTGACGGCGACGTGCTGGCCCTCGTCGAGGCGCAGCAGCTGCGAGAGGGTGAGCTCGAGGCCCGCGGCGATCTTCGCGGCCGAGGCCAGGGTCGGGCTGGTCTCGCCGCGCTCGACCTGCGAGAGGGTCTGGGCGCCGACGCCCGAGCGCTCGGCGAGATCGCGCAGCGAGAGGCCCATCGCGTCGCGCAGGGCGCGGACGCGGGGGCCGACGGCGGGGTCGGTGGTGGTTGGCTCGGCGACGGCTTGGGGCATGGTCTGTACGGTATCACGGACAGTTGTACGGTGTTGACCCCGCGCTCCGGGCCACCACACAACCCCCAGATCAGGTGAGGTTGCGTGGTGGCCCGGTTTGGAGGAGGCGCCGGAGGTCGGCGGCAAGGGCCTCGGGTTCCTGGTCGAGGTGAAATTTCGCGATCCGGGTCGTGGCGTAGCCAGCTCGGAGCAAACGGCGGTCGCGCGACTTGTCGGACTGGAAGGCCGAGCGGGTGCCATGGGCTTGCCAGGAGTCGAGCTCGGCGATCAGTCGCTGGGCGCGCCAGAGGCAGTCGACCTTGTAGCGGTGGCCCTGGGCTTCGAGCCAGGCGTTGAGCTCGGGTCGGGGCAGTCCGTGGGCGTCGAGGAAGGCCAGAAAGCGTTCCTCGAGACCTTCTTCGACCTCGCCGGGCGTCTCCCCCAGTTTGGCCAGCGCCGTGCGGGCGGCACGGTTGCCGCGATGGCCGGGGTGTCTCTCCACCAAATCCCAGAGGGAGAGGGAGTCGTAGAGCCGCAGGTATTCGCATTGGCGCAGGCAGCTCTCGACCGTGTGGGCGTCGGAGACCGCGGCGAGATCGAGGTTGGTGCGCGGGACGGTGGTGACCGGGATGCCGTCGTGGGTCGTCACTTCGTCCGGGCGCAGGAGGGCGCGGTGGCGGCGGATCGGCCCGTGGGGCTTGGACTTGCGGGGTGAGGTGACGTGGATCAGGCCGCCCCTGTGACTACGGAAGCCCCAGAGAGCCGCCGCAGACCAGTGGCTGAGAACCGCGCCGGGACCGCAGGCGAGGACGGCGGCCATCCAGTGACCACGGATCGACAGCACCCTGTGGCCGACCGCGTAGACACCGCGATGGATCTGATGCAGCCGCCCCGCTCGCAGTCGACGCCCAATCGTCCCAGGCTCAAGCCCGAGCCCTCAGCGCTGGTCCCTCCCCGCCACCCCGTGCTGGGCCCCTGCGAGCCGCGCGATCGCGGCGTCCGAATCGTGAGTCCGCTCTGGTGTCCGCATACCGGACACAAGTGCGGACTCACGGAATTGTCTCCCCCGCTGGAGGCTGGGAGCGGCTTAGGGGCCGGGGGTACGTTCGACTACGGCGTCGGCGGTCAGGGCCTCGGCCTCGCGGGTGGCCGCCCCTTCCAGGGAGTTGGAGAGGGCCCGCAGGTAGGCGCGGGCGGAGGCCTCGATGATGTCGGTGGAGACCCCCTGGCCGCTGGCCAGCTTGCCGTCGGTGCGCAGCATCACGGTCACCCCTCCCAGGGCGTCCTCTCCCCCGGTCACCGCGTCGACGGTGTACTGGCGCAGCTCGCTTTCGGTCTTGGTCGCCTGCTGGATCGCGCGGAAGACGGCGTCGACCGGCCCGTCGCCGCCCGACTCGCCGACCGCGACCTCGCCGGACGGCAGGGTCACGGCCACTTTGGCGCGCGGCTCGCGGCCGGTTCCGGCCTCGACCTCGAACGAAGTCAGCTCGTGGGCGTCGGAGCGGTCGCGGATCTCGTCGGAGACGATCGCCTCGAGGTCCAGCGCGGTCACCTGCTTCTTGCGGTCGGCGACCTCCTTGAACGCCTTGAAGGCCGCGTTCAGGGTGTTGCCCTCGACCTTGAATCCCAGCTGTTCCAGGGCGTCTTTCAGCGCGTGGCGGCCGGAGTGCTTGCCCAGCACGATCGAGTTCGACTCCAGGCCGACTTCGGTCGCGTCCATGATCTCGTAGGTGCTGCGCTCCTTCAGCACGCCGTCCTGGTGGATCCCGGACTCGTGCGCGAAGGCGTTGCGCCCGACCACGGCCTTGTTCGGCTGCACCGCATAGCCGGTCAGGCGCGAGACCAGGCGGCTGGTGCGGGCGATCTCCCTGGTGTTGATCCCGGTGCTCAGCCCGTGCGCGTCCTCGCGGACGTGGACCAGCATCGCGATCTCCTCCAGCGAGCAGTTGCCCGCCCGCTCGCCGATCCCGTTGACGGCGCACTCGACCTGCCGCGCCCCGGCCAGGACGCCGGCGTAGGAGTTGGCGACGGCCAGCCCCAGGTCGTCGTGGCAGTGGACCGACAGCTCGACCCCGCTCAGCCCCGGCACCAGCTCGTACAGCTTGGCCAGGTAGGCCGCGTACTCCTCGGGGGTCGTGTAGCCGACCGTGTCGGGGACGTTGATGACGGTGGCGCCCTCCTCGACGGCGATCGCCACCACTTCGGCGGTGAACTCGACGTCGGCCCGGGTCGCGTCCATCGGCGAGAACTCGACGTCCTCGCAGAAGGCGCGGGCCATCGCGACGGCGGCGCGGGCCTGGCCCTTGACGTCCTCGCGATCGGTCTTCAGCTGGTGCTCGATGTGGATGTCGGAGGTCGAGATGAAGGTGTGGATGCGCGGGCGCGCCGCCTCCTTCACCGCCCCCCAGGCCGCGTCGATGTCGGCTTTGTGGGTGCGCGCCAGGCCGGCGATCGTCGGGCCCTCGACCCGGCGGGCGATCTCCTGGACCGCCTCGAAGTCGCCGGGCGAGGTGATCGGGAAGCCGGCCTCGATCACGTCGACCCCCAGGCGGGACAGCTGCTGGGCGATCTCGACCTTCTCGGCGGTGTTCAGCGAGATGCCGGGCGACTGCTCGCCGTCCCGCAGCGTGGTGTCGAAGATGTGAACGCGGTTGGCGTCGTTTGAGTCTGCTTGGGGTCCCATTGGACCGTCTCCTTCTCTAAGTGAATCGAATGGCCTTTATGTCTCTCGCGGCTATCGCGCCGCCCAGCGCTATTCCCCCCGAGGGGGGAGGAGAAGGAGAAGCGCGAGGTTGGCGGGCTGGAAAGCCATTCGTCCATGAGGGTAGCGCACGTGCGTGATTCCGTTCGGGGCTTGACATAGCCTGCGCCCGGATGGAGGCGTCCCCGCAGAAGATCAACTGGCTGGCGCTGTTCGCGATGGGGATCGCGGTGGTGGTGATCGCCAACGACTTCTCGGCGATCAACGTCGCCCTGCCGACGATGGAGAAGGACTTCGACACCAACGTCAGCACGATCCAGTGGGTGGTCAACGCCTACGCGCTGACCTTCGGGGTGATGATCGTGACCGGCGGCCGGCTCGCCGACATGTTCGGCCGCCGCAACGCCTTCTTCCTCGGGACCGCGATCTTCGCCGCGATGTCGCTGCTCGGCGGCGCCGCCCAGAGCGAGGCCTGGCTGATCGCCTGCCGCACCCTGATGGGGATCGGCGGGGCGCTGATGTGGCCGGCGATCCTCGGCATGACCTTCGCGATCCTGCCCGAAGAGAAGGCCGGCCTGGCCGGCGGGATCATCCTCGGCGCGGCCGGGCTCGGCAACGCCGTCGGGCCGCTGATCGGCGGCGTCCTCACCGACCTGCTGAGCTGGCGCTGGATCTTCTTCCTCAACGTGCCGATCGCCATCTTCGCCGTGCTCGTCACCTACTTCCTGGTTCACGTCAAGGAGCCCGAGAGCGACGACCGCAAGATCGACTACCCGGGGATCGCGGCGATCTCGCTCGGCCTGGTCTCGCTGCTGGTCGCCCTCGACCAGGTCGACGACTGGGGCTGGGGCGATCCGAAAGTCGTCGCGCTGCTGGCGGTGGCGGTAATCGGCGTCGTCGCCTTCGTGCCGATCGAGCGCCGCGCCGACCGCCACGCGCTGGTGCCTCCGGAGGTGATGCGCAACGAGAGCTTCCGCGCCTCCTGCTTCGCGATCCTCTTCATGTCGGCGACCTTCTTCGCGGCGCTGCTCTACCTGCCGCAGTTCATGGAGAAGCAGCTCGGCTACTCGCCGCTGGAGGCGGGCGTCGGGCTGCTGCCCTTCCTCGGCACCTTCGCCCTCGTCTCCTTCATCGCCGGCCCGCTCTACGACCGCCTCGGGGCGAAGAAGCTGGTGGTCTTCGGCGCCTTCTGCATCACCCTGGCGCCGTTCCTCTTCTCGCTGGTCGACGCGGGGTCGGGCTACGGGTCGCTGCTGATCGGGATGGTCGTGCTCGGCCTCGGCGTCGGCAGCTTCTACCCGACCGCGACGACCGCCGGGGTGACCTCGGTCGACGACTCCCAGACCGCCCTCGCCGGCGGCATCGTCTACATGTTCCAGATCGCCGGCGGCTCGATCGGGCTGGGCCTGACGACGACGGTCTTCTCGACCCAGATCCCGCCCATCGTCGACGGGATCTCGGCCGCCTTCCGGCTCGATGCCGCGCTCTCGCTGGTCGGGCTGCTGATCGCCGTCTTCTTCGTCGGCGGGCGGCTGATCGGGCGGCGCCGCCCGGCCACCCAGGCGTCCTGAGCTCAGGTCCCCGAGAGGATCTGGTTCTTGCCGCTGCCGCCGTAGATTTCGTTGGCCCCGGGGCCGCCGAGCAGGCGGTCGTCGCCGGCGCCGCCGTAGATCACGTCGCTGCCCGGGCCGCCGAACACCCAGTCGCCGCCGCCGCGCCCGTGCAGGGAGTCGTCGCCGGGTCCGCCGACGAGCTTGTCGGCCGCGGTGCCGCCGTAGAGGTGGTCCTCGCCCGGGCCTCCGCGCAGGGTGACCGCGACCGGGATCTTCGGCGAGAAGATGATGTAGTCGTCGCCACCGCCGGCGTTCACTTCGAAGCTGGCGATCGACGGGGCTTCGCAGACCAGCGCGGTCGCCGCTTCGTCCTTGTGGGCGCAGATCCCGCTCGGTGCTTCCAGCGGCGCCGGTGAGGAGATCAGGTAGCTGGTCCCGTCGAGGCTCAGCTTGACGGTGATCATGTCCTGTTCGTTGCCGCCGGTGAGCAGCAGGTTGACCGGCCGCTCCGCGGTGGCGGCAGGGGCAGCCGTGGCGAGACCAGCCGCCAGGACGGTGAGCGCGATCAGCAGGGCCTTCTTCATGACGAGTCAGATTCGGCCCGGAGGACCCGGACCCTGTTACGGCAACAACACGACCTTGCCGACGTTGCGGCGCTCGGCGATGAACCGGTGCGCCTCGCCGGCGCGATCGAAGGGGAAGGCCTCCGCGACCACCGGCTCGATCCGCCCGGACTCGAGGTCGGCGACCAGCGGCTCGGTGACCCGGTCGAGGTTGCCCTCGCGGTCCCACCAGGACAGCATGTTGAGCCCGAAGACGCCTTTGTTCTCGTTCATCATCATCAGGCTCTTCCACCACGGCATCGTCGCCAGCGGCATCTTCGCCAGGCTCTTCAGGGTCGCCGGCAGGTTGCGGACGCCGTTGTCCGTGTTCTCGGAGAGCCCGTACATGACCAGCCGCCCGCCCGGGCGGAGCAGCCGGTAATCCTTGCGGAACGAGGTCGGGCCAAGCGCGTCCATGATCAGGTCGACGCCCTCGCCGCCGGTGATCCGCATCACCTCGTCCTCGAAGTCCTGGCCGCGGTAGTCGATTGCGTGGGTCACCCCCTGGGCGCGGATCGCCTCGTGCTTGCCCGGGGAGGCGGTCCCGTAGATCTCGGCGCCGGCGTTGCGGGCCAGCTGCGTGGCGGAGATGCCGACGCCGCCGCCGGCGGCGTGGATCAGCACACGGTCGCCCGCGCGCATGCCCCCCATCAGGATCAGCGCGGCGTAGGCGGTCCCGTAGTTGACCGGGAAGGCGGCGCCCTGCTCGAAGCTGAGGTGATCGGGCAGCGGCAGCGCCTGAGCGGCGTCGACGCTGACCAGCTCGGCCTGGCCGTTGAAGCGGGTGCCGGCGAAGACCCGGTCGCCGACCGCGAAATTGGCAACCCCCTCGCCGAGGCTCTCGATCTCGCCGGCGACCTCGTAGCCGAGCACGCACGGCGTCTTCGGGGCGTCGGGGTAGAGGCCGACCCGGGCCAGGGTGTCGGCGAAGTTGATCCCGGCGGCGCGCACGGCGATCCGCACCTGCCCCGGCCCCACCGCAGGGTCGGGCAGCTCCCGCACCTGCAGGACCTCCGGCCCCCCGGTCTTGGTCAGCACCACCGCCCGCACGAAAGACGAGCCTAGTCGGTCAGGTCAAGCGCTACTTAGAGATCCACGGAGCGGCCGACAGAAAATCCGTCGACGCCGAGGATCTTCTCGATTGCCTCTGCGCGCACGGGGGCGTCGGTGGTCAGCGCCATCACGGCGCTCTCTCCACCCTCGGCCTCCGCGCCGACGGCGGCGGAGACGATGTTGACCCCCTCCTCGCCGAACATCGTCCCGACCCGGCCGATCATTCCCGGCTGGTCGGCGTAGCGGAAGACGGTGATGTGCTCGGCGAAGGGCAGGTAGAAGCTCTCGCCCCAGGCGGAGACCAGGTAGGGCACGTTGCGGGGGCCGACGCTGGTCCCGGCGACCTCGACCTCGCCGGCGCTGGTGTGGACGCGGACGGTGACCAGCTCGGTGAAGTCGTCGGTGCTCGAGTCCTTGGTCTCGACCAGCTCGATGCCGCGTTCCTCGGCCATCTGCGGCGCGTTGACCAGGTTGACCTGCTCCTCGGTGTTGCCGGAGAGGATGCCGACCAGGACCGCGATCCCGAGCAGGCGGGTGTCGTGGGAGGCGATGCGGCCGCGGAACTCGGCGGTGACCCGGTCGACCGAGCCCTCCCCCAGTCCCTGCGCAAGCCGCCCCAGCTTTTCGCAGAGCGGCACGAACGGCGCCAGCGCCTCCATCGCCTCCGGGCGGACCGCGGCGATGTTGACCGCGTTGGTGACGACGCCGCCGCTGAGCGCCGCCGAGACCTGCTCGGCGGTGACGACGCCGGCGCGGTCCTGGGCCTCGGCGGTCGAGGCGCCGAGGTGCGGGGTGACGACGACGTCGGGGCGGGCGAAGATCGGGTGCTCGGTGAACGGCTCCGAGGGGAAGACGTCGAGCGCCGCGCCGGCCAACTTGCCCGACTCGAGGCCGGCCGTGAGGTCGTCGAGGTCGACCAGCTCGCCGCGGGCGCAGTTGACGATCCGGGCGCCGTCTTTCATCGCCCCGATCGCCTCGGCGTTGATCAGCCCGATCGTCTCCGGCGTCTTCGGCACGTGCAGGGTGACGAGGTCGGACTTGGCGAGCAGCTCCTCGACGCTCTCGACGCCCTCGACTCCGAGCTCGCGGAAGCGCTCGGCGGAGACGAACTTGTCGAAGGCGACGACCTCCATCTCGAAGCTCTGGGCGCGTTTGGCGACCAGCTGGCCGATCCGGCCGAAGCCGACCACGCCGAGCGTCTTGCCGTAGAGCTCGGCGCCCTTGAACCTGGCCCGGTCCCAGCGTCCGGCGACAAGCGATTCGTGCGCCTGCGGGACGTTGCGGAACAGCGCCAGGGCCAGCGCCAGGGTGTGCTCGGCGGCCGCCACCGAGTTCGACTCGGGCGCGTTGGCGACGATGATCCCGCGCCGGGTCGCGGCCGGGATGTCGACGTTGTCGACGCCGGTGCCGGCGCGGCCGATCACCTTCAGGTTGTCGGCGCGGTCGATCAGCTCCGGGGTCAGCTTGGTCGCGCTGCGGATCAGGATCGCGTCGAACTCGCCGATCCGCTCGACCAGCTCCTCGTCGGACATCTCGAGGCCGAGCTCGACGTCGAAGCGCTCGCGCAGCAGGTCGACGCCGGTGTCGGCGATCTTCTCCTTGACCAGGACCTTCACGACGCCACCCCGTCGACGTTCTCGATCACCCAGTCGATGCAGGCGGTCAGCGCCGCGACGTCGTCCGGCTCCACCGCCGGGAACATCCCGATCCGCAGCTGGTTGCGGCCGAGCTTGCGGTAGGGCTCGGTGTCGACGATCCCGTTGGCGCGCAGCGCCGCGGCGATCGCCGCGGCATCGACCGAATCAGAAAAATCGATAGTGCCGACGAGGAGCGAGCGTTTCTCGGGATCGGCCACGAACGGGCTCGCGAACTCGCTCTGCTCCGCCCAGCCGTATAGACGACTCGATGAGTCAGTCGTACGACGCACACACCAGTCGAGGCCGCCTTCGGCGAGCATCCAGTCGATCGAGTCCCCGAGCAGGATCAGGCTCGCCAGGGCCGGCGTGTTGTAGGTCTGCTGCTTGCGCGAGTTGTCGAGCGCCGTGGCCAGCGAGAGGAACTCGGGCTGCCAGCGGTCGCCGGCGCCGTCGAGCTCCTCGATGCGGGCGATCGCGGCGGGGCTGAGCAGGGCCAGCCAGAGGCCGCCGTCGGCGCCGAACGCCTTCTGCGGCGCGAAGTAGTAGGCATCGGCTTGGCCGACGTCGACCGGCAGGCCGCCGGCCCCCGAGGTGGCGTCGACGAGGACCAGCGAGTCGCCGGCGCCGTCCGGGCGGACGACGTCGACCATCACCCCGGTCGAGGTCTCGTTGTGGGCCCAGCCGATCACGTCGGCGGCCGGGTCGGCGGTCGGCGCGGGCGCGTCTCCCGGCTCGGCCTCGACCACGATCGGGTCGGCGAGGAACGGCGCCGCGGCGGTCGCCTTGGCGAACTTCGAGGAGAACTCGCCGTAGGTCAGGTGCAGGGCGCGCTCACGCACCAGCCAGGCGCAGGCGGACTCCCAGAAGGCCGTGGTGCCGCCGTTGCCGAGCGCGACCTCGTAGCCCGCGGGCAGCGAGAACAGCTCCCCCAGGCCCTCGCGGATGCCCTGGACCAGGTCCCGCACCGGGGCCTGGCGGTGCGAGGTCCCCATCAGCTCGGCCCGCTCGGCGAGGCGGGCGAGCGCCTCCGGGCGCACCTTCGAAGGCCCACAGCCAAAACGGCCGTCGGCGGGCTTGAGGTCGGCGGGAATCTGGGTTGCGGTCTCAACCGTCATCGGGCCGGACACCTTAATGACCCTCGCGGGTGGACCGATCCCGACCTCGGGATTAGGGTCGAATGCGACACCGATCCACGTCAGATAGGAGCAGCTATGGAGTCATCCACGCCCGCCATCACGCCCGCCGGAGGTACCGGCGGCTTCCTCGAATCACTGATGGACACGCGGTTCAACCAGCTGATCACGCCGAAGCTGATCCGCTTTCTCTACATCGTCAGCATGATCCTGCTGGCTCTCGGAGCATTGGCGGTGATCATCTCGGCCTTCACCAACTCGGCCGGGAGCGGCATCCTCGCCCTGATCCTCGCCCCGGTCGGAGCGCTGATCTACCTGATCGTGGTGCGTCTCTGGCTGGAGCTGATCATCGTCACCTTCAAGATCCGTGAGGCCGCCGACTCGATCGCTGACAACACGCGGCGGCCTGCCGCCTAAGCCGTTCTGTGCGGGCTCGGACGCCGTAGCGCGCCGAGCCCGCAAATGGCCAGGCCCCGTGGACTGACGCCGGGGGCAGGGCTAGGCTCGGCAGCGCCGCTCTGTGTCCCAGTCCAAACGGAGGTAAAGCCATGTATCCGATCAGCTACGAAGCTGATTTCAACCCAACGCCGAACCGCGCGACGACCTTCTTCCGCCTCTTGCTGGCGATCCCGTGGTTCATCGTCGGCGCGTTCTGGGGTCTGCTGTTCATCTTCACCCACCTCTTCGCCTGGGTCGCGGTGGTGATCCTCGGCCGCTACCCGAAGTGGCTCTACGACTTCAACTCCGGGGTGGTGCGCTACAGCACGCGCCTCTCGGCCTGGATGTACCTGCAGACCGACGTCTGGCCTCCGTTCGGGCTGAGTGACGACCCCGGCTACCCGATTCGGGTCAACTTCCCGCCGCCGGCCGAGCGCCAGAGCCGCCTGAAGGCGTTCTTCCGCGTCATCCTCGCCTTCCCGGTCCTCTTCGTCTGGGCATACGGAGTGTCGTACGTCATCCAGCTGCTCGGGCTCGTCGCCTGGTTGACGATCGTCTTCCGCGGCTACATGCCGGAATGGATCTTCAACACGCTGACCCACCTGCACAGCTTCCAGGCGCGTGTGCTCGGCTACACCGCGATCCTCACCGACGACTACCCGCCGATCGGCCTGGAGAAAGCGAAGCCGGCCGGCACCGCCGCGGTCCCGGCGACGCCGCCGCCCGCGCCAACCGTCTAGTTACCGGTCCCCCACCCGCAGGGGGCGGGACGTGCCGCTCAGCGGTGCGTCTCGCCCTCGGCCAGTTTGCCGTCGCGGCCGACGTAGCCGTCCTTGCCGCCGATGACGACGTAGACCGCCTCCTCGGAGTCGCTGAGGTTGCGCAAGCGGCGCGGGGTCGGCGCGTCGACCCAGGCGAGGCCGCCCGGCAGCAGTTCGCGGGTGGAGCCGTCGCCGAACTCGATCTCGACCCGGCCCGAGTGCAGGAAGTAGAGCTCCTCCTGCTCGTCGTGGTAGTGGCTGCCGGTCGCGTAGGACGGCGGCAGGACGATCGCGTTGACGCCGAAGGCGGTGACCCCGAGGTTGCTGCGGATCTTGCGGAAGCCCGGCCCCTCGCCGAGGTCGTCGAGGTGCGCGACCGCGTACCCCTCGCCTTTGTGCACCGAATCCCCCTCGCTCACGCCGGACATCCTACGCCAGACCGCTAAGGATTCCCTAGCTAGCTTTTGAACTCCTGGTCGATCCAGGGCATCATGTCGCGCAGCTCGCCACCGATGCTCTCGATTTCCTTGCCGGCCGCCTCTTTGCGCATGCGGTCGAAGTTCTCGCCGCCGGCGCGGTTCTCGGCGATCCACTCCTTGGCGAACTCACCCGACTGGATCTCCGAGAGGATCTGCTTCATCGCGGCCCGCGACTCCTCGCCGATCACCCGGTTGCCGCGGGTCATGTCGCCGTACTCGGCGGTGTTGGAGATCGAGTAGCGCATCCCCTGGATGCCCTTCTCGTACATCAGGTCGACGATCAGCTTGAGCTCGTGCAGGCACTCGAAGTAGGCGAGGCGCGGGTCGTAGCCGGCCTCGACCAGCGTCTCGTAACCGGCCTGGACCAGCTCGGAGGCGCCGCCGCAGAGGACGGCCTGCTCGCCGAAGAGGTCGGTCTCGCACTCGTCTTTGAAGGTCGTCTCGATGATCGCCGCGCGGCCGCCGCCGATCCCGGAGGCGTAGGCGAGGATCAGGTCGCGGGCCTCGCCGCTGGCGTCCTGGTGGATCGCGATCAGGTCGGGGACGCCGGCGCCTTCCTCGAACTGGCGGCGGACCAGGTGGCCGGGGCCCTTCGGCGCGACCATGCCGACGTCGACGCCGGGCGGCGGCTCGATCTCGCCGAAGTGGATCGCGAAGCCGTGGGCGAAGAGCAGGAGGTTGCCGGGGGCGATCCCGTCGGCGATCTCGTTGGTCCAGATCTCGCCCTGTCTCTCGTCGGGCAGGAGGATCATCACGATGTCGCCGGCGCTGGCCGCGTCGGCGATGTCGAGGACCTCGAGGCCGTGCTCTTCGGCTTTGGCGCGGCTCGAGGAATCAGGCCGCAGCCCGACCACGACCTTGGCGCCGGAGTCTTTGAGGTTGAGGGCATGCGCGTGCCCCTGGGAGCCGTAGCCGAGGATCGCGACGGTCTTGCCGTCGAGCTTGCCGAGGTCGGCGTCCTTGTCGTAGAAGATGTCGTCGGTTTTCATGGCCGGCAGGCTACCTGAGCGCCCGTCGCATCAGCTTGCCCGAGGGGGTGCGCGGCAGCGCCGCGACAAGCTCGACCAGCTTCGGGACCTTGAAGCCGGCGAGGGTCTCCGCGCAGTAGCGGCGCAGCTCCTCGGGGGTCACCCGCGAGCCGGTCTCGAGCACGACGACCGCGGTCACCGCCTGCTGCCACTCGGCGTCCTCGCGGCCGACCACGGCGGCGTCGGCGACCTCCGGATGGCGCAGCAGCACCGCCTCGACC
The DNA here is from genome assembly GCA_033856455.1 of Solirubrobacterales bacterium. Classification (GTDB taxonomy): domain Bacteria; phylum Actinomycetota; class Thermoleophilia; order Solirubrobacterales; family 70-9; genus VAYN01. The sequence continues at coordinate 1,693 of JAWVEZ010000125.1, read as the reverse complement.
TCGGCCGGGACGACGTTCTCGCCGCCGCTGACGATCAGGTCGTCGAGCCGGTCGCGGACGTAGAGAAAGCCTTCGTCGTCGATTTCGCCGAGGTCGCCGGTGTGCAGCCAGCCGCCGTCGTCGCTGCGGCCGGGGGCGACGGTCGGGCCCTGGACCAGGATCTCGCCGTCGGCGGCGATCCGCAGGTGGGTGGTCAGCAGCGGCCGCCCGGCGGAGCCGAGCTTGCGCTGGGAGTCGGCCGGCGCCAGCGTCGTCACCTGCGAGCAGGTCTCGGTGAGGCCGTAGGTCTGGACCACGGTGGCGCCCTTGGCGATCGCCTCTTCCAGCGGCTCCTGCGGGACCGGGCCGCCGCCGACCAGGATCGCCCGCGGCCCGGAGAGGTCGGCGCCGGCCTCCAGCAGCCGGGACAGCATCGTCGTCACCAGGGAGACGATCGTGATCCCGTCCTCCTCCAGCGAGGCGGCGACGCGGTCGACGTCGAAGCCGTCGTGGACGACCGCCGCGGTCCCGTAGATGACGCTGCGCATGACGATCCCGAGCCCGGCGATGTGGCTGAGCGGGACGCAGCAGAGCCAGCGGTCGGCCGGGTCGACGCCGATGTTGAAGCCGGAGCCGACCGCGTTCCAGAGGAAGTTGCCGTAGGTGAGGCCGACCGGGCGGGGCGCGCCGGAGCTGCCGCTGGTGAGGACGCGGGCGCAGACGTCGTCCATGTCGTGCTCCCCGAGCAGCGGCATGTCGGCCTCGGTCTGGGTCAGCAGGCCGGGGTCGTCGAGGTCGGCGATCGGCTCCTCGGCGGCGACGATCTCGGCCCGCTCGGCCGCGGTCAGCCGCGGGCTCAGCGGCAGCAGGGTGGCGCCGACCTTCATCAGCGCGTGGGCGAGGACGACCTGCTCGCGGCGGCCGTGCATGGTCAGGGCCGCGGTCGAGCCGCGGCGCACGCCGTGGGCGGCGAGGCGGCGGGCGACCCAGGTGGCTTCCGCCTCCAGCTGCGCGTAGGTCACCTCGTCGCCGTCGGCGATCAGCGCCGTGCGGTCGGGGCAACTCTGGGATCTCTGGGCTAGCCAGTCATCGAGCTTCATCGGCGGGATATCGTGCCCATCATGCCCAAACGCCACAAAGACGCTCTGCCCGACGAGGCGCTCTATGCCCCGATCGAGTGGCAGAGCGCCGGAGAGTTCGAAGACATCCGCTACGAGATCGCCGACGGGATCGCGAAAGTGACGATCGACCGGCCCGAGGTGCTGAACGCCTTCCGGCCGCAGACGCTGATCGACGTCGGCGCCGCGATGGAGCTGGCCCGCGAGGATCCGGAGGTCGGGGTGATCGTCTTCACCGGCGCCGGTGAGAAGGCGTTCTGCTCCGGCGGCGACCAGAAAGTCCGCGGCGACACCGGCTACATGGCCGAGGGCGCCGCGGTCGGCCGCTTCCACGTCACCGACCTGCAGATCCAGATGCGGCGGCTGCCGAAGCCGGTGATCGCGATGGTCGCCGGCTACGCGATCGGCGGCGGCCACATCCTCCACCTCTGCTGCGACCTGACGATCGCCGCCGACAACGCCGTCTTCGGCCAGACCGGGCCGCGGGTCGGCTCCTGGGACGGCGGCTACGGCGCCTCGCTGCTGCGCGACCTGGTCGGGACCAAGAAGGCGAAGGAGTTCTGGATGCTCTGCCGCCAGTACGACGCCGAGGAGGC
>JAWVEZ010000124.1:0-25872 GCA_033856455.1 Solirubrobacterales bacterium | reverse complement strand
AGGTGGGCGCCAGGAGCGACGACCTCGTTGACGAGGCCGATCCGCTGCGCCTCCTCGGCATCGACCGGGCGGCCGCTGAGGATCATGTCCATGGCCCGGCCGAGGCCGACCACCCGGGGCAGGCGCTGGGTGCCGCCGTCGACCAGGGGCACGCCCCAGCGGCGCTCGAAGCAGCCGAAGGTGGAGCCGGGGGTGGCGAGGCGGAGGTCGCACCAGAGGGCCAGCTCCAGGCCGCCGGCCAGGCACCAGCCGTCGATCGCGGCGATCGTCGGCTTCGAAGGGGTGATCCGGCTGAAGCCCATCGGGCCGGCCGGGTGGTCGACGTCGAGGTCGAGCGCCTTCAGGTCGGCACCGGCGCAGAAGGCCTCGCCGCCGGCCCCGGTGAGGACCAGCACCCGGGCGCCCTCGTCGGCCTCGAAGCGCTCCAGCCCCTCGCGCAGCGCCGTCGCGGCCGCCGCGTCGACGGCGTTGCGGCGCCCGGGCCGGTCGATCGTCAGGACCGACGCCGCCCCGCTGCGCTCGTAGCGAACCTCTTCCCCGGGCATAGCTGCGCGCCATCCTCCCACAGGGCAGCCAACCGTTTGAACAACTCTGAGGGAGGTGGGAGCGGGCGGGCTAGTCGCGACGCTGCTCACGGGGTGCGCCTGCGACGCCCAGCTCCCGGCGCGGTGCGCCCCGGTCGCGCGGCCGGGAGGGCAGGTCTCCGGCCAACCGCCACGCTATGCGGCGGCTCGGACGCCGCCGCCCCGGCAACGCGGGCACGAAAAACGACCGGTGATGACGCTCGTTGCCTGCCTTGCGCGTAGCCTTCGCGCTCAAGAAGCTCGGTTGCGCCACCTTCGAGACCGCCCCCCGCTTGGCTTCCGCGGGGCCCGGTCTCTCCCGGTCGCAGAGGCAACCTAGCCCGGCCCCGAACCGCCGCGCAAGGGGAGTCGCGAAGGGGTTCCCGCAAAGTACGGGTAATTGGAAGTCCTCGGCGCCGCTGGTCGGGGGGTGGCGCGCCGCTGGTTGCCGGTATAGGTTCTCGCCGGGATGACCGAGGGATCCGCCGCCTCCGCTCGCAGGGCGCGCCGCAACGTCGTGCTGACCGCGGCGATCGCCGGCCTCGGCGGCCTCCTGTTCGGCTACGACACCGGCGTCATCGCCGGGGCGCTGCTCTTCATCAAGCCGGACTTCGACCTCGGCAGCTTCGCCCAGGGCCTGGTCGTCGCCGCGGTTCCGATCGGCGCCGTCTTCGGCGCCGCGATCGCCGGGCCCGCCGCCGACACCTACGGCCGCCGGCTGATGATCCTGATCGCCGCCGGCGTCTTCATCGTCGGCGCCCTCGCCAGCGCCGTCGCGCCCGGCGTCGAGGTCCTGGTCGTCGCCCGGATCGTGATCGGCGTCGCGATCGGCCTCGCCTCGGCCGCCGCGCCCGTCTACATCTCCGAGATGGCACCGCCCGAGAGCCGCGGCCGTCTCGTCACCTTCTTCCAGCTCGCGGTCACGATCGGGATCCTCGTCGCCTACCTGGTCGGCCTCGCCTTCGACGCCTCCGAAGGCTGGCGCTGGATGCTCGGGCTCGGCTGCGTGCCGGCGCTGGCGCTGATGTTCGGGATGATCCGGATGCCGCAGAGCCCGCGCTGGCTGGTGATGACCGGCGACGACTTCGCCGCCCGGGCGACGCTGGCGAAGATCCGGGTCGACGACCCGGACACGATCGATCGCGAGATCGACGAAATCAAGGAGAGCCTCGACGAGAAGCCGGGCGCCTGGAGCGAGCTGCTGGCGCCGGTGGTCAAAGCGGCGCTGGTGGTCGGCGTCGGGCTGGCGATCCTGCAGCAGGTGACCGGAATCTACACGGTCATCTACTACGCGCCGACGATCGTCGAATTCACCGGCGTCGACTCCTCCGCCGGCTCGATCCTCGCCGCGGTCGGTGTCGGCGTGATCAACGTCGCCTTCACGGTCTGGGCGCTGTGGCTGCTGGACCGTGTGGGCCGTCGCACGATGCTGATGATCGGCGTCTCCGGGATGGTGATCTCGCTGTTCTTCCTCGGCCTCGCCTTCGAGGGCGGCGGGGGTGGCAGCACCTTCGACTCGGTGCTCGCGATCGGCAGCCTGATGACCTACGTCGCCTCATTCGCGGTCAGCCTCGGGCCGATCTTCTGGCTGCTCAACGCCGAGATCTATCCGCTCAGCGTGCGCAGCAAGGCGGCCGGGATCGGCACGATGGCGAACTGGACCTTCAACTTCATCGTCTCCCTGACCTTCCTGCTGCTGATCGAAGAGCTTGGCCGCTCCGGCGCCTTCTGGTTCTACGGCGCGATCGGCATCCTCACCCTGATCTTCTGCTGGAAGCTGGTGCCCGAGACCAAGGGCAAGCACCTGGAGGACATCCAGGCGGAGTTTCAGGCGCGCGTTGACCGGCGCCACAAGGCGTAGCGCCGCTACCCTCTCCTGATGCGCATCGACGAGATCCTCGCCGCCAAACGGCCGACCTTCTCGGTCGAGTTCTTCCCGCCGAAGACGGCGGAGGCGACCGAGCAGCTCTACGAGACGGCGCGGGAGCTGAAGCTGCTGGAGCCGGACTTCGTCTCGGTCACCTACGGGGCGGGCGGCTCGACCCGCGACGGCACGGTCGAGATCACGACCGCCCTGAAGGACGAGCTCGGTCTGGAGACGATGGCCCACCTGAGCTGCGTCGGCGAGACCGCCGAGGGCCTGGCGACGACGCTCGACCGGATCGAGGCGGCCGGGGTCGAGAACGTCTTCGCGCTGCGCGGCGACCCGCCGCGGGGCGAAGAGGAGTTCGTCCAGCCCGAGGGCGGGCTCGGCAGCGCCGCCGAGCTGGCCGCGTTCATCGAAGCCGGCTGGAGCTTCTCGATCGGCGGCGCCTGCTTTCCCGAGGTCCATCCCGAGGCCTCCGATCTCGAGACCGACCTCAGCTACCTGAAGACCAAGGTCGACTCCGGCGCCGCCTTCCTGATCACCCAGCTGTTCTTCGACAACCAGGTCTACTTCGACTTCGTGCGGGCGGCGCGCGCCCGCGGGATCGAGGTGCCGATCCTGGCCGGGGTGATCCCGGTCGCCAGCTTCGCGCAGACGAAGCGGATCTGCGAGCTCTGCGACGCCTCGATTCCGGCGCCGTTGGAAGCCGCCTTCGAGGCGGCCGGCGGCGACCCGGAGCGCGAGTTCGAGCTGGGGATCGCCTACGCGACCCAGCAGTGCGCGGAGCTCCTGATCGCCGGCTGTCCGGGGATCCACTTCTACGCCCTGAACCGGGCGCCGGCGACGCGCGCGGTGCTGGGAGCGCTGCGCGCCTCGCGGCCCTGGGAGCGGACCCGCGGCGACGTCGGGACCTTGGCCGGCCGCGCCGACTAATCTTCCGGGGTAGCGATGGGCAAGGGGGAGAGAGAGCGCGAACGCGAGAAGCTCCGTCAGGAGCGGATCGAAGCCGAGCAATCGGAAAAGAGCTCGGGCCGGAATCGGCTGATCGCCACCTACGCGATCGCCTCGACCGTGGTGATCGCGATCGTCGTCGCGGTCGTCGTGATCGCCAGCGGTGGCGGCGACGACGACGGTGGCGGCGACGCCCACATCAACCTCAACACCTCGGTCGGCTCGACCAACGGGGTGCAGCCCGACAACCGTGCCGGGATCGAGCCCGCCGCGGCCCAGACCACGGACCTGGAGGCCGCCGCGAAAGCCGCCGGCTGCAAACTGGAGCTGGGCCTCAAAGACGAGGGCAGCCAGCACATCCCGGCCGGCTCGAAAGCGCCCGACTACGAAACCAGCCCGCCGACCTCCGGCCCCCACGTCGAACCGCCTTTCCAGCAGGCCGACGGCGCCTACAGCGAGATGCCGTCCGAAATCGACATCGTCCACTCGCTCGAGCACGGCCGCCTGGAGATCCAGTACGCGCCCGATCTGCCGCCGAAAGCCCAACTGGAGCTGAAGGGCCTCTTCGACACCATGTACGGGGCGACGCTGCTCTTCCCGAACGACAAAATGGACTACGAGGTGGCGGCCACGACCTGGACCAACCTGCTCGGCTGCCCGACCTACAAAGGTCAGGCGACCCTCGACGCGATCCGCGCCTTCGGCAAACAGACCTGGGGCAAATTCGGCGGCGAGCCGGCCGAGGCGTTCACCTTCACCGGGCCGACCCCGGCCGAGCCGAACTAGCCCGGCACCGCGCTCAGGGCGCGCGGTAGGCGGGGAAGAAGCCGGCGCTGTCGCGGTCGGCGCCGAGACGGTCGTAGGCGGCGCGGTCGCAGATCAGCTCGGAGCTGTGCCAGGCGAGCTCGCGGTTGGCGAAGCCGCGCTTGAACTCCTCGAGGGCGTCGCCACGCTTGAGGCCGCCGCCGAGGTTGAGCGGCAGGTCGAGCTCGGCGGCGTGCTCGACGAGGCGGGAGACGACGTTCTTCATCGGCGCCTCGCGCAGGTGGGCATCGGCGCTGCCGGAGAGGTAGTAGTGGAGGTAGCCGTCGCTGACCGCGGCGATCGAGGCGGCGGCAAGATCTCCTCCGGGGGCAGTGGCGAGGACCAGCCAGGTGCGATCGGCGGCGAGGATGCGGTCGAAGTAGGCGGGGCCGAAGAAGTAGTGCTCGGCGGCGGCGGTGCGGCGCATCGTCTGCTCGTAGAGGTCGAGAAAGCCGGCCCGCTCCTGCGCGCTGGTCTCGGCGCCGGGAACGAGGCGCAGCTCGTAACCCGCTTCGAGGTTTCGGCGCACCTGGCGGCGGTCGCTGGGCCGGCTCTTCGGCGGCAGCGCCGGGTCGGCGATCTGGACCACGTTGCGCTCCGTCGTCCCGGCGAGCGGCGGCGGACCGAGCGTGTGGCGGAGGAAGACGCTGACCAGGCCGGTGGCGGAGAAGTCGATCGCGCCCGGGTCCAACACCCCCTCTCGGGGTGTGGTCGCGGGGACGAGGCCGGGATAGCCGTAGGGGGAGATCGCGTCGCGCTGCGGGGCGCCGTCGGCGCCCGCCGGGCCCTCGATCTCGCGGACCACCAGGGGGGCGACCAGGGACTCGCCGGCGCCGGTCTCGATCCGCAACGTGTGGGTGGCGCGCTCGGCGTCGAGAAACTCGCGGGAGCGGAAGAAGTCGTCGGAGGCGGCGGCCGCGCCGCCGTCCTCCAGCAGCTCGGCGCGCGCGGTCACTCCAACAGGTCCGCGGCGGCGGCGCGGAACTCGTCGGGGAGGACGCCCCAGACCTCGCAGTCGTCGGCGGGCTGGCCGTCGCGGCGCAGGTGGCCGCGCATCGTCCCCTCGTGGACCCAGCCGAGCGAGGCGACCGCCCGCTTGGCGCCCTCGTTGCGGGCGGGGATGCGACCGTAGACGCGGTGCGCGTCGTACTCGTCGAAGGCCTTGGCGATCGTCAGCGCCTCGGCGCGGCGGCCGACCCCCTTGCCGCGCACGTCGTCGCCGATCAGCGCCCCGAGCTCCGGCGCGGTCTGGCGGAAGAGGCCGTAGAGAGCGGTGAAGCCGACCGGCTCCTCGTAGCCCTCGACCACGATCGCGAACTTGCGGTCCTCGCCGGAGTCGTCCATCGCCCGCCCGACCCAGCCCTCGGCTTCCTCCAGCGAGAAGGCCGAGCGCTTCTCCATCAGCGTCTTCGTCGCCTCTTCGTTGTTGAACCAGCGGTGCACGGCGGCGGCGTCGCCGGGCTCGAAGCGGCGCAGGGAGACTGCGGGGCGGTCGCTCATCCACGGAACCCTAGTCCGGAATCAGCTTCCGGAAGGTCGTCAGTCGGGGGCCAGGCCCTGAGCCGTGACGACCAGCCAGACGGTGCGGGCCAGGATGCGGGCGTCGAGGGCGGCGCTGCGGTGGTCGACGTACCAGACGTCGAGCTCGATCCGCTCCTCCCAGGGGATGCCGGCGCGGCCCTGGACCTGGGCCCAGCCGGTGATCCCGGGCAGCACCTCGTGGCGGCGGCGCTGGAGCTCGGTGTAGTCGTCGACCTGGGCGGGGATGGTCGGGCGCGGGCCGACGATCGCCATCTCGCCGCGCAGCACGTTGACCAGGTTGGGGACCTCGTCGAGCGAGGTGCGGCGCAGGAAGCGGCCGGCGCGGGTGACCCGCGGATCGTCGCGGAGCACCGCGGTGCCGATCCCGACCGGGTCCGATCCCGGCACCATCGTCCGCAGCTTCAGCATCTCGAACTCGCGGCCGTGCAGGCCGATGCGGCGCTGGCGGTAGAAGACCGGGCCGCGGCTGCCAAGCTTGATCGCCAGCGCCGCGACCAGCAGGAAGGGCGAGAGCACGAGCAGCGCCAGGGCGGCGGCGAAGATGTCGAAGAGGCGTGGCATCAGCGCGTCCCCGCCGCCTTCTCCCAGCGCCCGAGCGGCTTCTTGTGGCGCCAGCGGTCCCAGAGCCCGAGCGCGATCGCCGCGGTGCTCAGCACGTAGTAGCGGGCGAAGCGCAGCGGGGTCGCCGGGACGAACGGCGCCAGCAGCGCCGCGCCCAGGAGGCCGAGCTGGAGGACGAAGGTGAGGTAGTAGAACCAGCCGTCGCCGAGCAGGACGAGGTTGGCGAGGAAGGCGAGCAGGTGCAGGAAGGGGCTCGCGTAGCGGAGCAGGCGGTGCGAGGCGAGCTGGAAGGCGTAGAGCGGCGAGTAGCCGCGCGGGGAGACCATGCCCTCGCCGACGACGATGTCCCAGAGGCCGACCATCATCCGCCGTTTGCGGGCGAACTCGCCCTCGATCGTCGGCACCATCTTCTCCTCGGCGCGGGCGCTCGGCACGTAGAGCGAGCGCAGGCCGCGCTTGGCCAGCGCGAAGGGGAAGCTGAGGTCGTGGCTGCCGGCCGGGTCGAGGGGGATGTAGGCCTCGCGGCGGACCGCGTAGATCGCCCCGTTGCCGGCGGTGACGCCGGCCAGCGCCGACTCCATCTCCCGCACCGCCATCTCGTAGCGCCAGTAGGCGCCCTCGAGGTTGTCGCCGTCGGCGTTGGTGAAGCGGACCTGGCCGCAGGCGTAGCCGACCTCGGGATCGGTCAGCGGGGCGAGCAGGCGGCGCAGCGCCCCCGGCTCCCAGACGCTGTTGGCGTCGGAGAAGGCGAGCATCTCGCCGCTCGCCAGCTCGGCGGCGGAGTTCAGCGCGGCGACCTTGCCGCCGGGCGCGAGGTCGAGCACGAGGTCGGCGCCGGCCTCGCGGGCGCGGGTGGCGGTCGCGTCGGCGGAGCCGTCGGAGGCGACGACGATCTGCAGCTTCTCGCGCGGGTAGTCGAGGGCGAGCGCGTTGGCGATCTTGGCGGCGATCACCTCCTCCTCGTCGTAGGCGGGGATCAGCAGGGAGACGCTGGGGAGCTCGGCGTCGGGCAGCGCTTCGAGCTTCGCCGCCTCGCCGTCGGGGGCGCGGCCGCGGGTCCAGACGAGCACCGCGAGGACGGCCGGGTAGCCGACGTGGGTGTAGACGACGAGGCCGGCGCTGAGCCAGAAGACGATTGCCGCGAGGGTGGTCACGAGCGCGCCTCGATCAGCTCGCGGTAGAGGTCGAGGGTGAGGCGGGCGGCCTCGTCCCAGGAGTAGGGACCGGCGGCGGCGCGGGCGGCGGCGGCGCTGAGCTCCTCGCGGGCGGCCCGGTCGGCGAGGAGCGCGGCGAGGGTCGCGGCCAGCGCGCCGGCGTCTCCGGGCGGGACCAGGCGGGCGGCGCCGGTCGCCGCGACCTCGGGGAAGCCGCCGACCGCGCTGAGGACCAGCGGCTTGGCGAAGGCGAGGCCGGTGTAGAGGACGCCCGAGTGCTCGGCGTCGAGGTAGGGGAGGGCGACGACGTCGGCGCGGCGGAAGATCGCCGGGATCTCGGCCTCCTCGACGAAGCGGGTCACAAACCGGACCCGGCCCGGCGCCTGGGCGGCGAGCTCGTGCAGGGGCGCCAGGTCCATGCGCGGGTTGCCGACGATCCAGAGCTCCGCGCCCTCGAGCCGGCGGAAGGCCTCGAGCAGGACCTCGGTGCCCTTGTAGGGGCGGAGCAGGCCGAAGCAGAGGATCACCGGGCCCTCGGCGCCCTCCAGCTCCGTCGGCAGCGGCTTCTCCTCCGGCAGCCTGGTCAGGTAGTCGAAGGCGCCGTGCGGGATCACCCGGATCTTCTCCGGGTCGAGGCGGACCTGGTCGCGGAGGCGGGCGGCGGAATGCTCGGAGTGGGCGACGACCGCGTCCATGCGGCCGAAGGCGAAGTTGGCGGCGGCGACGCGGCTGCCGGAGGCGTCGGGCGGGACGATGTAGTGGGCGGTCATCACCCGCGGGCGCTTGCGGGGGAGCAGCAGCGCGTCGAGCGCCGGCAGGGTGAGCCACTGGTAGTGGACGACGTCGGCGTCGAGCGCCCTGCGCAGGCGCAGCATGTCGGGCACGTGTTGCGTGGCCTTGGCCGGGAGGCGGCGGCGGGAGCCGAGGCCGTGCTTGGCGGCGCGCCGGTAGAAGCGCTCCCGCACCGCGTAGCCCTCCGCGGGCGGGACGTCGCCGTAGAGGAACTCGGAGGTCAGCAGCTCGACCTCGGCGCCGGCGCGGGCGAGCGCCGCCGCGAGGGCGCGGTCGTAGGGCGGCGTGAACGCCGAGGGGTCGACGAGTTGGGCTTTCAAGCTGGGCACGGGTGGTCAGAACTACAGGACGGACCTAAAAAGTCCTGGTCCGGCCGATTATCGTGACCACCCTTGGCACCCGTCATCTCCTACTGCGTCGTGAACACGAACGGCCGCGAGTACCTGCTGGCCTGCCTGGCGGCGATCGAGGCGACCAACCCGGAAGGGATGGAGGCCGAGGTGATCGTGCTCGACAACGCCTCCGAGGACGGCTCGGCCGCGGCGGTGCGCGAGCGCTACCCGTGGGTGCGGCTGATCGAGCGCGAGCGGCGCACCGGCAAGGCCGAGAACGACTCGACCCTGCTGCGCGAGGCGCAGGCGCCCTACTGCCTGCTGCTGAACGAGGACTCCGAGATCGAGTCCGGCGCCGCCGCGGCGCTGGTCGCGGCGCTCGACGGGGACCAGCGGGCGGCGGCGGCGACCCCGCAGCTGCTCGACTCCGACGGGAATCCGGTCCCCTGCGCCTGGCGCTTCCCGGGTGTCGGCACGGCCTTGGCCGGCGCCCTCTTCCTGCACCGCCTTTTCACCGTGCAGAGCACCGGACTGGAGACCCGGCGGGTCGAGTGGGCGCAGTCGAGCGCCCTGCTGGTCCGCCGCGAGGCGGCGCAGCGGGTCGGCTACTTCGACCCCACCTTCTTCGTCTACTACGACGAGTGCGACTTCGCCAAGCGCCTCGCCGACGCCGGCTGGCACTCGCTATACGTCCCCGAGGCGCTCGCCATCCACCACGACCAGCTCTCCACCGACCTCGCGGCCGGCCTGCCGCGGATCGTCGAATTCCACCGCAACCGCGACCTCTATATGCGCAAGCACCACGGGCTCGGCGCCGCCCGCGCGGTGCGCTGGCTGACCGCCTGGTCCTACGGCCTGCGCGCGCTCGCCGCCACCTTCATCCCCGGCCAGCCGGCCGACGTCTACCGCGCCCATGCGCGGCAAGCGCTGCATCCCGAGCGCGGCGAATCGATCAAAGACCGGGTCGGGCGCGCCTCAGAACCTTGAGTCCTCGTCCATTCGCTCCACCTCGTAGGTCTCCGGCAGCTTGCCGTCGACGGCGGCAGGGGCTTCGCGCATCCGTTTGAACTCGGCGGCGATCTCGCGCGGGTGGCGCAGCTTGGCGAGCCAGCGGCGCTCCTCGGGGGTGAAGAAGCCGCTCGCCAGCAGGCCGAGGGGATAGAGCGCGAGGAGGACGGCGCGGCCGAGCAGGCCGAGGGCGCCGTCGCCCGGCAGCAGCAGCTCGCCGAGGGCGACGAGGACGGCTGCGGTCAGGACGACGCGGGTGAGGCGTCCCCACTGGTAGGGGACCGGGAAGAGGCGCTGGGTGAAGACGTACATCAGGACCACGACCACACCGTAGGAGGCGACCAGGGCGATCCCGGCGCCGACGATCTCCAGCGAGGGCACCAGCAGCAGGTTGAGGGCGACGTTGGCGACCAGGGCGGCGATCGCGGCGGGGAAGTTGAACTCGGTGCGGCCCGTTCGGCCAAGGATCACCACCATCACCATGTAGATCGCATAGAGGGTGACCGCGGTGGAGATCAGGCCGACCGCTTCCCAGGAATCGAAGAAGTCGGGTGCCGCCAGGGCGCGGGCGATCCAGCGGCTGAACAGCCACATCCCGGTGACCACGAAGGCGCAGGCGGCGACGAACAGGGTCATCACGACCGCGTAGGCGCGGCGCGCCTCGTCGTCGTCCTTGATCGAGTAGGCGAGCGGCGGCCAGGCGAGCTGGAAGCCGCGGACGAGGACGTTGACCGCCTGGGCGAACTTGACCGCCAGCGAGTAGAGCCCGGCCGCGATCAGCCCGACGGTGCGGAGGATGATCAGCCGGTCGACGAAGTTGAGCAGGTAGAGGGAGACCTCTGCCGGCATCGTCGGCAGCCCGAAGCGCAGCAGCCGTTTCAGCAGGCCGGTGTCGAAGAGCAGCGAGAGCTGGCGCCAGTGCAGCGCGATCAGACCGAGCACGAAGGCGGCGCCGGTCGCGTAGCTGCCGAGCAGCAGCCCGCGGGCACCCTCGTCCGCCCCGACCACCAGCACGATCGTCAGCGCGATCGTCGCCAGCACGTTGAGGATCGTGGTCACGAAGTAGGCCCGGGCGCGCTCCTCGAGCCGGAACAGGGTGAGCATGAACTCGAACATCGTCAGCACCCAGAGACCGGCGATCGCGATCCGCACCAGTTCCGGCCCCTGGCCGCCGAGTTCTGCTCGCGCCCGCTCGTCGAACAGCGCTTCGGAGATCGGGCCGGCGAACGGCAGCACGACCGCCACCGCCAGGGTCGAGAACCAGAAGAGGGCGGCAAAGGTGCTGGAGACGACCTGCGCCGGGTTCTCCCCGCCCTTGTAGTAGAAGCGCAGCAGGGCCTCGATCAGGCCGAAGCGGACGACGATGCTGATCGAGACGACCGAGGCGAAGAGGACCTCGGCGGCGCCGTAGTCCCCAGGGCTGAGGTAGCGCGTGTAGAGCGGCAGCAGCGCGACCGCGATCAGCTTCGAGAGGATGCTGGCCGCCGTGTAGGCGGCCCCGGTGGTCGCGAGGCGGCGCAGGTATCCCGACACGGGCGGACCTTACGCCGGGTCGCGGGTCGCGGCGCCCGCGGGGGAGGGCTGGGCGCTCGCGGTCTCGCGCGCCGCGGCGGCGGCCAGCGAGGCGCCGGCCGCGAGCAGCACCCAGGTGATCGGGTCCTCGTAGAACCCCGCGTAGGCCATCGTGTGCACGAGCAGGGCGACGAAGGCGGCGAGCACGGCGCCGCGGCCAGCGAAGGGCGGGGCGCGGGCGGCGGCCCGCTTGAACATCCCCGATCCCATCGTCCAGAGCGCGACGACGAGCAGGGCGAGGTAGAGCGCGAAGCCGATCAGGCCCTGCTCGGCCAGCACGGTAACCGGCTCGGTGTGGGAGACGGAGACGGGCTTGTCCTTGTTCTCGCGGTGTTCGCTGTAGGCGGCCTGGAAGCCGCCGGAGCCGTAGCCCCAGAGCGGTCTTTCGGTCCACAGTTCGAAGCCGCCCTCGACCAGGTCCCAGCGCCCGCTGAAGATGATGTTGGGGCGGAGCTTTCCGGAGGCGACGACGATCCCCCCGATCGCGAAGATCCCCAGCGCGACCGCGAGCAGCGTCCAGCGCCAGCTCCAGCGCAGGGCCGCAAGCATCGCCAGGCCGGCGAGCAGGGCGAGGAAGCTCGACTCCGAGAAGGTCTGGGTGAGGCCGAACCAGAGAATCGCGACCAGCACGGTCAGCAGGGCAAAGTTCCGTCGCCCCTGCACCCAGAGCAGCGGCGCCGTGGCGACGACGATCACCAGAGCGAGGTAGCGACCGTAGATGTTCGGGTCCCAGAAGACCGAGTTGACCCGGAAGTACGTGTGGAACTCGTTCGAGCGGATCACCGCGTCGTTCCAGAACAGCTCGCGGGTCGCGAACTCGACGGTGCCGACGAGAACGAAGAGCGCCGCCTCGACTCCGACCACGCAGAGGACCAGGACGAGCATCGGCCGATCCCACTTGACGTCGCTGATCAGCGCGTAGACCACCGCAAAGGGGACGTAGAAGAAGCAGACGTTCTGCAGGCCCTTCGAGAAATCCTCCGAGTAGAGCGCCTGCAGGGCGTAGAGCAGGAGGACCGCGGCGAGAACGCGGGGCAGCCAGGCGATCGGGCCCCTTGCCTCCGCCTTCTCGCCGCGCCGCGACCAGTCGCGCCAAAGCGTGGCGAGCACACCGCCGGCGATCACCAGGTAGAGCGGGACGAGCAGGTTCGCGGTGTCGCCCCCGGCCTCGAGCGGGACGCGGAAGGGCAGCGCGGCGACGATCGCCAGCGGCAGCAGAACCGGCCAGCGGTGGAAGAGGAAAGCGAGCGCGGCGACAACCGCGGTGCCGACCAGCAGCAGGGCGGCGATCCGGCCGTCGTCGTGGCGGAGGTCGGTGATCTGGGTGGTGTGCCACTGGTCGCCGAGGATCAGCACCGGGAACAGGACCAGCGCCGCCAACATCGCCAGCGAACGCTGGCGCCCGGCCGGCAGCAGGATCGCGGCGGCGCCGGCGAGGGCGGCGAGCAGGACGCCGGCGCCGGCGAGGATCTCGCTCAAGGCGTGGCCGCCGGGGTTCGGGACGGGGCGACGCCGCCGGAGCCGCCCTCACAGGCCGAACCCTCGCCCGCCTGCGCCCGGTGCAGCCGGATCGTCCCCTGCGGGACCAGCGTGCGGTCCTCGCCGAGCAGCCTGATCCGCAGCTTGTAGCGGCCGGGGCGAGCGACACCGCCGCCGCGCTGACGACCGTCCCAGTAGTAGGTGTGGAACGTGTAGCGCTTGAGGAACTCGTCGCGGGCGAGGGTGAGCACGGTGCGGCCGCCCGGCTTGATCACCTGGACGGTGCCCTGGTCGGAGATCGTGGTGCGAAAGCGGATCCGGATGTTGTCCTGCCGGCAGTCGCCGTTGGGGGTGAAGGCCTTCTGCCGGGCGATCCCGATCGTTACCCGGTCGAGGACCAGCGGCTGGCGCTTCTCGCGCTGTGAGTAGGCGAAGGCGGCGACGGTTGCGAGGACGAGCAGCGCGAAGGCGAGGGCCGCGGCGGTGCGGCTAACCGGTTTCCGCGGCATCGTCCTCGCCGATGATCACCGCGACACTGGCTTCGCCGGAGTCCGTTTTGATGTCGGTCGTCATCATCTGCACCTCGCTGATCTGGAGCTGCTTGGCGACCTTTTTCGCCTCCGGCTTGTGGCCGCGGGTGAACATCACGACGCTGGTTTCGGCTGGTTCGTCGGAGTTGGTCACCGCACCAAGCTGGTAGCCCTTGCTCTCGATCTGGTCGCCGAAGGTGGCCGCCAGTCCGGGCGTCGCGGTGCCGTTGAGGACCGCGACCTCGACCTCGCTCGGCTTCACCTTGGTGACCGACGCCTGTTTGCCGCTGCCGTTGCCGCCCTGGGCGTCTTCGTCGGAGCCGCTGAGCAGCGCGTAGGCGACGGCGCCCACGATCAACACCAGGACGACGAAGATCACAGCCAGCCAGCGCGGTTCGGCCAGCCGTTCGCCGAATCCCGAGAAAAAGCCGCGGAAGCGTTCGCCGCGGGTCAGTTCGGGCAACCCCTCCTCGCGCCGCTGGCGTCGCTGCTCGCGCTGGCTGACCGCGTCGTGCTCCGCGGTCCGCGCTTCCTCCAGCGCCTTCAGCTCTTCGGCCCGCTGCGCGGCGACCGTCGAGGTCGTCTCCTTGCGCTCGGCGTCGCGCTCGGGCGCGGAGCCCGCCCAGTCGCGCAGGCGGCGGATGTCGCGCGCCTGGGTGAAGCAGAGCAGGGCGAGCACGCCCAGCCCCAGAAAAGCCGCTAGCCCGGCGTAGGAGCCGATTTGTTCGATCGCGTGGGCCAAAGTGGCTGCGAGAGGCTACTCGTCGTATGCGACCCTCGCGGAGTCGCCACCCCGGGCGGAGATCAGCTCCACCACTCGCTCAGCCAGATTAGCCTCGTCTCCGGCCAGCACCATGCCTTCCAACGCGTTCAGCGTCGACTCGACCCACACTGAGTCGAGCGGTGTGGACCGTACCGCACGATTGATCCTCCGTGCGGCGGTGGGCTGCGGTTCCTCGGCCTTGTCGAAGAGTTCCTCGTGCAGCTTCTCGCCGGGGCGCGGGCCGGTGAACTCGACCGCGATGTCGCTTTCGGGCTCGTATCCGGCGAGCCGGATCATGTTGTGCGCGAGGTCGACGATCTTCACCGGCTCGCCCATGTCGAGGACGAAGACCTCGCCCTTGCCGGCGCCGATGTCGCCGGCCCGGATCACCATCTGCACGGCCTCGGGGATCGTCATGAAGAAGCGGGTCATCTCCGGGTGGGTGACCGTGACCGGGCCGCCGCGGGCGATCTGGCTGCGGAAGATCGGCACCACGCTGCCCGAAGAGGCGAGCACGTTGCCGAAGCGGACCGAGGCGAAGCGGGTCCCGGGGTGCGCGTTGCCGGCCAGCTCGACGATCCACTCGGCCATCGCCTTCGAGGCGCCCATCACGGTCGCCGGGTTGACCGCCTTGTCGGTGGAGATGAGGACGAAGCGCTCGACCTTCGAGGCGGCGGCGGTTTCCGCCGTCACCCGGGTGGCGATCGCGTTGTTGCGGATCGCCTCCAGCGGGTTGGCCTCCATCAGCGGCACGTGCTTGTAAGCGGCGGCGTGGAAGACGATGTCGGGCTTGAAGCGCTGCATCACCTCGAGCATCCGGTGCGGCTCCTTGCAGTCGGCGAGGACCGACTCGGCGTTGGTGAAGTGGCGCTCCTCGATCATCTCGCGGTCGATCTGGAAGAGGTTGTCCTCGGCGTGGTCGAGCATCACCAGCAGCTTCGGCTTGACCTGGGCGATCTGGCGGCAGAGCTCGGAGCCGATCGAGCCGCCGGCGCCGGTGACGAGGACGATCCGGTCGGAGAGGTAGGCGCCGACCCGGTCGAGCTCGCGGACGATCGGCTCGCGGCCGAGCACGTCCTCGACCTGGACCTCGCGCAGCTGCCGGTTCAGCTGGACGCCGCCGCGCAGCAGCTCGAACACGGTCGGCAGGGTGCGGACGGCGACCTCGCGCTCGCGGCAGGCGGCGACGACCTTGGCCCGCAGCGTCCCCGGCGCCGAGGGGATCGCGATCACCACCTCGTCGGGAGCGGTCTCGTCGAGGATCACGGCGATCTCGTCGGTCGAGCCGAGCACCTTGAGGCCGCCGGTCATCCGCATCCCGCGCTTGCGCGGATCGTCGTCGACGAAGCCGATCGCGGTCGAGCCGAGGTTCGGGTTGAGCTGCAGCTCGCGGACCACCATCTGGCCGCCGGAGCCGGCCCCGATCACCAGCACCTCGCGCTTCGGGACGCGGTCGGCGCGCGAGGGCCGCTCGACGATCAGCCGCACGGCGAGCCGGGCGCCGGCGATCAGGACCAGGGTGAGGACGAAGTCGGAGACCTCGACCGAGCGCGGCAGGGTCGGCGAGAACGGCTTGGCGACCGTGAAGATGACGACCAGCAGGGCGCTGGCGACGGCGACGGCGCGGGCGATCAGCATGAAGTCGCGGCCGCTCACGTAGCGCCACCACTTCTGGTAGAGCCCGAAGGCGGCGAAGATCACCAGCTTGCCGGCGACGACGAAGCCGACCGTCTCGGCGAACAGCTCCTCGTAGCGCGCCGGCCAGCCGCCCTCGTCGAGGAAGCGGAGCTGGAACGCGAGGTAGTAGGCGAGGGCGACGAGCAGCGCGTCGGCCGCGACCTGCAGAACCCGGTTGCGATAGACAGGGTGGTTCAACCGGCCCATGAGACCGCGAGTTTAGTCCCTCTAAAGGGTCATCCATACAATCCCCGCTTCAATTGATGCCGATCCATCTCGCCAGCGTTACCGACTTCTTCCTCGACCCGATCGTCAACGCGGGGACGGACTTCATCAGCAGCACGGGCGTTGCCGCCGTTTTCGTGCTGATGGCGCTCGAGTCCGCCTGCCTGCCGGTCCCCAGCGAGGCGATCATGCTGTTCGCCGGCTCCAGCGTCGCGGCGGGCGAGCTGACCCTGTTCGGGGTGGTCGCGGCGGGCGTGCTCGGCAACCTGGTCGGCTCCTGGATCGCCTACGCGGTCGGCTACTACGGCCGCATCGACCTGCTCGAGAAAAACAAGCTGATCCACATCAACCCGAAGCACCTGAAATGGGCCGATGACCTGTTCGCGCGCTACGGCGACGCGATCGTCTTCTTCTCGCGGATGCTGCCGATCATCCGCACCTTCATCTCGCTGCCGGCCGGAGTGGCGAAAATGCCGTTCTGGCGCTTCACCGTGCTGACCACGCTCGGCTGCATCCCCTGGGTGCTGATGCTGGCCCTGGTCGGCGAAGCGGTCGGCGACAACTGGGAGGAGTGGCGCGGTCACCTGCACTACCTCGACTACGCGGTCGTCGTGGCCGCCGTGGTCCTCGCCGTCTACCTGATCGTGAAGCGCCGTCGCGGCGGTGGCGGCGAGGGCGAGGGCGCCGCGACCCCGGAGCCGGCCCGCTCCGGCGGCAGTTGAGCGCCGCGCCGGACGACGGCGCGATTCCGGTCCCGCGCGCCGTCGCGCTGGGCCTGGTCCAGGGCCCGGCCGAGCTGCTGCCGGTCTCCAGCTCGGCCCACATCGTCCTGCTCCCCTGGCTGGCCGGCTGGGAGTGGGAGGAGATCGACCCGGAGCTGCGCAAGAGCTTCGAGGTCGCCCTGCACGCCGGCGCGGCGGCGGCGCTGCTGATCGGCCAGCGGCGCCTGATCGCCGAGGAGCTGCGCCAGTTCGACGCCCGCCGGGCGCTGCTGCTCGGCCTCTCCTTCCTGCCGGCGGCGATCGTCGGCTACGCCTTCGAGCGCCCGATCGAGCGCCGCCTCGGCGGCCCCCGCACGACCGCCTACGGCCTGCTCGCCGGGGCCGCGGCAATGGTCCTCGCCGACCGCCGCCCCCAGCGCCGCGGTCGCGGCGAGGCGACGCCGGCCGACGGCCTGGCCCTGGGGGTCGCCCAGGCGGCGGCGCTCGCCCCGGGCGTATCCCGCAACGGCGTCACCCTCGCCGCCGCCCGCTGGCGCGGCTTCAGCCGCGACCAGGCGAACCTGCTCTCGCGCACGATCGCCCTGCCGATCATCGTCGGGGCAAGTGGCCTGAAGGGCGCCCGCCTCGCCCGCCGCGGCGTCCCGCGGCGCCTGCGCCGCTCGCTGGCGATCGGCGTCGGCGCCTCCTTCGCCTCGACCCTCGCCTCCCAGCGCCTGATCGGCCTGGTCGAGCGCGACCGGGCGCTCTGGCCGTACGCGGCTTATAGGGGCGCACTTGCGGCCGCGGTTCTAATCAAGCTCCAGCGTTAATCCAAATTTGGGATCAATTTGGATTTGATTTGGATTTGGGCTACCATTCCAAATCTTGGATCAATTTGGATTTGATTTGGAGATTGGATGTTCGTTGCCCAAGCACCATCCCTAGTCGAGCTCATGAGCAATGTGAGCGAGGAGGGGCTGCGCAACTCGCTCGGCGCCGCAAGAGACGACAGGCTCACCGACAAGTACGTCCACTGGGACAAGATCCGGCATCTCGATCCCCCAACGGGGATCAGCGTCGAGGAATGGTGGCTTCGAATCAAGTTCTCGCGCATCTCCGACATGCGCCCGCTTCCGCTCACCGATGCGGATGGCGACGTCTTCAGGTACGCGATGCCGGACCTGGTTCTCAAGCACCTCCATCACATCGATCAACGATGTGCGGGCGAGGTCGCCATGGACGAGGTCGTGACCTCGGAGCGACAAGCCGGCCAGCGATTCCTCGTCAACTCTCTGATGGAGGAGGCGATTCGATCGAGCCAGCTGGAGGGCGCGACCACCTCGCGCCAAGTCGCCAAGGAGATGCTGCGGACTGGTCGCGAACCTCGCAATCGAAGCGAGCGGATGATCGCGAACAACTACCGCGCGCTGCAGTTCATGAGGGATGAGATGAGCGAGACGCTGACCCCCGAGAAGGTCCTTGCGCTGCACAGGATCGTTACGGAGGGCACTCTCAAAGATCCGGATGCCGCGGGCCGCCTGCAACGCCCGGGCGAAGAGCGGGTCGCGGTCTATGACCGCGACGACGGCAGACCCATCCATATTCCTCCGCCGGCAGAGCAACTTCCCGAGCGCTTGGCGTTGCTCTGCGACTTCGCGAACGAAGGCGATGACAGCGACCGCTTCGTGCATCCGGTCGTGCGAGCGATCCTCCTTCACTTCTGGCTGGCGTACGACCATCCATTCGAGGACGGCAATGGACGAACGGCCCGCATCCTCTTTTTCTGGCTGATGCGCAACCGCGGCTATTGGCTGGCCGAGTACCTGCCCATTTCTCGCTTCATCCGGACCGCGCCCGCGCAGTACGCACGGGCATTCATGGAAACCGAGACGGACGAGGGAGACACGACCTACTTTCTCGTCCACCAACTGCGGGTGATCGAGCGGGCAATAGAGGATCTCCATCTCTACCTGCAACGAAAGATCGCCGAAGTCCACGATGTCGAGAAGGCCCTGCAGGGCGCCGACGGGATGAACCACCGGCAGCTGGCGCTGCTTACCGAAGCCGTCAGGCACCCCGATAACTCGTATTCGTTCGGCGGGCATGCGGCGAGTCACCGTGTCACCCATGAGACCGCGCGAGCGGATCTGGGTGACTTGGTCGAGCGCGGACTGCTGGTTCGGCGACGCCTCGGCCGCGAATACAAATTCGAGCCCGCACCCGACCTGCCGGAGCGCCTGAGAGAATCGCCGCGATGAGCGACGCCTACGCCAAAGCCGGGGTCGACCAGGGGGCGGCCGACTCGGCGGTCGCCGGGCTGGTGCGGGCCCTGGGGACGATCCAGCTGGGACGCCCGTCGGCGCAGGTGCCGCTGCCCGGGCACTACGCGAGCGTGATCAAGATCGACGAGCGGACCGGGATCGCGCTCTCCACCGACGGGGTCGGGACGAAGCTGGTGATCGCCGAGGAGATGAACCGCTTCGACACGGTCGGGATCGACTGCGTGGCGATGAACGTCAACGACGTGATCTGCGTCGGTGCCGAGCCGCTGGCGATGCTCGACTACATCGCGATCGAGCGGGCCGAGCCGGCGATCTGCGAGGAAATCGGGGTCGGCCTGGCGCGCGGGGCCGAGCTGGCCGGAATCGAGATCCCCGGCGGCGAGCTCGCCCAGCTCGGCGAGATGGTCAACGGGGTCGACGTCTCCGGCGCCTGTTTCGGCACGGTCGCGCTCGAGGCGATCGTCGACGGCTCCGCGGTCGAGCCCGGCGACGTGGTGATCGGCCTGCCCTCCTCCGGCCTGCACTCCAACGGCTACACGCTGGCCCGCACCGCGCTCGCCGGCTTGGCGCTCGACGACGGCCAGCTGGGCCGGCCGCTCGGCGAGGTCCTGCTGGAGCCGACCGAGATCTACGTGAAGCCGGTGGTCGAGCTGCTGCGCTCCGCGGTCGCGGTCCACGGCCTCGCCCACATCACCTCGGGCGGCACCGGCAACCTGCTGCGGCTGGCCGCCGAGGTCGGGTACGAGATCGACGCGCCGCTGCCGGTGCCGCCGGTCTTCGCGCTGATCCAGGAGCGCGGCGGCGTCTCCGACGCGGAGATGAGCGAGGTCTTCAACATGGGCTGCGGCTTCTGCGCCGTCGTCCCCGCCGCCGACGAGGCGGCGGCGCTGGAGCTGCTGCGCGCGCACTACCCGGGCGCCCAGCGGATCGGCCGCGCGGTCGGCGGACCGCGGCGGATCGTCGCCTGAGAAGGCGCAGTTTTTCCCGCACGCGTCCGCCAATCTTCACAACACCCCCCGCGCCTCATAACGTTGAGCCCAACCCCCGATGGACCCCGCTTCCTCAAGCTCAAAAATGATCGGCACCGTGCTCTCGGGCCGCTACCGGCTGGAGGCGAAGCTCGGCAGCGGCGGCATGTCGACCGTCTACCTGGCCCGCGACCAGACCCTCGACCGCGACGTCGCGGTCAAGGTCATGCATCGCGAGATGTCCGAGCAGGCCGACCAGCTGGAGCGCTTCCGCCAGGAGGCGCGGGCCGTCGCCAAGCTCTCGCACCCGAACGTGGTCGCGGTGATCGACGCCGGCGAGGACGGCGGCCACCCCTACATCGTCTTCGAGTACGTCGAAGGGGAGACGCTGAAGCAGCGGATCAACCGGGTCGGCGCGCTCGACCCGCAGGAGGCGCTCGCCTACGCGATCGAGATCGCCCGCGGGCTGACCGTCGCCCACGCGCGCAACATGGTCCACCGCGACATCAAGCCGCAGAACGTGCTGATCGACGCCGAGGGCCGCGCCAAGCTGACCGACTTCGGGATCTCCCGCCAGCTCGAGCAGGACGGGATGACCGCGACCGGCCGGGTGCTCGGGACCACCGACTACGTCGCCCCCGAGCAGGCGATGGGGATGGCGGCCGACCCGCGCTCGGACATCTACTCGCTCGGCGTCGTCCTCTACGAGATGCTGATCGGCCAGGTGCCCTTCCACGCCGACAGCCAGGTCGGCGTGGCGATGAAACACGTCAACGAGGACCTGCCCGACGTGCAGCAGCGGCGGCCCGAGGTCTCGGCGGCGGCGGCGCTGGTGGTCGAGCGGGCGACCGACAAGGACGCCGACCGCCGCTACCAGGAGATCGGCGAGATGATCGACGACCTCTCGACCGCGCTCGAAGTCGAGGCGGCGCGGGCGGGGTCGAGCACCGGCGAGGCGACCAGCGTGCTCGACGCGGTGCCGCCGGCCAAGCGCAAGCTCAACCGGGCCCGCTGGTCGTGGGCGGCGATCCTCCTGATCGTGCTGATCGGCGGCGGCGCCCTGGCCGCGGTGCAGCTGATCTCCAGCGGCGACAGCCCCGGCGGCGGAGGCGGGGCGCTGAAAGACAAGGGCGGGACGATCCCGCTCGAATCGGCGACCGACTTCGACCCCCAGGGTGACGGCGAGGAGGACCCCGAGGTGGTCAGCCTCGCGGTCGACGGCAACCTGAAGACGGCCTGGACCAGCGAGCACTACGACGACGAATCCTTTGCCGGGACCAAGACCGGCCCGAACGAAGGGGTCGGCCTCTACGTGACCGCGGAGTCGGCGGTGACGCCGAGCGAGATGGTGATCGACGGCGCTCCCGGCTACGACGCCGAGATCTACGCCGCCGCGAGCGAAGCGCCGGAGGAGCTCTCCGGCTGGGGCGAACCGGTGGGCACGATCAGCGAAGCCGGCGAGGTCGCGGAGGTATCCCTGAACGTCGCTCAACCCTCGAAGTACTTCCTGATCTGGTTCACCCGGGCGGCGCCCTCGCGCGACCAGGAGGGCCGCTTCCAGCTTGAGATCTCAGACGTCAAGCTGATCGAATAGCGCCGCTCAGAATTCGTGTGAGCGCGCTTGGCGGTGGCGTTCGACCGCGAGGCCGACCAGGCGGTCGCACAGCTCCGGGTAGGCGATGCCGCTCGCCTCGAGCAGCTTCGCGTAGACGCTGGTCTCGGTGAAGCCGGGCATCGTGTTGATCTCGTTGACCAGCACCTCGCCGTCGGCTTCGACGAAGAAGTCGCAGCGGGCCAGACCCGAGCAGCCGGCCAGGGTGAAGATCTCGGCGGCCAGCTCGCGCACCCGGCCAATCGCGGCCTCCTGCAGCGGCGCCGGCACCCGCAGCTCCATCCCGCCCTCCGTGTACTTGGCCTCGAAGTCGTACCACTCGGCGTGGGCGACAATCTCGCCCGGCAGCGAGGTCAGCGGCTGCTCGTTGCCGAGCACCGAGCACTCGACCTCGCGCCCGGGGGCCGAAGCCTCGACGATCACCCGCGGGTCGTGGCGCAGGGCCAGCTCGACCGCCTCGTCGAGCTCGCCGAGGCTCTCGACCCGGGTGATCCCGACGCTGGAGCCGAGGCGCGAGGGCTTCACCCAGAGCGGCAGCCCGAGCCCTTCGCAGCGTCCCCACCAGTCGTTGCCCTCGACCGCGGTGAAATCGACCTGGGGCACGCCGTGGGCGGCGAACAGCCGCTTCAGGGTCAGCTTGTCCATGCAGATCGCCGAAGAGAGCACGTCGGAGCCGACGTAGGGCAGGTCGAGCCACTCGAGCAGCCCTTGGATCGAGCCGTCCTCGCCGAACGGGCCGTGCAGGACCGGGAAGGCGACGTCGGCGCCCAGCAGGCCGGCGGCCGGAACCAGCTCGACCGTGCCGCCGCCCTGTTCCCAGTGCCCGTTGCGGGCGATCGTCAGCTCCAGCACCTCGTGGCCGGCCTCGCGCAGCCCGGCGGCGACGGCGGCCCCGGAGCGCAGCGAGACGTCGTGCTCGGAGGAGCGGCCGCCGGAGAGCACCGCCACCCTCATCCGCGCGCCGATCGCCCAGTCACGCGCTCATTCTTCCGTTTCTTCTTCGGAGGCGACCAGCTTGCCGACCACGATCGTCACTTCCGTGCCCTGCGACAGCTCGCGGCCGGGCGGCGGGAACTGGTCGAGGACGCGGCCGCCCTGGCCGGGCACTTCGGTTTCTTCTTCTTCGACCACCGGGACGAGGCCGGCGGCGCGGACCGCTTCCACCGCTTCACGCCGTTCTTTGCCGATCACGTTCGGCACCTTGCTTTCTTCTTCGCCGCTGGAGACGACGATCGAGACGGTCGAGCCGGGGTCGACCCGTTCGCCGGCGTCGGGGGACTGCGAGATCACCTTGCCCGTCGGCTGCGAGCTTTCTTCTTCGGAGACCGACGGTTCGAGGCCGCGGCCGCGGATCCGTTCGACCGCGACGTCGCGCTGGGCCCCGACCAGGACCGGGACCTTGGCCAGCTTCGGGCCGCGCGAGACGTTGATCGTCACCGTCGAGCCGTTGGTCAGGCTGGTGCCGCCGGAGGGTTCGGAGTTGACGACCACGCCTTCCTCGACCGTCGCCGAGTTGACCCGGTTGACGGCGACTTCGAAGCCGGCTTCTTCGAGCGTTTCGGTCGCTTCCTCCTGGGTCAGGCCGGAGACGCCGGGCACGGTGCTGCTGCCGGGGCCTTTGCTGATCGTCAGGGTTACGGCCGGCTTCGAACAGAAGAGACTGAGGAAGGAGCAGTCTTCGTCGGCCTCGCCAGGGGTCGGGTCCTGCTCGAGGACCGTGTTGGGCGGCGACGGGCGCTGCACGTAGTTCGGCGGATTCACGGTGAAGCCGTTGAGTTCGAGGCGGGTGGTCGCGGCGCTGCGCGATTCGCCGGTCACGTCGGGCACTTCGGTCGTGGTGTCGCGGGTCAGCAGCAGGCCGAGCAGCGCCCCGATCAGGATCGCGACGAGAGCCGCGACGATCCACCAGCGACGGCGCCTGCGCTCTTCCTCCTCCGCGGGCTCCTCGACCGGAACCGCGACGACCGGCGGCAGCGCCGCGAAGTCGGCGGTGCCCGGGCCGCCCGGGTCCTTCATCGCGGCGTCGAGCGCGGCGATGAAGGCGTCGGCGCTCTGGAAGCGCTCGCCCGGTTCCTTCTCCAGCGCCCGCATAACCACCGCGTCGAGCGCCGGCGAGACCTGGGGGTTGATCGAGCTCGGCCGCTGCGGCACCTCCGAGACCTGTTTCATCGCCACCGCGACGGCGCTTTCGCCCTCGAACGGGACCCGCCCGGTCAGCGCCTCGTAGAGCAGCACGCCGACCGAGTAGTGGTCGGAGTCGGGTGTGACCTCGTAGCCCTGCGCCTGCTCGGGCGAGAGGTACTGCGGGGTCCCCATCACCGAGCCGGTCTGGGTGATCTCCGAGAGGCCGGCGCGGGCGATCCCGAAGTCGGTGACCATCGCCACCCCGTCGGCGCTGATGATCACGTTCTGCGGCTTCAAATCGCGGTGGACGATCCCGTTGCGGTGCGCGAAGCGCGCGGCTTCCAGCACCTGGCGGACCAGCGGCACCGCCTGCTCTGGGGTGAGGCCGCGGTCGATCAGCTGCTTCAGGGTCGGCCCCTCGACGTACTGCATGGCGATGTAGTTGACGCCGTCGAAATCGCCGCGGTCGTAGACGGCGACCACGTTGGGGTGCTGCAGGCCGGCGGCCGACTCGGCCTCGCGCTGGAAGCGGGCGACGAATTCGCGGTCCTGGGCGAAGTGCTTGTGCAGGACCTTGAGCGCGACCTGGCGCTGCAGGTGGGTGTCCTCGGCCAGCCAGACGTCGGCCATCCCGCCGGCGCCGATCTTGCGCAGCACCCGGTAGCGCCCGTCGATCACGCTCCCCTCGTTCACCTCAGCCACCCGCGAGCTCCTTTTTCATAGGTCCAAGTTCTATTCGCTGTCGAGGAGGGATTCCGCCACGTCGCGGAAAATCGGCGCCGCCACGTCGCCGCCGAATTCCGGCGTGCACTCGACGCTGGCGGCGATCGCGATCTGCGGATCGTCGGCCGGGGCGAAGCCGATGAACCATGCCTGGTTTTCGTCTTCGCCGCCGCCGCAGGAGTCGTTGCCGGGCGTCTCCGCGGTGCCGGTCTTGCCGGCCACGGCGACGCCGGGGATCGCGGCGTTGGTGCCGGTGCCTTCGTTGACGACCCCTTCCATCGCCGTGGTCAGCTGTTCGGCGGTCTCGGCGCTGGTCGCCTGGCTGTACTCGGAGGGGTCGAGCGATTCGACCGTCCGCCCGTCGGGATCGACGACCCGGCTCCAGATCTGCGGCTTCATCAGCTTGCCCTTGTTGGCGACCGCGGCCGCCACCATCGCCATCTGCAACGGCGTCACCTGCAAACGCTCCTGGCCGATCGCCACGCGGCCGACGTCGACCGGGTCGCCGGGACCGAGCAGCCCGTCTTCGCCGGCGACGCCGCTCTCGTAGACCTGGTTGTCGGGCAGGTCGATCGGCGGCGTCGCCCCGAAGCCGAACTTGCGCATCTGTTCGAACATCGTGTCGCCGCCGACCTCCTCGCCGAGCTGGGCGAACCAGGTGTTGACCGAGTTGGTCAGGGCGGTGTCGAGCGTAGTTCCGAAGAAGTCCTCGTTGAAGTCGTTGGAGAGCGGCTGGCCTTCGACTTCGATCGTTCCGGGGGCGTCGATCGGCGTCTCCGGCGTGATCGCGCCGCTTTCCAGGCCTGCGGCCGCGGTCACGACCTTGAAGGTCGAGCCGGGCGGGTAGAGCCCCTGGGTGGCGCGGTCGAGCAGCGGCGTTTCCAGGTCGTTTTGCGCCAGCTTGCCGTATTCGTCGGGAATCCGGTTCGGGTCGAACGGCTTGTTCGAGGCCAGCACTCGCACCCGGCCGCTCTGCGGCTCGATCGCGACCACGGCGCCGAAGCCGGCTGCTTCGAGATCCCCCAGCGCGATCGCCTGCGCTTCGGAGTCGATGCTGGTGACGATGTCGTTGCCCGCCTGGGTGGCGCCGGTGATTTCGTCGAGGATCGAGGCGAATTCCGATCCTTCGCCGATCAGCGTCTCGTTGTGGAACTTCTCGAACTCGGAGTCGCCGTACTGGACGAAGCTGTAACCGATCGGGTGGCCGTAGAGGGCGCCCTCGGGGTAACGCCGCACGTAGCGCAGTTCGTCCCCCTGGCCTTCCGGGATCGACTTCGCGATCACGACCCCGTCGGCGCTGAGGATGCGGCCGCGCTCGATCTGCTGCTGCTCGATCAGCGGCCGCTTGTTCTCCGTCTTTTCCTTCAGCGCCTTCGCGTCGAAGACCGACCAGTAGGACGTGAAGGCGATCAGGACGCCGAAGAGGACGACGATGAAGGCGAACAATTTGACGATCTGCTTGTTCATGCGCGGCCGAAGGCGAGGTCGCGGCCACCGGGTTCGGCGGCCTCACGCCGGGCCCGGTCGGAGATCAGCAGCAGCAGGGCGAGCAGCACGAAGTTGGCGACGATCGAGCTGCCGCCGTAGCTGACGAAGGGCAGGGTGACGCCGGTCAGCGGGATCACCCGGGTGACGCCGCCGA
>JAWVEZ010000123.1:0-12825 GCA_033856455.1 Solirubrobacterales bacterium | reverse complement strand
GCCCCGCCTGGGCGATCAGCTCACCCTCTCGTTCGGCGTGCTCGGGCTTGGCGTTGAGGACCGCGTGCTTGACCCCGTCGCGTTTGAGCGCCTCGGAGATCATCTCCGAGGTCTCGACCGAGACGGTGCCGACGAGGATCGGCTGACCGGCCTGGTGGCGGCTGACGATTTCCTCGATCACGGCCTTCCACTTGCCGTCTCTGGTTTTGAAGATCTGGTCGTTGTGGTCTTCGCGGACCGTCGGCTGGTTGGTCGGGATCTCGACCACCGGGATTTTGTAGATCTTCATGAACTCGGTCGCCTCGGTGAGCGCGGTACCGGTCATCCCGGAGAGCTTGTCGTAGAGGCGGAAGTAGTTCTGCAGGGTGATCGTCGCCAGGGTCTGGTTCTCCTCGCGGATCGAGACGCCCTCCTTGGCCTCGACCGCCTGGTGCAGGCCCTCAGACCAGCGCCGGCCCTCGAGGATGCGGCCGGTGAACTCGTCGATGATCATCACTTCGCCGTCGATCACCGCGTAGTCGTCGTCTTTTTTGTAGAGCGACTCCGCCTTCAGCGACTGGACCAGGTGGTTGACGAGGTTGCCGTGTTCGCCGAGGTAGAGGTTCTCGACCCCGAGGAATTCCTCGGCTTTTTTGACCCCGCGCTCGGTCGGCGCGACCGTCTTGTGCTTCTCGTCGTACTCGTAGTCGTAGTCGACTTCGGTCGTGTCCTTCGATTCGCCGAGCGATTTCAGTTTCTGTTTGGCCGGGACGCCGACCAGCTGTTTGGCCAGGCGGGCGAACGTGTAGTAGGTCTGGGCGGCCTGTTCGGGCTGGCCGGAGATGATCAGCGGCGTCCGCGCCTCGTCGATCAGGATGTTGTCGACCTCGTCGACGATCGCGAAGTCGTGGCCGCGTTGGACGCAGTTCTCCAGCGAACCCGACATGTTGTCGCGCAGGTAGTCGAAGCCGAACTCCGAGTTGGTCCCGTAGGTGACGTCGCAGGCGTATTTGCGCTGGCGCGCGGCGTGGTCGTCGGCATCCTGGAGGGCGGCGACGCTGACCCCGAGCGCCTCGTAGATCGGCGCCATCCATTCGGAGTCGCGGCGGGCGAGGTAGTCGTTGACGGTGACCACGTGGACGCTGCCGCCGGCCAGCGTGTTGAGGAAGACGGGCAGGGTCGCGGTCAGGGTCTTGCCCTCGCCGGTCTTCATCTCGGCGATCGCGCCGTCGTGCAGGACCATGCCGCCGACCAGCTGGACGTCGTAGTGGCGCTGACCGGTGGTGCGGCGCGAGGCCTCGCGGGTCAGGGCGAAGGCCTCCGGCAGCAGATCGTCGAGGGACTCGCCGTTCCGCGCGCGCTCGCGCAGGCTGTCGGCCTCCTCGCGGATCTCCTCGTCGGAGAGCGCTTCCATCTCCGGCTCGTACCGGTTGATCGCCTCCGCGCGCTTCTGGTAGGCCTTGAACTTCCGGCCCTCCCCCGCGCGCAAGGCCTTCGTGACGAGGTCCATTGCGGGCATTGGTCAGAGAGTAGCGATGCGGCCCTTGCTCCGAGCGCCCGGCGGGCGTACCATCGGCGGAAGGAACCCACAAGGAGGCACTCATGCGGATTGAGATTCGGGGCCGGAACGTCGAGATGACGGATGACCTGCGTGAGATGGTGCGGAAGAGATTCGCGCGCTTGGGCCGGCAGGTTTCCCAATTAGCGACCCTGGAGGTCGTGCTCTCCGAAGAGCGCAACCCCGCGAATCCGAACCGCCATATCGCCGAGGCGACGTTCTACCTGAAGGGCGTCACGCTGCACGCCCGGGAGTGCTCGCCCGAGATGACCCACAGCGTCCACGAGCTCGCCGAGGACGTGCGGCGTCAGGTCAAGAAACACCGCGAGCTGCGCCGCAAGCGGCGCCAGACCCGGAAACTGGTCGGCCAGATGCGCGGGCGGACGGCGACGACCTAAGGTCGAAGTTCTGCACCGGGGCCGCCCCCGCACACCGCCCAGGGCAGGTAGGTGTGCGGGGGCGGCCCTGTTTTTCGTGAGCCCGTAGTTGACCCCGCTATTCGGGGTCAGGGACGGGTTCACCGCCTGACCCGCCGGCCCCTAGAGCCGCCGCGCAAAGGTGATGGCGACGACCCGGGCGGCGCCGGCGGCCCGCAGCGCTTGGGCGCAGGCGGTGAGGGTGGCGCCGGTGGTGAGGACGTCGTCGACGAGGAGGACGCTGCGGGGGGCGTCGCAGCGGGTCTCGATGCGGGGCGGCTGGGCGATCCGTTCGGCGCGGCGGCGGCCGACCTGCTTGCCGCCGCCGCGGCGGACCAGGCAGGGCTCCAGGGGCAGGTCGAGCAGGGCGGCGAGGGCGGCGGCCAGCTCGCCGGTCGGGTCGAAGCCGCGGCGGCGCAGGCGCAGGGCCGCCGGGGGCACCGGGACGATCGCACCGCTCGCGAGATGGGCCGGAACCAGCCACTCGATCCGCTCGGCCATCAGCCCCGCGACCGGGAGCAGGCGGCGGAACTTGAGCGCGGCGACGAGGTCGCGGGCGACGCCCTCGTGGGCGGCCGAGGACCAGGCGCGGTCGAGTCCGGGCGGGCCCTTGCCGGTCAGCGGCTCGGCGGCCGCGAGGCGGCGCCCGCACCGCGTGCAGATCACCGCCTCGAGGCGGCAGGAGCGACCGCAGGCGGCGCAGAGCGGCGGCACCAGCGCGGCGGTGAGGGCACGGGCGGCTTCCATCCCCGCAGCCTCGGCGGCGCGGGCGCGCGGGTGGCGCGCGGAAAGTAAAAACTCCGCGCCGGCTTCGTCACCGAAGGCGCACTCTCGCGACGCGCGGTTCCTTGGTCGTGCCAGACCGGACTGTGGAACCGCGTGATGGCTAGCGGTTGGCGGCGATCGCGCCGATCAGGACCGAGCCGGCGGCGATCTCGACCCCGGGCAGGGCGATCACCTCGCGCAGGCGGCTGCCGGCGCCGACCCGGACACCCGCGCCGAGCACGGCGGGGCCGTCGATGCGGACGTCGTCGCCGATCTCGCAGCCCGGCGCGACCAGGACCGGTCCGCCCGCCGCGGGCTCGCCGGCCTCCGGCTCGCCGCTGCGGAAGCCGTCGTGGAGCTCGCCCTCGAGATCGACCTCGACCGCGCCTTCGAGCGCGTCGCGGGTGCTTTCACGCAGCTCGTCGAGGTTGCCGATGTCGTTCCAGTAGGCGTCGATCTCGTGCGAGTAGAAGGGCACGTCGCCGTCGAGCAGGCGCGGGAAGACGTCCATCGCCCAGTCGGCGAAGCCCTCCGGGTCGCCGGGACCCGCCGCCTTGCTGGTCCCGGGCGCGGGAAAGAAGTCGAAGATCTCCTGGCGGAACATGTAGATGCCGCAGTTGGCGAGGTCGGAGAGCGCTTCGGCGGCGTCGGGCTTCTCCTGGAAGCCCTGGATGCGGCCGTCGGCGCCGGTGATCGCGACCCCGAACTGGGTCGTGTCCTCGACCCGCTTGGTCGCCAGGGTGGCGATCCCCTCGTGGGACTCGTGGAAGGCGCGCATCGCCCCGAGGTCGATGTCGGTGAGCGCGTCGCCGGAGATGATCAGGAACGAGTCGCCGAGGAAGTCGGCGACGTTGCGGACGCCGCCCGAGGTGCCGAGCAGCTGCTCCTCGTAGCTGTAGGTCAGCTGGATGCCGCAGTCGGAGCCGTCGCCGAAGCGCTCCTTGATCAGCTCCGGGAACCAGTGCAGGTTGGCGATCGCCTCGGTGAAGCCCTGGCGGGCGAGGAGCCGCAGGATGTGCTCCATCACCGGCCGGTTGGCGACCGGCACCATCGGCTTCGGCATCGCGTAGGTGATCGGCCGGAGGCGGGTTCCCAGGCCAGCCGCGAGGACCATTGCTCTCACGCGCTTGACCGTATCGGACCCGGCTCGTTACCCGCTTTTCGCTTTGCCGCCCTTGCCCTTCAGCACGACCTTCACCGTCACCGTCTTGACGCTGCCGTCGGAGCCGGTGACCTTCAGCTTCAGGGTCAGCCTGCCCCTGCCCTCCTCGGTGAGCGCTTCGCGCACCTTCTTCGGCAGGACGACGCGGACCTTGGCGCTGTCGCCGTCGCCGAGGTTCTTCGGCAGCTTCACCCGCACCTTGAAGGACCTGCCGCCGATCTTCAGGGTCGGCTCGCCCTGGGCCTTGACGGCGCAGGACTCGGCCGCGCAGGAGATCGTCGCGATCGTCACCTTGCCGCTGTCGGGAACGACGGTCGGGCCTTTGTCGCCGACCGGATGGATCGTCGGCGGTGCGGGCGGCTCGGGCGCCGGAGGGGTCGGCGGCGGCTCAGCGGCTTTGTCCGCCGCCAGCACGGTGATCGGCGTGGTCGCCTGCTCGCCGTCGACGCTGGCGGTGATCACGCCGCTGCCGATCGTTCCCCCCGCCGTGAAGGTCGGCGAGGCAAGGCCCGAGAGCAAAGGTTCGGAGGCCGGTTCGAAGCTGCCGAAGCCGGAGCTGAAGCTCGCTTCGGCGCCCGCGGGGAACGGCAGCACCGGGTCGCCGCCGGCGCTGCTTTCGATCGCCGCGACGACCGCGGTCTGCTGCCCCGGGCGCAGGGTCTCGAAAGCGGTGTCGACCGTGAGCACGAGCCAGACCGGGGCCTCGACGGGCGCGTTGACGTTGGCGCAGCCCGCCGCGGCCGGGCCCGCGTTGCAGGCGAACCAGTTTTCGGCGGCGTCGACGGTCGGCGCCCCGACCGCTTCGTTGCGGGCGAAGACACCGTCCACCGGGGCGGTGACGTTGTAGCCGACGGTGCCGTTCTGAGCGATCCGGTTGCCGTGGATCTCGGTCCCGCTCAGGGTGGACCGGTTGTTGACGATCACCCCGGGGCCGCCGTTGCCGGTCAGCGTCGAGCCGGTCAGCGTGAAGCCCGCGAGCGAGGCAGGCGCCGCTTCGTAGGCCGTGTCGCCCTCCCAGCCGCGCGCCTGGACGAGGATCGCCTCGTTCACCGAGGTGGAAAAGGTCGAGTCGGTGACCGCGACGGGACCGCCGGCCCCGGCCTTCAGGTTGACGACCATCGCGCGGGCGCCGTTCGGCAGCGAGCCGACGCCGGCGCCGGTGTCGGTGACGGTGACGCCCTCGATCACAGCGTTTTTGAGGCCCTCGAAGTAGAGGCCGACGTACTCGTTGGCGTCGAAGCTGGTGGCGGTGATTTCGAGGCCGTCGATCTCGCCGGTCGAGTCGGCGGTCAGCGGCAGCGTCCGTTCGACGTAGAAGCCGGCGCGGTTGGCGTCGAAGCTCGAGCCTTCGACCGTGAAGTCGGTCATGTCGCTGAACACGACGACGCCGAGGTAGTGGTGGGCGAACGAGCTGTCGACGATCTTCCAGCCGCTGCCCGGGGCTTTGACTTCGAGTCCGTTGCCGACCGTGGTCGGCGGCGTGCTCGGGCCGATCCCGGCGACGGCGACGCCGTCGAGGGTGAGGCCGTCGATCGCCCCGGGGCCTGCCGCGAGGATCGCCGGTTTGCCCTGTGCGCTGGAGTGGATCGCGAGGTCGCTGAGGGTGACCCCGTCCACCCCGTCGGCCAGGGTGATCTCGGTCTGCTCGACGACGCCGCTGCCATCGGGCCCGATCACGGTGGCGAGGTTGGGCGCGCCCTGCAGGGTCAGCCCGGGGACGGTGATCTCGATCTCCTCGTCGTAATCGCCGGCGGCGATCTCGATCGTGTCGTCGGTGGCCGCCTGGCTCACCGCGTAGGCGATCGTCGCGCAGGCGGCGCCGACGCAGTTACCGCTGTCGCTGCCGGTCGGAGCGACCTGGAGGGTGTTGGCGGCGTCAGCGCGGGCGGCGCCGAGACCGAGCAGGGCGGCGATCAGCAGGGCGCTCGCGGCGGCCTTGTGGAGGGTGATCCGAACGGGGGAAACAGCGAAGGTCGTCTCGAGCATGCGGGCCAGAGTCCGACACGCCGATACCTAAAGCAAACTTACTGGACAGTTATGTGAGAGGAAAAACGGCCTGGAAATCTCGTCTAAACGCCCTGCTCGGGGTCGCCCATCGCCCGCTTGAAGCCCTCGATCGCCTCGACCGGCAGCGGATCGACGCCGCGCTGGCGGGCGAGCTCGAGCGAGACCAGGTCGCCGAGCATCACCGCCCAGAGCAGGCGGGTGACGCGGGTCTCCCCCGCCGTCTCGACTCGGACCGCGGCGGCCCCGGCCGCGGACACCGCCTCGGCGGTGAGCTCGAAACGGTGGCCCACCCGCGGATGCTGGTCGCGGTCCTCGAGGAAGACGGCCGCGAGCCCGTGGCCCACCGCCTCCGCGTTCCAGCCGCAGAGCTCGTTGTGGTCGGCCTCCGGCAGCTCGCCGTAGAAGGCCGGCAGCTTCGCGTTCTCGTTCGCCTGCGTCTTCCAGCGGCGCGCCACCGGCGTGGTCAGGTCGGCGCCGTAGAAGACCGGGACCGCGCCCTCCAGCAGCGCGGCGACCTCGGCCGCCTGGAACTTCATCTGCTCGGTCCGCTCGGCGAGGAAGGCCGCGGCGGCGTCGATCTCGGTGTGGATGCGGGGCGCGGCGCCGGCCAGGGCGGCGACCTCGGCGGCGATCGCGAGCATGTAGGCGACCGCGGCGCGCGGCTGGAAGATCCCCGGCAGCCCGACCACCGGGACGCCGTCCTCGCGGGCCCGGTCGACCAGGGGGCCGCCGGTGCTGGCGACGATGCGGCGGGCGCCGAGCGCCGTCGCCGCCTCGAAGCAGGCGAGCGTCTCCTCGGTCGCTCCCGAGTAGCTCGAGCAGAGCACCGTCCACTCCGGCGTCGCCCAGCTCGGCAGCGCGTAGCCGCGCACGGTGAGCAGCGGCTTCGTCGCTTCGTCGCCGAGCGCGGCGGCGGCGAGGTCGGCGCCGATCGCCGAGCCGCCCATCCCGCAGACGATCAGGCCGGCGCTCTCGGCGCTCTCGAGGCGCGCGGTTTCGACCCGCCAGAGAGCGTCGCGCAGCTGGTCGGGAATCCCGAGGACGTCGTCGATCACGGCTCGACCGTCTGCTCGACGCCGACCCGCTCGCCGCGTCCGATCACCGCGCCGTCGAGCCTCGCCCCCGGTTCGACGACGACGCCCGGGGCGAGAATCGAGCCGCTGACGCTGGCCCCCTCCCCCACCACGGAGCCGTCCAGGAGAACCGACTCGCGCACCGTCGCGCCACTCTCGACCCGGCAGCCCGGCGCGACCACGGCCCGCGGTCCGATCGTCGCCTCGCTCGAGACGTCGGCGCCGGATCCGACCAGCAGCCCGGGCGCGGTCGGCCGCACCCGGGTCGCGACGCGGCCCTCGAGGATGTCCCAGCTCGCTTCCAGATAACGCTCGGGGGTGCCGATGTCCATCCAGTAGCCGTCGAGCCGCCGCCCGTAGAGGCCGTTGCCGATCAGCTTCGGGAAGACCTCGCGCTCGATCGAGACCTCGCGGCCGGGTGGGATCAGGTCCATCACCGAGCGCTCGAGCACGTAGGCGCCGGCGTTGATCTCGCCCGGTACCGGCTCGCCGCTCTTTTCGAGGAACTCGACCACGGCGCCGTCGCTATCGCAGCTGACCAGCCCGTAGGCGGAGGAGTCCTCGACCGGGTAGAGGGCGAGGGTGGCGCTGCCCTCATGCGCCTCGTGGGCGCCCTGCAGAGCGGTCAGGTCGAGGTCGGAGAGGACGTCGCCGTTGAGCGCGAGGAAGCGGTCCTCGAGGCGCGCGCCGAGCGAGTCGGCGGCGAAGCGGATCGCGCCGCCGGTGCCGCGGCGCTCGGGCTCGGCGACGTAGCTGAGCTTGACGCCGGCGTGCTCGCCATCGCCGACCGCCTCGCGCAGCACGTCGGGCAGGAAGCCGCAGGCGAAGACCGCCTCGGTCACCCCGTGCCCGGCCAGCCACTCGACCATGTAGGCGAGGAAGGGGCGGTCGACCAGGGTCAGGGCCGGCTTCGGGACGTCGTTGGTCAGCGGCCGCAGCCGCGTCCCTTCGCCGCCGACTAAAACGATCGCCTGCATCAGGAGCTGGCCGCCGGGGCCGGCGAGTCGATCGCGGTCTTGCCGATGCCCTCGTACTCGAAGCCGGCCGCCGCGAGCTTCTCGCGGTTGAGGAAGTTGCGGCCGTCGACGACCAGCGGCCGGGCCATCCGGGTGCCGGCCTCGTTCCAGTCGAGCGCCGCGAACTCGCTCCACTCGGTGACCAGGACGACCGCGTCGGCGCCCTCGAGCGCCGCCAGCGCCGACTCGGCCATCTCGACCGAGTCGAGCAGTTCGCCGGCCCGCCCGGCGGCGACCGGGTCGTAGGCGACGACTTCGGCGCCCTCGCCCTGCAGGCGCGCCGCGAGCACCAGGCTCGAGGCCTCACGCATGTCGTCGGTGTCGGGCTTGAAGGCCAGCCCGAGCAGGGCGATCCGTTTGCCGATCAGCGAGCCGAGGTGCTTCTGCAGCTTGCTGACCACGCGTCGCTTCTGGAGCTCGTTGACCTCGATCACCGAAGTCAGCAGCTGGAAGTGGTAGCCGGTGTTGCCGGCCAGCATCTTCAGCGCGCTGACGTCCTTCGGGAAGCAGGAGCCGCCGTAGCCGATCCCGGCGCGCAGGAAGGCGGAGCCGATCCGCGAGTCGAGGCCCATCCCGGCGGCGACCTCGTCGACGTCGGCGCCGACCTCCTCGCAGACGTTGGCGATCTCGTTGATGAAGGAGATCTTGGTCGCCAGGAAGGCGTTGGAGGCGAGCTTGATCATCTCCGCGCTGGCGACGTCGGTGTGGAGGATCTCGCCGCCCAGCGGCTCGTAGAGGGCGGCGACCGCGGCGGCCGCCCCCTCGTCGCCGGCGTCGGCCCCGACCACCACCCGGTCGGGGTGCATGAAGTCCTTGACCGCCGTGCCCTCCTTGAGGAACTCGGGACAGGAGACGTAGGGCAGGCCGGCGCGGTCGCGGCGGATCGACTGCCCGGTCCCGGCCGGGACCGTGCTCTTCATGATCAGCACGTGCTCGGAGTCCTCCGGCAGGTCCTGGACCACGGTCCGCACCCGCGAGAGGTCGGCGTCGCCGGAGTAGGTCGGCGGCGTGTCGACGCAGACGAACAGCAGCCGGGCCCGATCCAGCAGCTCCGCCATATCGGTGGTGAAGGTGATCCGCTCGGCGTTGCGCCGCAGCATCTCCTCGAGGCCGGGCTCGTGGATCGTCGTCTCGCCGCGGCTCAGCGCCTCGACCTTCTCCGGGACGATGTCGCGGGCGACCACCTCGTGGCCCAGCTCCGCGAAACAGACCGCGGTCACCAGACCGACCCAGCCCACCCCGATCACGCCAACCGGCTCGCGCTCCGAGCTCATCCCTGTTTCCTACCTTTCTTCGGCTTCTTCTCCGGGATCATGACCGCCGCGGAGCGGGCCATCCCGACCATCTGATCGTTGCTCAAGCTCTCCAGCAGGTCGTTCGAGATCCAGTAGCTGTTCTCGCCCCGGTGCCAGGCGATCAGTTTGATCTGGCCGCCGTCGGTGAAGAATTCGTACTCGCGACCGTTGATCTCCTTGGTTTCGGCCGGATCGTCGAGGATCGGCGGGTCGGACCAGCCGCGGATCCCCTGGACGCCGAAGTAGTGGGTCCCGTCGGAGGCTTCCATGACCAGAACCATCCGGTAGGCCTCGTGACGCGGCGAGTCTTTGTCGAGGCCCTCGCGGATCCCGTAGACGCGCGGGTCGGAGATTTTCTCGTAGGGGTTGCTTTCGACGTAGTAGGCCCCGGCGGGCAGGCGGGTCGGGTAGTAGATCGGGAAGTGCCCGTGGACGCGGCGGGCGGCGATCTTCGCCTCCATCTCGCCGGCTTCGCGGGCCGGGACGAGGTCGTCGGAGCCGGCCGGCGGCGCTTCCACGACCGGCTTCTCCTTCTTCTTCTTGGGCTTCTGGTCCTTGCCCTTCTTCCTGCCCTTCTTGTCCCGTTCTCTTTCTTCGGCGCTCTGGCGCTTCTCGCCGCCGTCGGAAGTCGGCTTGACGCCGAGGAATTCGTTCACGGCTTCGTTGATCTGCGACTGCGAGGCGTAGACGTAGCTGGGCCCGAGTTCGGCCGGGAAATGGACCTCGTTGATTTTCGCGCTGCGCGCCTCGATCAGCAGTTTCATCACGTCGAGCAGTTCTTTGCCCTCGCTGATGTCGGAGGTCGTGTATTCGGTGAAGACGTCGACCAGGCTGTCGTCGTCGAAGATCACGTTCTCCGCCAGTTCGTTCGGCGAGATCTGCTGGCGGGCGAAGCCGAGGAAGTCCTGCTGGCGGGCCGAGCGGACGATGTCGGTGTCGGTGTGGCGGTAGCGCACGTAGTCGAGCGCCTGTTTCCCGCACATCAGCTGGTAGCCGGGCTGGACGTTGATTTCGGCGTACTGTTCGGATGCCGGCACGCCTTCGTTGGAGTGGTAGTAGCGGCGGTCGACGTCGGTGAACACGCAGCCGATCGCGTAGACGGCCTGGGCGAAGCCGAGGAAGTCGATGTTGATCACGTGGTTGATCGGCAGCCCGGTCAGCTGCTTGACGACTTCGGCGGTCCCTTTGGTGCCGCCGTAGAAATACGCTTCGTTGAACTTGCCGGTGCCGAGGCCGGGAATTTCGACCTTCAGGTCGCGCGGGATCGAGAGCATCGAGATCAGCCCCTTCTCGGGGTCGACGCGGATCAGGATCGTCGTGTCCGAACGGCCCTTGTCTTCGGCGAATTCCGCCCCGGCGCGTTTGTCGGAGCCGACCAGGAGGAAGTTCTGCGGCTCGCCGCCCTTGGCTTCGGCGAGGACTTTCTCCAGCTGCGTGCGGACCCTCTTGTTTTCCGGCGAGATCTCGGCGGCGATGCTGTCGAAGAAGTTGAGGACCGAGATCGAGGTCGCCGCGGCGGAGACGGCCATGATGATCAGCGAGGCCAGCACGAACCGCCACCAGAAGCGCTGCGGCTTCGGCGGCTTCTCGCCGTCGCCGCTCGGCGGCGGCTTCTTCGCGGCCCAGCCGGGCCCAAGCGGCTCACTCATCGGCAAGCCGCGCCGGGATCGCGGTCAGGAAGGATTCGAGCGCCTGCCGGTAGGTGGCCAGCGAGGAGATCGAGACCCACTCTTCCGGCCCGTGATGGCCGGCGCCGAGCGGGCCGAACTCGACCGCCGGCACCCCGACCCGCAGGAAGGAGACCGCGTCGGAGGCGCCGTCGCGCCCGACGCTCATCGGCTCGCCGTCGTGGTGCGAGCGGGCCGCGTCGCGCAGGCCCCGGACGAAGGGCGAGTTGCGATCGACCGTGGCCGGCGGCCGGGTCAGCAGCGAGGTCGGCTCGCAGCCGGGCAGGCCGCGCACTTCCTCGAGGATCGCGGCGGGGTCCTGTTCGGGCAGGTAGCGGATGTCGACGTCGATCACGCATCGGTCGGGCACCTTGTTCAGCGCGTCGCCCCCCCAGATCCGGCCGAGGTTGATCGAGGGGCGGTCGAAGAGCTCGGAACTGTGCCGGGCAAACGGTAGCGACTCGATACTGCGGAAAACGTCGATCGCGTTGAGGACGGCGTTATCGCCCAGCCACGGCGTCGCCCCGTGCGCGGCCGTCCCCCCCACCTCCAGGCGCAGGGCCAAGACCCCCTTGGCCTCGATCCCGATGTGCAGGTCGGTGGGCTCGCCGGTGACCGCGAAGTCGCCGATGAACCCGCTGTCGACGAGATGGTCGGAGCCGCGCTCGGACTCCTCCTCGGACTCCTCGTCGCCGACGATCCCGAGCCGCACCCGCACCCCGTCCTGGTCGCGCATCGCCGCCGCGACCAGCATCATCGCCGCCAACGCGCCCTTCATGTCGTAGGCGCCGCGGCCGTAGAGCCGGTCGCCGTCGACGCGCGGCTCGAACTGCCCGGCGTGGGCGGGCACGACGTCGATGTGGCCGTGCAGGACGACGGTCGGGGCGTCGGCGGGGCCGACCTCGGCCATCACCACCGGCAGCCCCCGCACCTCGGCGGCCGAGGCCTGGATCCCGCGCGCTCCGAGCCAGCCCTGGACGAACCCAGCGGCCTCCGAGATCCCGTCGGGATCGGTCGTCTCGAAGCTGATCAGGCGCCGCGCGAGCGCCAGAAGCTCGTCAGTCATCGGCGCAGGTTGTCACGGCAGGGCACCCACGGGTGCCTGACTCAACCCGCAATAGCGAGAAACGCTTCGGCGCGATCCTTGTCTTTTTTCGCCCGGGCGTGCTCGGCGCTCTCCTCGTCGGACTCGGAGAGGCGCCGGTCGGCGTCGGCCAGCTGTTCTTTCAGCACGCCGGCGTCGAGGTCCTCGGGGGCGATCGCCTCCTCGACCAGGAGCCGGGCGCGGTTGCCGAAGACCTGCAGCCAGCCGTGGGCCTGGGCGTAGGTCTTGACCTCCGAGTCGGAGATCCGCAGCCGCAGCTCGGTCGGCTTCAGCGCCGCCAGCAGCGGCGTGTGGTTGGCGAGGATGCCGATTTCGCCGACCTCGGTGCGGGTCGAGACCTGCCGCGCTTCGCCGTCGAAGACCTCACCCTCGGGGGTGAGGACCTCGACGTCGATCATGTGCTCAGCGGCCATTGCAGTTCGCTCCTCAGTCCTAGGCGGCGGCGCCGGCCTTGGCGTTCTCGGTGACCTGGTCGATCGAGCCCTGCATGTAAAAGGCGCCCTCGGAGAGGTCGTCGTGCTCGCCGTCGAGGATCTCGCGGAAGCCGCGCACCGTCTCGGCCACCGGCACGTACTCGCCGGTGCGGCCGGTGAACTGTTCGGCGACGAAGAACGGCTGCGAGAGGAAGCGCTCGATCTTGCGGGCGCGGGAGACCGTCTGGCGGTCCTCGTCGGAGAGCTCGTCGATCCCGAGAATCGCGATGATGTCCTGGAGCTCCTTGTAGCGCTGCAGGACCTCCTGGACATCGGTCGCGGTGCGGTAGTGCTCGTCGCCGACGACGT
>JAWVEZ010000122.1:0-7563 GCA_033856455.1 Solirubrobacterales bacterium | reverse complement strand
GCCTGCTCGTCGGACAGGTGCGGGCATTAGCGTGGAGCTTCATCCGGGTTCTCCTTTGGGTGGGTGGGTCGCACCCCCAGCCTTCAAGGAGGCCCGGATGAACAACGTGATGAGGAACTACAGCTAGCTCTCCTTAGGCCACCGCGTCCAACGACCCCGACGGCCTTTGGCCGAATCGGGAAAACGCTTGGGTACCAATGCGGGTCTGGTTGAAAACACCTAACCACGGGTAAGCCCTTCGCGGGAGCAGGGGAAAAGACGAGGAGGAACGCATGTCAGCTTTTCGGAAGCGCCTTTCGCTCGTAGTGGTCGCCGTGCTCGCGATCGCTCTGGTCGCCGCGGGGTGCGGTGGCGATGACGACACCAGTGCCACCGGAGGTGGCGGCGGCGAAACCACCAGCGCCGAAGGCGGCGGCGGGGGTGACTTCACGATTGCCCTCCTGCTTCCGGAAAACGAAACGCCGCGCTACGAAACCAACGACCGCCCCGACTTCGAAGACGCCGTGGCAGAAAAATGCCCCGAATGCGAAGTCATCTACTTCAACGCCGGCGGCGACGCTGAAAAACAGCAGTCCCAGGGGGAAGCGGCCCTGACCAAAGGCGCCGACGTGATGGTCCTCGACCCGATGGACTCGAAATCGGCGGCCTCGATCGCCGAACGGGCCAACTCGCAGGGCATCCCGGTGGTCAGCTACGACCGCCTGATCGAAAACGCCGAAGTCGACGCCTACATCTCCTTCGACAACGAAAACGTCGGCGAACTGCAGGCCGAATCGCTGTCGGAAAAACTGAAAGAAGACGGCAAAGCCAAAGGCCCGATCATCATGATCAACGGCGATCCTGCCGATCCCAACGCCGCCCTCTTCAAGGCCGGCGCGAAAAAAGGATTCGAAGCCGCCGGGGTCGAGATCGCGAAGGAATACGACACCCCCGGCTGGACCGCGGAAAACGCCCAGCGCGAGGCCCAGCAGGCGATCACGGCGCTCGGCAACGACGGGTTCTGGGGCATCTACGCCGCCAACGACGACACCGGCGGCGGCGCGATCGCGGCCCTCAAAGGCGCCGGGATCAACCCCGAAGAACGGCCCGTCACCGGTCAGGACGCGACCGTCGCCGGCCTGCAGAGGATCCTCGCCGGCCAGCAGTACATGACGATCTACAAGGCGATCCCGCCGCAGGCGCAGATCAGCGCCGAAATCGCGATCGCCTTGGCCGAAGGCGGAGAAGTCCCCGCCGACAAAGTCACCGAAGAGATCAACAACGGCAAGGCCGATGTCCCGTCGGTGCTGCTGGAACCGATCGCGGTGACCAAGGACAACGTCAAAGACACCGTGGTCAAAGACGGCTTCGTCACGGCGTCCGAACTCTGCACCGGCCCCTACGCGGCCGCCTGCAAAGAAGCGGGAATCTCCGGCTGAGGCCAGGAAGATGAGCGACGCTCGCACGCCAATCCTCGAGCTCGAGGGAATCACCAAGAAGTTCGGCCCGGTCCAGGCTCTGGACCGGGTCGACTTCACCGTTCACGCCGGCGAGGTCATCGGCCTCGTCGGCGACAACGGCGCCGGCAAGTCGACCCTGGTGAAGACGATCGCCGGCATCCACTCCGCCGACTCCGGCACGATCCGCTTCGACGGTGAGGAAGTCTCGATCTCGCGCCCCCAGGACGCGACCGAACTGGGGATCGCGACCGTCTACCAGGACCTCGCGCTCTGCGACAACCTCGACGTCGTCGCCAACCTCTTCCTCGGCCGCGAGGAGGTCTCGCCGGGCCCGGGCGTGGTTTCGCGCCAGCTCAACGAGGTGCGGATGGAGCACGAGACCGCCGACCTGCTCTCGAACCTGGCGGTGACGATCCCCAGCCTGCGCAGCGAGGTCGGCACCCTCTCCGGCGGCCAGCGCCAGCAGGTCGCTGTCGCCCGCTCGCTGCTCGGCGAGCCGAAAGTGGTGCTGCTCGATGAGCCGACCGCGGCGCTCGGCGTGCCGCAGACCAAACAGGTGCTGGCCCTGATCAACCGGCTGCGCGAGCGCGACCTCGGCGTCGTCGTGATCAGCCACAACCTGGTCGACATCTTCGAGGTCGCCGACCGCATCTTCGTGCTGCGGCTCGGCGCCGCCGCCGGCGACTTCGCGACCAGGGAAACGACCGAGGAGCATGTGATCGGCGCGATCACCGGCATCGGCGAGCGCAACAACGGCGAGGCCGACAAAGCGGGCCAGGGCAGCGATGGTTAACCGCGAGGCGCTGCGCCGGATCGTCCAGGGGGACCTCTCCTCGGTCCGGGTCGTGCTCGGGCTGGTCGTGATCGCGGTGATCTTCCAGGTCCAGGAAGACCGCTTCCTCTCGGCCCAGAACCTGACCAACCTGATGCTGCAGATCACCACGATCGGGCTGATCTCGGTCGGGATCGTCTACGTCCTGCTGCTCGGCGAGATCGACCTCTCGGTCGGCGCGGTCAGCGGCCTCTCCGCCGCGGTGATGGCGGTGCTGAGCGTCAAACACGGCTGGAACGCCTATCTGGCGATCGCCGCCGCGGTCGCGGTCGGGATGGCGATCGGCTTCCTCCAGGGGTCGCTGTTCAGCCGCTTCGTGGTCCCCTCGTTCGTCGTCACCCTGGCTGGGCTCTTAGCCTGGGAAGGCGCGCTCTTACAGGTGCTCGGCCAGACCGGGTCGCTCAACATCACCGACCCGAAGATCACCGGCCTCGCCAACATCTTCTACTCGGACACGGTCGGCTGGATCTTCGCCGCGGTGGTCATCGCCGTCTACGGCGCCGTGCTGGCGGCCGGCTTCCGCCGCCGGGTCGCCGCCGGCCTCGGCGACACCAACCCGCTGGGGCTGATCGTCCGTTTCGTCCTGCTCTCGGCGATCACGATCGCCGCCGTCGCGATCCTCAACTCCGATCGCGGGGTGCCGCTGGCGGTGATGATCCTGCTCGCCTTCGTGGTCGGGATGGAGTACGTCGCCAAGCGGACCGGCTTCGGCCGCCACGTCTTCGCCGTCGGCGGCAACTCCGAGGCTGCGCGCCGCGCCGGCATCCGCGTCAAC
Source organism: Solirubrobacterales bacterium (assembly GCA_033856455.1). Lineage (GTDB taxonomy): Bacteria > Actinomycetota > Thermoleophilia > Solirubrobacterales > 70-9 > VAYN01. The sequence goes on along the minus strand of JAWVEZ010000122.1, from coordinate 4,517 downwards.
CGGGTCCGCGTCGCGGTCTTCATGATCTCCGGCACGATGGCGGCGATCGGCGGCGTGATGGCCGCCTCGCGCCTCTTCGCGGTCAACCAGAACTCCGGTGGCAACGAACTCCTGCTGCTCGCGATCGCCGGCCCGGTGATCGCCGGAACCAGCCTCTTCGGCGGCCGCGGCTCGGTCTGGACGGCCCTGCTCGGCGCCCTGGTGATCGGCTCGATCTCGAACGGGATGGACCTGCTCTCGCTCTCCTCGGCGGTGAAACTGATGGTCACCGGCGGCGTCCTCCTACTCGCCGTCCTGGTCGACGCCGTCGCCCGCCAGCAGCGCCAAAGCTCCGGCCGCGTCTAGTTAGAGGCCGCCTCTAACGCGCGAATAACAGCGAAGCCCCAACGGCGCCGCCGAGGTCGCCGAGCGTGGCGACGCGGACCGCGGGCGGCTTCTGGTCGAGGAAGAGGTGCTTGCTCATCTCCTCCATCAGCGGGTCCATGTAGCGCTCGCCGAAGCGGATGCCGAGGCCGCCGCCGATGATGATCGCTTCCGGGTCGATCAGGTTGACCGCGGAGGCGACGCCGGTCCCCAGCGCCTCGATCGCACGGTCGATCAGTTTGGTCGCCATCTCGTCGCCGTGGTCGATCGCCCGCTCCCAGATGCCGCTGGTCAGGCGCGGTTTGCCGTGCTTCTCCATCAGCTTGAAGAGGTCGGTCTTGTGGCCCTCTTCGTGCTCGCGGCGCGCCTCGGCTTCCATCGCCGAGCGGCCCGCGTAGGCCTCCATGCAGCCCTTGCGCCCGCAGGGGCACTTGGCGCCGCCGCGCTTGACGACCACGTGGCCGATCTCGCCGGCCGCGCCGCGGCCCAGCCAGGGCCTGCCGTCGAGCACCAGGCCGCCGCCGACGCCGGTGCCCCAGAAGACGCCGATCAGGCTCTCGAACTCGCGCCCGGCCCCGAGGTGGAACTCGGCCTCGGTCGCGACCTGGACGTCGTTGCCGACCCGCACCTCCGTCCCCAGCGCCTCCTTCAAAGCTTCGGCCAGCGGGAAGCTGCCTTCCCAGTCGGGCAGGTTTTTCGCCGACGAGACGACACCGGTCTTCTCGTCGGCGTCGCCCGGCGAGCCGACGCCGACGCCCTCGAGCTGCGCCGGCTCGACGCCGGCCGCGCTCGCCGCTTCGCGCAGCGCCTCGGCCATCTGCTCCGCGACGCCGGCCGGGCCGCCCTCGGTCGGGGTCGGCCGCCGCGCCTCGCCCAGCACCTCGCCACCGGCATCGACGATCGCCGTCTGGATCTTCGTGCCGCCGAGGTCGATACCGCCGCGCAGGACTTTGCCGTCGTTCATGCGCGCGCACCCTATCCCCGCCGTCCCCGGAAAGCTAGATGGCCTGGCCGGCTGCTCTAACGTTGCGCCGATGGCGGCGGCGGATCAACGGGGCTGGCGGATCTGGTGGGCGAAGCGGCGCTGGTACGAGCGCAACCAGCGGCTGCGACGGCGCTGGCGGCTCGACCGTCACGCCGCCCGCGGCGGCTTCTTCATCCGCTACCCGGTCGAGGGCGAGCTTCTCGAGGCGCTCGACGAGGGCCGGCTGCGAATCGGCGAAGGGACGCTGCTGGAGCCGGGCTGCTGGCTGACCCTGGCGCCGGAGGCGGAAATCGAGATCGGCGCCGGCTGCTTCCTCAACCGCAACACGATGATCGCCGCCCAGGAGAAGGTGACGATCGGCGACCACACGATGTTCGCCAACGGCTGCTTCGTCGGCGACGCGGCCCACCGCTTCGACGATCCCGACAAGCCGATCACCTGGCAGGGATTCACGACCAAGGGGCCGGTCGAGATCGGCTCCAACTGCTGGTTCGCCGCCAACGTCGTCGTCACCAGCGGCGTCCGGATCGGCGAGCGCTGCGTGGTCGGGGCGAACTCGGTGGTCACCCGCGACCTGCCGGAGCTGACGATCGCCGCCGGCGCGCCGGCGGTGCCGATCCGCAAAGTCGAGTTCGCCGCCCCCGGTGGGGACGGCACCAGCGCCTAGGAGCTTTTCCCGGCGCTCTCGGTCTCGGTCGTCTTCTCGACCTGCTTCTCGTCCTTCTCGTCGTCGTCGCTGCCGCCGCCGATTCCGCCTTTGAACTCGCGGATGCTGCTGCCGAGCGAGCGCCCCAGGTCGGGGAGCTTTTTCGGCCCGAAGATGATCAGGACGATGACGAGGACGATGCCGATCTCGAGTGGTCCGATATTGGGCATGGGGACATCTTCGCAGGGTCGACGGACCCGGGCTCGCGGCTACTTGGCGGCGGGCTCCGCCTCGACCCGCGGTTTGGCGGCCGGCTCGTCGCTCTCGCCGCCGATCGTGCCTTTGAACTCGCGGACGCTGCTGCCGAGGGACTTGCCGAGTTCCGGCAGCTTTTTCGGCCCGAACACGATCAGGGCGATGACGAGGACGATTCCGATCTCCAAAGGTCCGATGCTGGGCATTGCGTTCTCCGATCAATCGTTCGGGAGCGGCCGGTTTGCCGCCCCCGCGCTGCGACGTCTCCGCTCTAGACGAGGAAGCCGGTGCTTTCGACCACCTTCAGCACTTCGCTCGCCGTCTTCGGTTTGTCGAAGGCGCCGTCGGGCGAGATGTTGGCCGGGGTCGGCTTCAGCAGCAGGCCGGCCACCGAGGCGTGGCGCGCCTCGACCGACCAGATCGAGAGGGCGGCGGCGATGTAGGCCGGGCTGCTGATGTTCAGCGCCTGCCCGGAGTAGGCGCCGACGCCGGTGTTCTCGAGCGCGACCGCGGTCTTGACGAAGGCGTCGCGGCTGCCGGTGGTCGCGCCGAAGTCGACTTTCGGGGCGCTGACCGCTTTGCTGCCCAGCGCTTTCTTGAGGAACTTCACGTGGGCGTTCTCGTCGTTCGTCGTCTGCTTCAGGAAGGCTTTCTCCTGAGCCGTCTTGAGGAACGATTTCCTGTTGTTGTTGGCGGTCGCCTCGTTGTAGAAGGCGGCCTCCAGGTACTCCAGCGTGAGGGCGTAGTTGAGGATGCCGATGTCGCCTTTGCCGAAGCTGGCCGGCGGTCGGCCTTTGCCCGCGGCCATCGCGCCGGCCGGGGTGAGAGCGCCGAGCAGGGCGCCGCCGCCGACCAGGGCGCCGCCGGTCAGGCCGGCCTTCTTGAGGAAGCCGCGGCGGCTGTCGCCGTCGTCGAGCCCCTCGATCGCCTCGTGCGCCGCGGCGCCGATCGCCTCGCCGCTGTCGATCTGTGCAAGTGCGTCCTTCGTGCTCATCCGGTCCTCCTGGCTTGCTGTGGGGGGTGGTGCCTTGTCCACCGATTGCGGGACCGGGGGCCGGGTAGATCACTTTCCACCGGATCTTTAGGTTCGCCGCCAAGCGCCCCGTGTTGCTGCCTATAATCCGTCTCTGGACTGGCCGTGACCCGCAGGGCATGGACCGAATGAATTCCAACCTCCCCACCAGGAACACCCCCGAGCAGGACGCTGGCCCGCGCGTCTTTCGCGCCAAGGCCCAGCTGCGCGATGCGCTCGCGCCGTCTCGCCGTGCCGGCGAGACGATCGGCCTGGTCCCGACCATGGGCTACCTGCACGAGGGCCACGTCTCGCTCCTGCGCACCGCCCGGGCCGAGTGCGACCGGGTCGTGATGAGCCTCTTCGTCAACCCGACCCAGTTCGGCCCCGGCGAGGACCTCGACCGCTACCCGCGCGACGAGGAGCGCGACCTGCGGCTCGCCGCCGAGGCCGGCGTCGACGTCGTCTTCGCCCCCTCGGTCGCCGAGATGTACCCGGACGGCTTCGCCTCGCGGGTCGAGGTCGGCGGCCAGCTGACCGAGGTCCTCGACGGCGACCGCGCCCGCCGCGGCCCCGAGCACTTCCGCGGCGTCACCACCGTCGTCGCCAAGCTGTTCAACGTCGTCGGTCCCGACGTCGCCTACTTCGGGCAGAAGGACGCCCAGCAGGCGGCTGTCCTGACCCGCATGGTCCGCGACCTCGACTTCCCGCTGCGGATCGAGGTGCTGCCGACCGTGCGCGAGCGCGACGGCCTGGCGATGAGCTCCCGCAACGCCTACCTGGAGCCGGGCGACCGCGAGCGCGCGCCGGCGATCTCCCGCGCCCTCGCCGCGGTCGAGCGCGAGGCCCGCGCCGACTCGCTGCGGGCCGGTCTCGAGGCCGGTCGCCGCGAGCTCAGCGCCGCCGGGATCGAGCCGGAGTACCTGGAGGCGCGCGACGCCGAGAGCCTCGAACCGGCAACCGAGCTGAACGGACGCCCCGTCCTGGTCGCGGTCGCGGCCCGGGTCGGCGCCGCCCGCCTGATCGACAACGTCTTGATTTCGCCCTAATCGGCCAGAGGGAAAGGAAGCCACCAGTGCAGAGACAGATGCTGAAGTCGAAGATCCACCGGGCCACGGTCACCGACTGCGACGTCGACTACATCGGCAGCATCACGATCGACACCGAGCTGATGGCCGGCGCCGATCTGATCACCAACGAGCAGGTCCACGTCTGGGACGTCGACAACGGCCAGCGCTTCGTCACCTACGTGATCG
>JAWVEZ010000121.1:0-2762 GCA_033856455.1 Solirubrobacterales bacterium | reverse complement strand
CCAAGTCGAAGTTCGACAACCTCTACGGCTGCCGCCACTCGCTGGTCGACGGGATCAACCGCGCCACCGACGTGATGATCGGCGGCAAGGTCGCCGTCGTCTGCGGCTACGGCGACGTCGGCAAGGGCTGCGCCTCCAGCCTGCGCGGCCAGGGCGCCCGTGTGATCGTCACCGAGATCGACCCGATCTGCGCCCTGCAGGCGGCGATGGAGGGATACGAGGTGCGCACGCTCGACGAAGTCGTCGACAGCGCCGACATCTTCGTCACCACCACCGGCAACAAGGACATCATCACCCTCGACCACATGTCGCGGATGAAGCACAACGCGATCGTCGGCAACATCGGCCACTTCGACAACGAGATCGAAATGGCGGCGCTGGAAGGCTCCGACGCCGAGCGGATCCAGATCAAGCCGCAGGTCGACGAGTGGAGCTTCCCCGACGGCCACTCGATCATCGTCCTCTCCGAAGGCCGCCTGCTCAACCTCGGCAACGCCACCGGGCACCCGAGCTTCGTGATGTCGAACTCGTTCACCAACCAGGTGATGGCCCAGATCGAGATGTTCGGCAGCCCCGAGAAGTTCGCGGAGAAGAAGGTCTACGTGCTGCCCAAGCACCTCGACGAGAAGGTCGCCCGCCTGCACCTGGACTCCCTGGGCGTGAAGCTGACCGAGCTGACCGCGGAGCAGTCCGCCTACCTCGGCATTCCCGTCGACGGCCCCTACAAGTCCGACCACTACCGCTACTGAGGGGGCGCGCCGGCGGATGGAGGCGCGACTCTGGCTGTCGGTCGCCGGTCAGGCGCCGCGGTCGGTCGCGCTGAGCGGCGAGCGCACGGTGGTCGGGCGCTCGCCCGAGGCCGACGTGCAGATCGAGGACGAGGCGGTCTCCTGGAACCACCTGGAGATCGAGCGCCGCGGCGACGTGCTGATGGCGACCGACCTCGACAGCCGCAACGGCACCGCCCTCAACGGCGAGCCGCTCGACCGCCCGCGGCGGCTGCGCGACGGCGACACGCTGATCGTCGGCGGCCACCGGCTGGAAGTGAAGACCGGCTCGGTCACCCCGGTCGGCGCGACCGTCGCCGCCGACGGCCCCTCGGTCGGCCTCAGCGAGGAGGAGCGGGCGACCGCGTCGGCGCTGGTCGCGCCCTACCGCAGCGAGGGTGCCTTCGCCGGCCGCCCGGCGACCCGGGCCGAGATCGCCGCCGAGCTGCACGTCTCCGAGCGCACCGCGCAGCGCCGGCTCGACGCGCTCGCCGCCAAGCTCGACGTCCCCGGCGAAGCCGGCCGCGACCGCCCGCGCCAGATCGCCGCCCGGGTTATCGAGCTCGGCCTCGACCGCCCGCGCTGACCCCTCCCCGCGAGTTGGAATCGCGTCTGACCCGGACCGGGCCAGACGCGGCCCGGTAGGTGGCGCCGTTGTCGTTGGCCGGAACGCCTGCGTCGCCCAGTCTGCGTGGGGCAATCGCAAACGCTCGGAAGGAGCACTCGATGTCCCACCTGAAGATCCTCAGCGCCCTGCTCGTCGTCGCCGCGCTCGCCGTCCCGGCCACCGCCGCCGCGGCGCCGGGCGGCGGTTCGGTCGTCTTCTCGAAGACGACCAAAGTCGGCGACGAAGACAAAGGCGGCCTCTACGCCGTCCGCGACGGCCGCCTCAACCAGCTGACCGAAAACCCGACCGACAGCGAACCCAACTTCGCCCCGGACGGGCGCACGATCGCCTTCGTCCGCGACGGCGACATCTACTCGATCCGCCCCGACGGCTCCGGCGAGCGGCACCTGTCCAGCGGCCCGGAGATCGACTCGGTCCCGCTGGTCTCCCCGAACGGCAAATACGTCGTCTTCGAGCGGCGCTCTCTGCTGGGCGGCCCGTCCGGCCCGGCCGACCTCTACACGGTCGGCGCGATGGGCGGCGGCCTGCGGCCGCTGGTCAGCAGCGGCAACGACGACCACGACGCCGCCTTCGCCGCCGACGGCAAGGCGATCGTCTTCGTCCGCGGCAGCGCCGACTCGGCCGGCGGGGTCAACGACGACCTCTACTCGGTGCGCCCCAACGGCAGTCGCCTGGACCAGCTGACGACCACGGCGAAAATCGACGAGTTCGAGCCGCGCTTCTTCGCCGGCGGCATCATCTTCAGCCGCGGCGAGAGCAGCCCCGGCCCGGCCGCCTACGCCGACATCTACACGATGAAGCGCAACGGGTCGAAAGTCCGTTCGCAGGTCGCCGGCGTCGGCTCCGCCTACGTCGAAGACGTCAGCCCCGACGGCCGTCTGGTCCTCTTCCGCCGCGACCAGGGCCTCTGGGGGAAGCGGATCGGGAGCGCGAAAGCGCGCCGTCTCAGCGCCCTGCCCGACGGCTCGCAGACCAGCGCCGTCTTCTCCTCCGACGGCAAACGGGTCGCCGCCTTCGTGGCGATCGAGAACGAGCAGAGCCTGGTCTCGATCGCCGTCGCCGACGGCCGCCAGACCCGGCTCGCCGACGCCGCCCACTACGGCGACGAAGACGGGACGACGATCGGACCGGTCATCGACTGGCAGCCCGTCCGCTAGCTGTAGTTCCCAACCAGGTTGTTCCCGAGCAGCTCGTTGAGGCGAGCCGCCGGCGGGCGGTGGCCGAGGGAGCCGTGCTTGCGTCGGTAGTTGTAGCGGTCGAGCCAGCCGGCGAGCTGGCTCGACCGTTCGACCGAGCTGCCGTAGATGCGCCCGTAGGCCCACTCGCGCAGCATCGTCTGGATGAAGCGCTCTGCCTTGCCGTTGGTG
>JAWVEZ010000120.1:0-3440 GCA_033856455.1 Solirubrobacterales bacterium | reverse complement strand
CCCGACGACGCCAGCTCGATCTACGAGGAGCTGAAGTCCAATCTCGAAGACGCGGTCAAGCGGGAAGGGCTGCTGTGACCTCGAGGACCCGCTCGGAGCGCAAACTCGCCTGGATGCTGTGCGCGCCGGCGGTGCTGGCGATGCTCGCCGTCACCGCCTACCCGATCGGCTACGCGATCGCCCTCTCGGTCCAGCAGATCGACCTCCGCTTCCCGGATGAGGGCGGCTTCGTCGGCCTCGACAACTACGCCTCGGTGCTGAGCTCCGAGCTCTGGTGGGAAGACCTCTTCAACACCGTCTTCCTGATGGTGACCACGGTCGCGATCGAGCTGGTGCTGGGGATGATCATCGCGCTGGTCATGCACCGGGCGATCTTCGGCCGCGGCGTCGTCCGCACCTCGGTCCTGATCCCCTACGGGATCATCACCGTGGTCGCCGCCTTCGCCTGGCAGTTCGCCTTCGCGCCCGACACCGGCTTCGTCAACAACCTGCCGCTGATCAGCGACGAAATGGACTGGTTCGGGGGACGCTTCAGCTCCTTTGCCGTGATCATCATGGCCGAGGTCTGGAAGACGACCCCGTTCATGGCCCTGCTGCTGCTCGCCGGGCTGGTGACGATCGACGGCCAGCTCTACGAGGCGGCGAAGGTCGACGGGGCGAGCGCCTGGCAGCGCTTCACCCGGATCACCCTGCCGCTGATGAAGCCGGCGATCCTCGTCGCGCTGCTGTTCCGCACCCTCGACGCCTTCCGCATCTTCGACACGATCTTCATCATGACCCGCGGTGCTCAGGACACCGAATCGGTCTCGATCCTCGGCTACAACCAGCTGATATCCAGGCTTAACCTGGGTCTCGGCTCCGCCGTCTCGGTGCTGATCTTCCTCTGCGTCTTCCTGATCGCCTTCATCTTCGTGCGCGGCTTCGGGACCAAGCTGGAAGAAGGGAGGCCGGGCTGATGGAACGGGGCACGAGGGAGTACGTCTACTGGTCGGTCGGCATCGCCCTGGTGCTGATCTTCGCCCTGCTGCCGGTGCTGTGGCTGGTCTCGCTCTCGCTGAAGCCGCCGGACGCGATCACCGACCAGAGCTTCATCCCGACCGAATTCTCGCTCGACAACTACAAGAGCCTGTTCGAAGGCGGGATCGACGACAGCCCCTTCATCAAGCCGCTGATCAACTCGATCGGGATCGCCCTGATCACGACCGTGATCTCGATCGTGCTCGCCTCCTTCTGCGCCTACGCGATCGCCCGGCTCGAATTCCCCGGCAAGCGGCTGATCCTCGCCGGGGCGTTGGCGATCGCGATGTTCCCGCCGATCTCGACCGTCGGGCCGCTGTTCGACATGTGGCGCTCGCTCGGCCTCTACGACACCTGGCCGGGGCTGATCATCCCCTACCTCACCTTCTCGCTGCCGCTGGCGATCTACGTCCTCGTCGCCTTCTTCCGCGAGATCCCCTGGGACCTCGAGCAGGCGGCCGCGGTCGACGGGGCGACGCCGTTCCAGGCGTTCACCAAGGTGATCGCGCCGCTCGCCGCGCCGGGCGTCTTCACCGCCGCGATCCTCGTCTTCATCTTCGCCTGGAACGACTTCCTCTTCGCGATCTCGCTGACCAGCTCGGACGCCTCGCGGACCGTGCCGGCGGCGCTCGCCTTCTTCACCGGCGAGTCCTCGTTCACCCAGCCGACCGGCTCGATCGCCGCCGCCGCGGTGGTCGTGACCGTGCCGATCATCGTCTTCGTCCTCTTCTTCCAGCGCCGAATCGTCGCCGGGCTGACCGCCGGCGCCGTCAAGGGATAAAGGAGCTACGCAATGGCAGAGATAGTCCTCGACAACGTCAGCAAGGTCTTCGCAGACGGCTTCGAAGCCGTCAAAGAGATGGACCTCTCGATCGAGGACGGCGAGTTCATGATCCTGGTCGGGCCCTCGGGCTGCGGCAAGTCGACGGCGCTGCGGATGATCGCCGGGCTCGAGGACATCTCCAGCGGCGAGTTGAAGATCGGCGGCGAGACGGTCAACGAGCGCTCGCCGAAGGACCGCGACATCGCCATGGTCTTCCAGAACTACGCGCTCTACCCGCACATGACCGTGCGCGAGAACATGGGCTTCGCGCTGAAGCTGGCCGGCGTCGACAAGGCCGAGATCGACAAGAAGGTCGAGGCGGCGGCGGAGACGCTCGACCTCACCCAGCACCTCGACCGCCGTCCCGCCAACCTCTCCGGCGGTCAGCGCCAGCGGGTGGCGATGGGGCGGGCGATCGTCCGTGACCCGAAAGCCTTCCTGATGGACGAGCCGCTCTCCAACCTCGACGCGAAGCTGCGCGTGCAGATGCGGACCGAGGTCTCCCGGCTGCAGTCGAAGCTGGAAACGACGACCGTCTACGTCACCCACGACCAGACCGAGGCGATGACCCTCGGCGACCGGGTAGCGGTGATGCGGGCCGGCGTCCTCCAGCAGGTCGGCACCCCGGCCGAGCTCTACGACTCGCCGAAGAACCTCTTCGTCGCCGGCTTCATCGGCTCACCGGCGATGAACTTCATGCCGGGGGAGCTGAGCGGCGGCAGGGTGAAGCTGCCGATCGGCGAGGTCGACGTCGGCGAGATCGGCGGCGGTCGCGGCGAGGGCCCGGTGATCGCCGGCATCCGTCCGGAGAACTTCGAGGACGTGGAGGTCGTCGGTGACCTCGCGCAGGAGCGCGGGGTTGCCTTCGAGGCCGAGATCGATCTCGTCGAGTCGCTCGGCTCGGACCTCTTCGCCTACTTCCACATCGAGTCCGAAGGCGTCGAGTCCGACCAGCTCGCCGACCTGGTCGGCGCCAGCCTCGACGAAACCGGCGCCGCCAACCTGCGCGAGGGCGAAGAGCAGGTCGTCGCTCGCCTGGAGCCGACCAGCAAGGTGAAACGCCGCGAAACCGCCCGGCTCTGGGCCGACACGGCGAAACTGCACCTGTTCGACCCCGAGAGCGGCGCGCGGCTGGGCTGAGCACCGCGAGTGCCCTTTTCTCCCCATATGCGCGAGAAAATGGCAACTCGACGATCCACCCTCATTGCTACCCTCCGCGGGTAGGCAGTCCGCCTGCGCGTCCGCGTCTCTCTTACCAGCGAGGATCACGCGCTTTTGACTTCCGACGAGCGGCTCCTTGACCGCGATGGGCCGCGCGACGAATGCGGCGTTTTCGGCGTATACGCACCCGGCCACGAGGTCGCCCGCTTCGCCTACTTCGGGCTCTACGCGCTGCAGCACCGCGGCCAGGAGTCGGCCGGGATCGCCACCTGCGAGGGCGGCCACATCACCACGATGCGCGACTCGGGCCTGGTCTCCCAGGTCTTCGACGAGGAGAAGCTGAAGGCGCTGGAGGGCGACATGGCGATCGGCCACGTGCGCTACTCGACCACCGGCGGCGGCTCCTGGGAGAACGCGCAGCCGGTCTGGCGCGACGACG
>JAWVEZ010000119.1:0-10583 GCA_033856455.1 Solirubrobacterales bacterium | reverse complement strand
GGCCCTCCGCGACGGCCTCGCGCACCGCGACCACGTCCATCCCGTCGACCCGGGTGCCGGGGATTCCGTAGCCCTCCGCCTTCTGGGAGAGGTCGGTCTGGGCCGAGTGGCGCTCGACCGAGGTGCCCATCCCGTAGAGGTTGTTCTCGACCAGGAAGAGGATCGGCAGCTTCCAGAGCGCCGCCAGGTTCATCGTCTCGCCGAAGTTGCCGGCGTTGGAGGCGCCGTCGCCGAAGACGCAGACGGTGACCGCGTCTTCGCCTTTGTACTGGGAGGCGAGCGCCAGGCCGGCCGCGATCGGCAGGTTGCCGCCGACGATCCCGTAGCCGCCCATGAAGCGTTTCTCGGCGTCGAAGATGTGCATCGAGCCGCCGCGGCCGCCGCTGGTCCCGTCGACGCGGCCGAACAGCTCGGCCATCACCCGCTTGGGGTCGGTGCCGCGGGCGATCGCGTGGCCGTGGGTCCGGTAGGTCCCGATCAGGAAGTCTTCGTCACGCATCACCGAGGTGGTGCCGACGATCGTCGCCTCCTCGCCGATCGCCAGGTGCAGGAAGCCGCCGGCTTTCGCCCGCTTGAACTGCCGCCACGCCTCCACCTCGAAGCGCCGGATCAGGGCCATCCGCGCCAGCAGCTCGTAACAGGTGGAGGCGTCGGGGAGCGAACCGGGCATCTGGAATCCAGACTACCCAGTAGCGCTTGCTTCGACCGCTTCCTCGAGCCGGTCGTCCCCCCAGAAGACCTGCTCGCCGACGACCACCGCCGGCACCCCTTCGACCCCCTGCGCCGCCGCCCCTTCGGTCGCCGCCCGCAGCGCCGCTTTGACGCCGCCGGTCTCGACCGCTTTCAGCAGCGCCCGCGGGTGCAGCTCGCAGGCCGCGCCGGCGATCATCACGTTGTCGGGATCGCTGAGGTCGCGGCCGGCGGCGAACTGCTGGCGGAAGGCGGCGAGGCTGAAGGAGACGGCGCGGCCGGTCTGCTTGGCGAAGGTCGCGACCCGCGCCGCGGTCAGCATGTTGCCCGGCCAGGGGTCGGGCCAGACGATCGGCGGCAGCCCGTAGGCGGAGGCCCGGCGCTCGCACTCGGCCATGCCCGCCTCGCGGTCGGGCCCGTTGCCCCAGGAGCCGCGGCCGAACTGCTGGAAGAGCCCGCCGAGCAGGATCGGCACCCATTCCGGCTGCTCCAGCCCGGCCTCGGTGTAGAGCCCGCTGATCCGCTCCGCGCTCAGGTACGCGTAGGGCGAGCCGAGGTCGTAGTAGAAGACGGGGCGATTCATGGGTGTCGAGTTATGCACGCCATAGGTGCACAACTCGACACGCTACTCAAGCGTGGATGGCCCAGCCGTCGACCGCCCGCGCCGCGTCCAAGACCGCCTCGGAGACGGTCGGGTGCGGGTGGACGATCCGCGAGAGCTCCTGGTAGCCGCCCTCCAGCGCCATCGTCGCGACCAGCTCGGCGATCATGTCGCAGGCCCGGTTGCCGACGATGTGGGCGCCGAGGACCTCGCCGTACTTGGCGTCGACGACCAGCTTCACCAGGCCGACTTTGTCGTCGTAGACGGTGCCCGCGCCCTCGCCGGCGATTTTCTGTTTGCCGACCTTGACCTCGTGCCCGGCCTCTTTGGCCTGGGCCTCGGTCAGGCCCACCGAGGCGACCTGCGGGTGGGTGAAGGTGGCGCCGACCATCAGCTCCTGGTCGACCGGGTGGGTCTCGACGCCGGCCGCTTTCTCGACCGCGACGACGCCCTCCTCGGAGGCCTTGTGGGCGAGCGCCTTCTTGTTGACCAGGTCGCCGATCGCGTAAACCTTGGCGTTGGTCGTCTGGCCGTAGTCGTCGACCTTGATCTTGCCGTTCTCCTCCAGCTCGATCCCGGCCGCCTCGAGCCCGAGGCCCTCGACGTCGGGGCGGCGACCGCCGGCGATGCAGAGGTAGTCGACCTCGGCGGAGCTGTCGCCGTAGGTGAACTTGACGCTGTCCTTGCCGACCTCGACGTTCTCGACCGGGGCACCGGTGCTGATCTCGATCCCGTCTTTCTTGAACGAGCGTTCGACGATCTTGGCGATGTCTGCGTCCTCGGCCGGGAGGATCTGCGGCAGCATCTCGATCAGCAGCACCTCGGTGCCCATGCGCGCGTAGGCGGAGGCGATCTCCGAGCCCGAGGCGCCGGCACCGACCACGGCGATCTTCTTCGGCAGGCCGGGGAGCGACCAGGCACCCCAGGTGTCGACGACCCGCTCGGAGAACTCGACGCCCGGGATCGCCGTTGCCACCGAGCCGGTCGCGAGGATCACCGCGCCCGCCTCGTAGACGCTGTCGCCGACGACGACGTTGCCGTCCTTGTCGACCGCGCCCTCACCCTCGATCACGTCGATCTTGCTCTTCTTCCAAAGGCCCGAGACGCCCTTGGAGAGCGATTCGGAGACGTCGGCGCGGCGCTGCTGCAGCGCCTCCCAGTCGATCGTCACGTCCTTGGCGACCACACCGAGGTTCTCGCTGTTCTTCGCCTCGTGGTAGATCTCGGCCGAGCGCAGAATGGTCTTGGCGGGGATGCAGGCGTAGTTGAGGCAGCGCCCGCCGGCTTTGTCGCGCTCGACGACCGCGGTCTTCCTGCCCAGCTGGGCGGAGCGGATGGCGGCGACGTAGCCACCGGGGCCGCCGCCGATGACGATCGTCTCGTAGGAATCAGGCATGGCCTGAGCCTATAGAAGGGACTGCGCCGGTTGGGAGGGGTGACCCCCACACCCCCCGTTAGGACTACAAACCGCCCGCCGGAGGTCGTTCAGCGCCGCTCCGGCATCTGGATCCGCGCCATCGCCTTGACCATGAAGTAGAAGAAGGTCCCGGCCACCGCGAGCAGCCCGATCGTCGCCGCGAACTGTCCCACCGTGCTCGCCTGCACCATCAGCCCGAAGAGGGCGCTGAAGATCAGGAAGACGAGGATCAGCTGGAAGCCGAGCACCGCCCAGTAGCGGGCGTTCCACATCCCGTAGGCCATCACCCCCATGATCAGCGCCGGCGCCGCCACCTGGGCGATCTCCGGCCGCTCGCCGTCGACCTCCACCCCGGCCAGGTAGCCGACCACGACCGAGAGCCCGACCAGCGCGGCGACGATCGCCCCGACCGTGACCACGGTCGGCCGCTCGCCCGGAGCCAGCGGCTCGAGCTCGTCGCGCGCTTCCTGGTTGCGCACCTCGGCCTTCGCGTAGCCCTCCATCATCCGCTCGCGGGGGCTGCGCTGCTTGCGTTTCGGGGGCTGCTCCTCAGCCACCGGGCGCCACCCCCTGGCGCAGCGCCTCGGCCGCGGCGCGCGGGTCGGCGGCCTCGTGGATCGCCCGCACGACGCAGAGGCGGCTGGCCCCGGCCGCGCTGACCTGCGCGGCGTTGCCCGGGTCGATGCCGCCGATCCCGAAGAAGGGATGGACCGAGTGCGCGGCGGCGTAGGAGATCGGCTCCAGCCCGATCGCCGCGCGGCCGGGTTTGGTCGGCGTCTCCCAGACCGGGCCGACCGCGACGTAGTCGACGGGCAGCTGGTTGGCGGCGTCGAGTTCCTCGGGGCCGTGGGTCGAGAGGCCGATGATCGCGTCGGGCCCGAGCAGCTCCCGCGCCGCGGCGACTTCGCCGGGCCTGCCGACGTGGACGCCGTCGGCGTCGCAGGCGCGAACCAGGTCGGGGTCGTCGTTGACGATGAAGATCGCGCTGTAGGTGTCGCAGACGCGGCGGTAGGTCCAGGCGGCGCGTTCGATCTCCGCCCGCGAGAGCTCCTTCTCGCGCAGCTGGACGATGTCGACGCCGCCGCCGAGCGCCGCCAGCAGCAGCGCTTCGGGGTCCTCGCCGTGGGGGCGGGCGTCGCAGACGAAGTAGAGCCGCGCGGTGCGCAGGCGCTCCCGCCGCAGCGGTCCTTTGCTCTCCGGGGCAGCGAGGCTCATCGCCCGATTATGACCCCGACGGGGGGTCCGCCGGGCCTGGCGGGGCCGCCGGAGGGGTAGCCTTGAAGCAGTACGGGAGCCCGCGAGGGCTGAGAGGGTGGCATCGAGGCCACCGACCGTTGAACCTGATCCGGGTAATGCCGGCGGAGGCAATGGTGTGACCGAGCAGCGAAGTCTTGACGCGATATTCGTAGGTGGAGGCGTTGTCGGCCTCAGCTGCGCCTGGCGCGCCGCCGAGCGCGGCGCCCGGGTCGTCGTGCTGGAGCGGGCCGAGCCGCCGGCCGGGGCGACCAACGTCGCCGCCGGGATGTTGGCGCCGGTCGGCGAGCTGACCTTCGGCGAGCCGGAGCTGCTGGAGCTGACCCTGGCCTCGGCGCGGCTCTACCCGCAGTTCGTCGCCGAGCTGGAGGCGGCCAGCGGGATGGCGATGGGATACACGGAGTGCGGTGCCCTGCACGTCGCGCTCGACCGGGACGAGGCGGCGCAGCTGCGCCGCCGCCACGACCTGCAGCGCTCGCTCGAGCTCGAGGCCGAGTGGCTGGCGCCGCGCGCCTGCCGCGCGCTGGAGCCCGGCCTCACCCCGTCCTTCAACGGCGGCGTTCACGCGGCCGGCGAGGCGGCGATCGACCCGCGGGCGCTGGCCCGGGCGCTGGCCGCCGCGGCCCGCGTCGCCGGCGCCGAGCTGCGGACCGGCTGCGAGGTGGTCGACGGGGTCTGGGAGGGCGAGCGGCTGGCCGGGGTGCGGACCGCGGCCGGCGAGGAGCTGCGGGCCGAGACCGTGGTGCTCGCCAACGGCGCCTGGTCGGGCGCGACCGCCTGGCTGCCGGAGGAGGCGCGACCGCCGGTGCGCCCGGTCAAGGGCGAGGTGGTCGAGCTCGGCAGCCGCGACGGCGAGCCGCCCTGCGGCCGCATCCTCGCCTCCGAGCGCGTCTACCTGGTGCCGCGCGGTGACGGCCGGCTGATCGTCGGCGCCACGGTCGAGGAGCAGGGCTACGACACCACGGTCACCGCCGGCGGCGTCCACGAGCTGCTGCGCGAGGCCTACCGCCTGCTCCCCGAGGTCGCCGAGATGGAGCTGCTCGGCGCCGTCGCCGGCCTGCGCCCCGGCACCCCCGACAACCTGCCGCGAATCGGCCCCGGCGCGATCGCGGGCCTCACCCTCGCCACCGGCCACTACCGCAACGGCATCCTCCTGGCGCCGCTCACCGCCGACCGCATCGCCGCCCAGCTGGCCGGGGTGACGGCGTGAAGATCGAGCTGAACGGCGAGCCGCGGGAGCTGGCGGAGGGGACGACGCTGGCCGCGGCGGCGCGCGAGGCCGGGGCGCCCGAGGACCGGCGCGGCGTCGCGGTGGCGCTCGACGGCGAGGTCATTCCCCGCGGCGAGTGGGCCGCGACCCCGCTGCGCGACGGCCAGACGGTCGAGGTGCTGGCGGCGATCCAGGGCGGCGCCCCCGCGGAGAGGGAGACCTGGGAGCTCGGCGGGCGCCGGTGGACCTCGCGGCTGATCGCCGGCACCGGCGGCTTCCGCTCGCTGGAGCAGATGGAGGACGCGCTGGCCGCCGCCGGGACCGAGATCGTCACCGTGGCCCTGCGCCGCGTCGACCCGGGCGCCGAGGGCTCGGTGCTCGACGTGATCGACCGCCTCGGCCTCTTCGTCCTCCCCAACACCGCCGGCTGTTACACCGCCCGCGACGCGGTCCGCACCGCCCAGCTCGCCCGCGAGGCGTTCGAGACCGACTGGATCAAGCTCGAGGTGATCGGCGACGACCGCACCCTCTACCCGGACGCGGTCGAGCTGCTCGACGCCGCCGAGCAGCTGGTCGCCGACGGCTTCACCGTCCTCCCCTACACCAACGACGACCCGGTCCTCGCCCGCCGCCTCGAGCAGGCCGGCTGCGCCGCGGTGATGCCGCTCGGCTCGCCGATCGGCTCCGGCGCCGGCATCCGCAACCCGTACAACATCGCGATCATCACCGACCGCGCCGAGGTCCCGGTCGTCCTCGACGCCGGCATCGGCACCGCCTCCGATGCCGCCCAGGCGATGGAGCTCGGCTGCGACGCCGTCCTCGCCGCCTCGGCGATCTTCGGCGCCGAGGACCCGACCGCGATGGCCGGCGCCCTGCGCGGCGCGGTTGCCGCCGGCCACACCGCCCGCCGGGCCGGCCGCATCCCCCAGCGCACCCACGCCGAGGCATCGACCGCCTACGAGGGAATCCCCGACCTCTCTTGAGCATCTACGATGGGGCGCTCGCCCCTGTAGCTCAGTCGGTTAGAGCGGCGGCCTTTTAAGCCGCGCGTCGCGGGTTCGAATCCCGCCGGGGGCACTTTGCCGGGGATCGACAGGAGCAGGTGGGAAGCGCACGACGAGCACCTGCTGCGGGTGCCCGCCGACGCCGAGGCCGAGGACGACCTCCGCCTCGAGCGGATCCGCCAGGAGGTCGACATGGGCTTCGACGCCCTGCGCGACGTCGACAGCGGCGTCTCCGTCTTCGGCTCCGCCCGCGTCGCCCCGGACCACCCCTGGTACGCGCTCTGCCGGGAGACCGCCGCCTGCCTGGTCGACCACGGCTTCAGCGTGATCACCGGCGGCGGCCCCGGTCTGATGGAGGCCGCGAACCGCGGCGCCGCCGAGGCCGGCGGCCTCTCGATCGGCCTCAACATCGAGCTCCCCCACGAGCAGGAGCCGAATCCCTACGCCAACCGCAGCCTCCACTTCCACTACTTCTTCGCCCGCAAGCTGATGTTCGTCCGCTACGCCCGCGCCTTCGTGATCTTCCCCGGCGGCTTCGGCACCCTCGACGAGATGTTCGAGAGCCTGACCCTGATCCAGACCGACCGGATCAAGAACTTCCCAACGATCCTCGTCGACTCCGCGCACTGGAAGCCCCTGCTCGACTGGATCGACAGCTCGCTCGAGGACACCGGCATGATCTCCCCCGGCGACAAGGAGCTGCTCGTCGTCGCCGACACCCCGAGCGAAGTCTGCGACCACGTGGTCAGGGCGGAACGGAGACAGCGGAACCTCGGGGGAGCCTGAGTCGGACGCCACCGTATCCAGCTCCGAGGTGGCCGAGATCAATTGTCGCGACTCGGTTTCGTCGGATTCGGGCGACTCCGGTGACGGGAGCTTCGGCGCTTTCGCCTGCCAATCGCGCAGATTCTCAACGAGATCCCCGTAGAAGCTGACGACCTGACGCCGCGTCTCGAGTACGAAGGAACGCTCCCCACGTCCTCGCTTGGTGCCGAGAGGGCGAGCCAGCGAGAGAGTGAACGAGCGCGGATCGCGCTTTGGGTCGCTCTGCGAGAGCAGCGCCGCGGGGTCCGCGAGGGCATCGTTCAGAAGCAGGGCCGTCGTTTCCTTGGTGCGAGCAAACTGGACCTCGACGCGCAGGTCCTTCGGAGCTTTCTTCAGTTGGCGGAGAACCCAGTTGATTCGGGTCATTGGTCGGCCGTCCCTGGGCGCGGCCACCTTGACGCTCGTCCTGGTCAACCGAGCCCTGAGATCAGCTTCGACCTCGATCGGTCCCACCGCGCTCGGGACCCGGAAGGCGCCGGTCAACTTGCCTTCTCCCTCGAGACTGGTGAGAAGTGAATCCGCCCAGCGCTCTCCATCCTTCGCGCGAGACTGGGTGGTTGCCACCGCCACCCCTAGGTCCTGGCTCAGACCCAGACATAGGTACTCGATGAACTGCTCCCACCTGTCGATCACATCTCGTACTCCTGGATCGGCTGACCTGATCGTCCCGTCGCGGGCTGAGTTCCGTACTTGAACCCAGTGCTGTCCCATGTCCTCGAAGCCGATGGCCCCCGACTTCTCGTGCTCGAGGTAGGCGATCAACTCGCCGAGAATCCAAGCCTGGTCGGGGTCCTTGACCCCGCGGTGCTGGTGCTGCATCACGGCCTCGGTCAGGATCCGCCACCAGGAGAGATGCCTCAGGTTCACGCGCCGGAGCTTGCGACCGTCGACGGTGACCGGTACGTCTTCCGGCCCACCGCTGATCTGGTTTGAGATCGTCAGGACGGCATCAAAGCCATGTTCGCGGGCCAGGTCGAGATAGTTCGAGACTTGCTCTGCCCTTAGCGGTGCGTTCCCGGTCTTGACCTCGACCAGGCAGCGCCAAGAGGTCTTGCCGCGCTCAACCGTGATCGCCCCATCCGGTCTCAGCGTCTTCCCGTCCGCGTCCTTCAGCGGGACCTCGGTGAACGTGGTTAGGCGCCCAGCCGGCGCACCGACATCCTTGAGGAGCGCACGACCGAACTCGTCAACGGCGCCCATGACCGCAAGTAGGGAAGACGCAGCGCGGATCTCCTGCTCTTCCTGGCCGCGAATTCCGGCGACCGGAATCAGCCGCGCCGGCATCCAGGCGTCGGATCCGCCAGCCTCCGCATTTCCCCCTGCCATGGGCGGAACCCTAATGAGTCAAGTTCACCTAAGCAAACGGCCCGCCGAAGCGGGCCGCTTGAAAGCGTGGCTGCCGTCGAACTTCACGACCCCGCCCTCACGTGTGCACATCGTAGCGCCCCGAGCGGGAGTCGAACCCGCCAGCCTCGCTTCGTGAGGGCAAGGTCCGCGTCCGGCGGCCGGGGCTGTTTGCCACGGCCGTGACGCGGGCGACGCTAACCAGAGAGTTCATACGTGTGGGTCACACGACGCGCGACTGTGTGACTTCTCGTGGTAACTAGTCGCGCTGACTCGGGTCAGCGCAGCGGCTGCCAGGCCGGGAACCATTCCTGGGTGCCGGCCAGATGGCGGGGGCCCCGAAGGACGGGCCTCCGCCCGCGCTCAGCATCCGCAGCCTGCCGCGCTGCGTCTTGTCGGTGTAGGCGATTCCTGGCCGTTCGGGGACCAGATGGCACATTCCCGTCCGCCGAGTAGGCGAGCAGGCGGCCGCGGGGGGAGCGATCGGGAAGGTCGCGTCGTTGACCAGGCGCCGGCGGTCCGTGCCGTCGCGCCGCACCGTGTAGACGGTCCACTCGCGGCCGCCGTCGAAAGACGGTGTAGGCGAGGCTGCGTCCGCTGGGGAAGAAGGAGGGCTGGAACTCGTCGAGCTCACCGGTGACCAGCGGCCGCTTGCCGGTGTCGTCGCTTCGCATCAGCCAGATGTCGGCGTCTTCCCGGTAGCGCGCCACGTAGGCGATCGTGCGGCCGTCCGGCGAGAAGGTGGCCGCGGTCTCGTCGATCCCCGGCGTCCGCGTCAGACGCCGCTGCTCGTCGCCCGCCGAGCCAGATCTGACCCGGTCCGGGACGAGGCGGCTCTCTGGAAGCGGACTGTCCGTAGTTCGGCCTAGCGTTCAGGCGAATGGGCGCCAATGTCAAGCTCCACGGACAGCTGTTCATCGTCGAGGGTCGCGGGACGATCACTCCCCTCGGGGGAGTGTGGGGCGATACCTTCGAGCATGTTCTGATCGGCACGCTCGAGGGCGCCGGTCACGCCGACTTACGCTCTCTGCGCTCGGCCGCCGAGCGCTGGCTGACCGAACAGGAGCCGAGGGTCGGTCGGGAGCAGCGGCTTTGGATCGGGCTCGTCCAGTACTCGGAGCAATCTCTCGCCGAATACATCGAGGAGTCTGAGGAGCAGAAGCACGGCATCTGGGAGGACTACATGGCGTTGCCCCCGACGTCACCGGCACTGTTCCTCGAGAACGGGCGGTGGCGCGTCAGGCTGAGGCTGAAGACGGAGGAGGAAGACGCGGCCGTGGTGCGGGAACAGCTCGCCCGGTTCCTAGAGCACCGGCAAGCATCGTGCGAGGTTTCCGTAGAGGCGCTCGAGGAGTACGACGGTAGAGGCTTCGGGGTCACGATCAATCTCGATCGGGACTACCCAGAGGACGCGACTTTGGCTGATGCCTGGAGCCTGGGTGACGAAGCGCAGGCGCTCTTGCGGGCCCTAAAAGGGGGAGAGCTCTCACGCGCGGTCACCTTGGATCTTCTTGCCGCAGGGCGCTGGGATCTATTCCGCGGGCAACTCGAGAGTGACTGGCTGGAGGCGAAGGGGGAGCCCTACGACCACCTCGCCGCCGAACTCGGCGAGAACAACTGGCGCTTCGAGCTCGCGAAGGACGTCGCGGCCTTCGCCAACTCACCGGACGGAGGCATGATCGTGATCGGATTGACCACCAACGATCGTGGCGACGGCGACGTTGTCTCTGGCCATCTGGAGTTCGACTTGAAACGCGTGCAGGCCTCCTCCTATCGCGGCCATATCGCTCAGCTCGTATATCCGCGAGTCGAGGGGTTCGAGGTCAGGCGGATCGAGGGCGCGAAGCAGGGCCACGGCATAGCCGTGCTCGTAATTCCGCCTCAGTCACCCTCTTCACGCCCGTTTCTCGTGCAGGGGACGATCGCCGAGCAGAAGGTGCTGGGCGGCCACGTTCTCCTGCCGGTGAGGCGTGAGGACGACACCGCGCTGCTCGACGCCGGTGCCTTGCATGCGCGGATCCGCCTCGGTGAGCAGGTGATCTCCGGGGAGGCCAAAACCCCTGGCTCCTCTGCCGCTGGACCTGTTTCGGACTGAAGCGGCGAGCGCTAGTTGACCCGCCCACACACGTTGTGAACGCCTGAGAAGCATCCGGGCCCTCCAAGAAGCTCGGGGGTGTCTACGCCCTAAGCAAGGAGGACCCGGATGAAGGTTCACGCTAACGCCGCTCTCGGACCAGC
>JAWVEZ010000118.1:0-12868 GCA_033856455.1 Solirubrobacterales bacterium | reverse complement strand
GCGTCACCGGCCGCCGGGTCGGCGACCTGCAGATGCCCGACGGCAGCCTGCTGATCTCGGTCCTGCGCGCCGGCAAGGGCTTCGTGCCCACCGCCGAGACCGTGCTCGAGGAAGGCGACGAGATCTTGGCCGTGCTCGACCCGGGTAAGGAGGAGGACTTGAAGGCCCTCTTCGGACCGGAAAGCAACGACGGCTCCGCCCCTTCCTGATGCCTGACCGCGAGGTTGACTTCCTGCTGATCGGCGGCGGCCTGGCCTCGGCCAGCTGCGCCGCGGAGCTGCGCAAGCGCGGCGCCGAGGGCTCGGTCCTGCTGGTCGGCCGCGAGCCCGAGCCGCCCTACGAACGGCCGCCGATCTCCAAGGAGTACCTGCGCGGCGACGCCGAGCGCGCCGACGCCCACGTCAACCCCGTCTCCTGGTACGAGGAGAACGGGGTCGAGCTGCTGACCGGCAAGAACGTGATGGGGCTGGACCTCGAGGCGCGGACGGCGAAGATCCAGGGCGGGGAAGAGGTCGCCTTCGACAAGGCGCTGGTCGCCACCGGGGCGAACGTCAACATCCTCCGCGTCGAGGGCGCCGAGAACGAGGGCATCCATTACCTGCGCGCTTTCGGCAACGCGGACGCGATCCGGGGCGACGCCGAAAAGGCCGAGCACGTGGTCCTGATCGGCGGCAGCTATATCGGCACCGAGGTCGCCGCCTCGCTGACCGCGCGGGGCACCAGGTGCTCGATCGTCGCGATCGAGGAGGTGGCGCTCTCGCGCACCTTCGGCGAGGCCGCGGGGCGCTGGTTCCAGGACCTGATCGCCTCGAAGGGCGTCGAGTTCCACGGCGGCGAGGAGCTCGAGGCCTTCGAGGGCGACGGCCGGATCAACGCCGTGGTGACGAAGAGCGGGCTGACGATCGAGTGCGACGCGGTCGTGGTCGGCGCCGGCGTCCGCCCCGACGCGATGCTCGCCCAGCGGGCCGGGCTCGAGGTCGACGGCGCGATCGTCTGCGACTCGAAGCTGCGGACCTCGGCCCCCGGGATCTACGCGGCCGGCGACTGCGCCTCCTACGACAGCGTCGTCCACGGCCGCCGGATCCACGTCGAGCACTGGGACGTGGCGATGCACCAGGGTGCGCACGCGGCCCGCAACATGCTCGGCGAGGACGCCGACTACGACGTTGTCCCCTACTTCTTCAGCGACCTCGCCGACTGGGCCAGCCTCGAGTACGTCGGGCCGGCCGAGGACTGGGACCAGGAGGTCTGGCGCGGCGACCGCGAGAACGGAGAATTCTCGGTCTGGTACCTCAAGGACGGCAAGGTCGCCGGCTGCCTCAGCGTCGAGCGCTCCGAGGAACTGGCCAGGGCGCGGCAGATGATCGCCGAGGGCACTGAATTCTCCGAAGCGGATCTGTAGGTATCCTGCGGAGGCTCTCTTTGCGCCCTGGTGTAATGGCAGCACGCCTCGCTCTGGACGAGGAAGTCGGGGTTCGAGCCCCTGGGGCGCAGTTCGAAGTACCTGCAAAGCCGTCGATTCGCTCTGCTAGCGTCGCCACCCGATGAGACTTCGAAAGTTCCTAACCGCCGTCCTGCCCCTGGTCCTGCTGGCCGCGCTGGTCGGCGCCGGCTGTGGTGGCGGGGGCGACGACACGACCGTCGAAACCCAGGAAACGACGGCGGAAGAAAGAACGATCCTCACCAAAGCGGAGCTGATCTCGCAGGGCGACGCGATCTGCGGTGAGGTCAACGCCGCGGTCGGCGCGATCGGCGCCGACGAAGAAGGCGAAATCGAAGAGCAGACGATCGAAGTCGCCAACCTCTACGTCGGCATGGTCGCGAGCCTGCAGGCGCTCGGCCGGCCCTCCGAACCCGAGGGCTACGACGAGTTCTGGGCCGCCGCCGAAGAATTCGCCAAAGTCGAGGGCGAAGTGAAACTGGCCGCCGAACGCGAAGAATCCGAAGCGCTCGGCGAAGCCGCCACCGCCGCGGCCCCGGCGCTCGAAGAATTCCAGGCCCAGGCCGCGATCTACGGCATGGAAGAGTGCTCCGAACAGCCCAGCGCGCCCCCGGTCACCGGGACCGGCGGCGGCGCCGCCGAAGGCGAAGTCGAAGAAGGCGGCGTCGAAGTCACGCCCGAAATCGAAGAAGAAATCCTTCCGGAAGAAGAAGTCGCCCCCGAAGAAGAAATCGCCCCGGAAGGCGGCGGCGTCGGCGGCGAAGAAGAAGTCGCGCCTGAAGGTGGCGAAGAAGGATCCTCGGGCGGCGGCATCGGACCCGGCTGATCCAGGCGGGTGCCCGCTCACGGGTCAAATCAGCTTTCCTCACACGAGCCGGCGGAAAGCTCTTGTCACCCGATGCGGTGGAAGCTTCCAGCTCCCGAACCTCGTGAGCTGATTCATCCTCCGTTCCCTTGCTCAAGCTGATGAACCCTGGACCGATCCCTCTGCTCGTTTCGCTGGGAGTCGGGGGAGGGGTGAAGCGTCTTGTGGCTTTTTCCGGGAGCTCCCCCGCCGCATGGCCGGCGCACGATTCTGAAAAAGACTAAGCGGAACCCCTCCCCCGACTCCCTACCGGACTACGCCGCAGAGGAATCCGACCAGGCTCCATAGAGCTTCGAGTAGGGGCCGCCGGCGGCGATCAGCTCGTCGTGCGTACCTTGCTCGGCGATCTGGCCGTCGCCGAGGACGACGATCTTGCCTGCGCGGCGGATCGTCGAGAGGCGGTGGGCGATGACGATGGCGGTGCGGCCCTGGAGCAGGTGCTCCAGCCCTCTCTCGATCGTTTTCTCGGTGCGGACGTCGACGTTGGAGGTGGCCTCGTCGAGGATCAGGATGCGGGGCTCGGCGAGCAGGGCGCGGGCGAAGGCGACGAGCTGGCGCTGGCCGGCGGAGAGCTGGATGCCGCGCTCGCCGACCTGGGTCTCGATCCCGTCGGGCAGGGCGGCGACGAACGCGGTCGCGCCGACCGTGGCGATCGCCGCCTCGATCTCCTCGAGGCTCGCCTCCGGCCGCCCGAAGGCGACGTTTTCGCGCACGCTGCCGGAGAACAGGAAGCCCTCCTGGGGGACGATCCCGAGCTGGCGCCGCAGCGCCCGCTGCTGGACGCCGCGCAGGTCGTGGCCGTCGACCAGCACCCGGCCCTGCTGGGGGTCGTAGAAGCGGGCGACCAGCTTCGCGAAGGTCGACTTGCCGGCCCCGGTGGCGCCGACCAGGGCCAGGGTCTGGCCGGGCGGCACGTGCAGGTCGACGTCGCGCAGCGCCCAGGCGTCCTCCGGCATTTCGTCGCCTTCGGCGTAGCTGAACCAGACGCCCTCGAGCTCGATCTCGCCGCGGATCGTCCCCGGGTCGATCGCCCCGGGCGCGTCGACCATGTCGGGCTCGGTGTCGAGCAGGTCGAAGATCTTGTCGAGCGCCGCCATCCCCTGCTGGTAGGTCGTGTACAGCTGGGAGAGCTGCTGGATCGGTTCGAAGAAGGTGGTCAGGTAGCCGACGAAGGCGACGATCACGCCGATCTGGATCGCCCCGTCGATCGCCTGCGAGCCGCCGTAGACGAGGATCACCGCGGTCGCCATCGCCGCCAGCAGTTCGACCGCCGGGAAGTAGGAGGCGTTGAGGTAGACCGATTTCATGTTGATCGCCCGGTTCGCCTCGTTCAGCGCCGTCATCTCGTCGACGTGGCGGCCCTCCTGGCCGAAGCTGCGCACCACCCGCACGCCGCTGAGGCTCTCCTGCAGGTAGGCGGTGATCGCGGCGATCCGCTCCCGCGTCGCCCGGTAGGTGCCGTGGGAGACGATCCGGAAGACGATGCTGGCGATCAGCAGCAGCGGGAAGGTGAGGAAGGTGACCAGGGCCAGGCCGACGTCGAGGAAGAGCAGGATGATCACCACGCCGAGCAGGGTCAGGGTGCTGGAGAAGATCGTCACGACGCCGTCGGTGACCAGCTGGTTCAGCGCCTCGATGTCGTTGGTCATCCGCGAGATCAGCACGCCCGGGCTGCGCCGCGTGAAGAAGCCGATCGACATCCCCTGGATGTGCTCGAAGACCCGCTGGCGCAGGTTCTGCAGGACCCGGGTCCCGACCCAGCCGACCATGTAGGTCTGCAGGTAGGTGGCCGCCGCGTAGACGAAGGCGACGACGACGAAGGCGATCACGATCCGGTCGAGCGCCCCGAGGTCGCCGGTGATGATCCCTTCGTCGATCGCCTGGCCGGCCAGGTAGGGGGGAGCGAGCCCGGCCGCGGTCGCGGCGAGCAGGCCGACGAACATCAGCGCGACGCGGCCGCGGTAAGGCCGCAGCTGGGAGACCAGCCACTTGACCTTGCGGCCGCGCTGGTCCTCGCCGCGGATCAGCCGCCAGAGCGCCCCGAACAGCGCCGCGATGTTCTGGAAGGCGTTGCGGTCCTCGTTGCCGTTCACAGGCGCGCCATCTCCTCGCGCTCTTCGAGGTCGCGCTGCAGGAAGACCGAGTCGGCGAGCCCGTGCTCGGCGATCTCGCGGTAGAAGCCGCAGCCCTCCATCAGCTCCTCGTGGGTGCCGCGGTCGACGATCTCGCCGCCGTCGACGACGACGATCTCGTCGGCCAGGGAGACGGTCGAGAGGCGGTGGGCGATGATGAACGTGGTCCGCCCGGCCATCGCCTCCGTCAGCCCCTGCTTGATCGCCACCTCGGTGGTCGCGTCGACCGAGGAGGTGGCGTCGTCGAGGATCAGGACGCGGGGATCGGCGAGCAGGGCGCGGGCGATCGCCACCCGCTGGCGCTGGCCGCCGGAGAGCGTCAGCCCGCGCTCCCCGACCCGGGTCTCGTAGCCGTTGGGCAGCTCGCGGATGAAGGCGTCCGCCTGGGCCCGCCGCGCCGCCGCTTCGACCTGCTCGCGGCTCGCCTCGGGGCGCGCGTAGGCGATGTTCTCGGCGACCGTCGCGGTGAAGAGGAAGCTGTCGTCGGCGACGAAGGCGATCTCGCCGCGCAGGTCGGCGACGTCGACCTCGCGCACGTCGACCCCGTCGACCAGGACCGCGCCGCGGTCGGGGTCGTAGAGGCGCGCGATCAGCGCCACCAGGCTGGTCTTGCCGGACCCCGAGGGGCCGACCAGGGCCACCGTCCTGCCGGCCTCGACCTCGAGCGAGACGCCGCGCAGGGCCGGCAGCGCGCCGTCCTCTTCCAGCCCATCCGACATTGACCCACCCTGGGTGTGGTCAATGTCGGCGGCGCCGTACCTGAGGGTCACGTCGCGCAGCTCGACCCGGCCGCCGCCGGCCGGCAGCGCCGGTGCCCCCGGGGCGCTCTCGATCCGCGGCTCGCGGTCGAGGATCTCGAACAGCCGGTTGCCGGAGGCGATCGCCCGCTGCGCCATCCCCATCGCCACCCCGAGCATCCGCATCGGCCCGGCCAGCATCACCAGGTAGGTGTAGAAGGCGGTGAAGTCGCCGAGGCTCATGTTGTCGTTGATCACCTCGCGGCCGCCGATCAGGAGGATCAGGGCGATCCCGAGCTGCGGCAGGAAGCCGATCAGCGGCGTGAAGAAGGCCGCCAGCTTGGTCGAGTAGATGCTCTGCTCGAAGACCCGCCCGACCGCGCGCTGGAAGCGGTGCAGCTGGTGTTCCTCGCGGGCGAAGGCCTTGACGATGCGGATCCCGGAGACGTTCTCCTCCGCCTCCGCGGTCAGCTCGGCGATCCGCTGCTGGACCTCCTGCAGGGCCGGCCGCGAGACCTTGTTGTAGCGCGAGGCGACGAAGACGATCAGCGGCGCGGGGGCGAGGGCGATCAGGGCCAGCAGGGGGTTGATCGCGAACATCACCGCGGCCGCGAGGGCGATCGTCAGCAGGTTCTGGGTGATGAAGATCAGGCCGTAGCCGAGGAAGAAGCGGATCGACTGCAGGTCGACAGTCGCCCGCGACATCAGCTGGCCGGTCTGCTGGCCGTCGAAGAAGCCGAGCTCGAGCCGCTGCAGGTGCGCGTAGAAGGTCTGGCGCAGGTCGAACTCGACCGCCAGCGAGACCTTGCCGGCGACCAGGCGGCGGACCACGGTGAGCCCGAGGCGCAGGATCGCGGCGCCGAGGATCGCCAGTGCCAGCGGCAGCAGGTCCGGCTTGTCGCCGCTCTCGATCGCGTT
Source organism: Solirubrobacterales bacterium (assembly GCA_033856455.1). Taxonomy (GTDB): domain Bacteria; phylum Actinomycetota; class Thermoleophilia; order Solirubrobacterales; family 70-9; genus VAYN01. Next base: position 6,775 of record JAWVEZ010000118.1, on the reverse strand, counting down.
GATCGCGCGGCCGATCAGCCAGGGGATCAGCACCGTCATCCCCATCGCCGCCCAGGCGAAGACCAGGGATCCCCAAAGCTGCAGCCGGTACGGCCGCAGGAATCCCATCAAACGCCTGTAAGTGCGCATAAGCACTCACTATACAAAGTGAAGTATTGGGTCCCTGCCGGCCCTGGCTGCCGGTGAGTTGACGGATCAGCGCAGGCGCGCGGCGGCTTTGGCGCTCGGCACTTTGCCCTCGGGGCACGGTTTCGGGCCGTGGCCGGGCTTCGGCAGCACCTGGAAGTTGGTGACCGCGTGGTAGTCGGTGGGGGTGCCGCTGTTGTGCGCCAGGGCGACGATCAGGCGGTAGAAGCCGGGATTGAGGTTCTCGTAGTAGATCTCCGGTCGCGTCCCCGGCGAGTAGCTGCCGGCGGTCCCCAGCTTCTCGGCGAGCACGCCGTTGGGCCCGGAGAATTCGGGATAGTCGAGCGAGGCGCCGACCAGGCGGCCGCTGCCGATCGGGCTGTTTTCGGCGTCTTTCAGTTTCTTCGGGTCGACGCAGTCCGGGACCCGGTTGAGGCTGTAGCGGACGTGGCCCTGGCCGAGCTGCGGTTCTTTGCCGAACTGCAGCGGCGCCAGCGTGAAGTTCTCGATGTCGAGCTTGACGACGACCGCGTGGCTCGACTGGCGGGCGCCGTTGCGCGGCGAGACGATCTCCACCGAGGGGGCGCCCGGGGGGGCTTCGGCCTTCGCCGCCGCCGAGTCGGACTCGCCGCCTCCGAAGATCAGCGCCAGCGCCACGGCGGCCACGGTCGCCGCGAGCGCCGCGATCGTTGCGGTCCTCAGTCGCATCGGGCCGAAGACTACGGATCTCGCCGCCTGCCGCGGCTGGCGATAACCTGGCTCGGGTGACGGGTGCCACGGAACTCGCGCTGCGCATCGGGGCGGCGGCTCGCCACCCCGCCAACTGGCTGCAGCTGTTCAAATTCGGCTTGGTCGGCGGCTCCGGGTACCTGATCAACCTCGCCGTCTTCGCCCTGTTCACGGGGATGCTCGACGTCCACCACATCCTCGCCGCGGTGGCCGCCTTCGTCGTCGCCGTCTCCAGCAACTTCTGGTGGAACCGCCACTGGACCTTCGGCGCGCACGACGGCGCCGTCCACTTCCAGGCGGCCCGCTTCTTCGCGGTCAGCATCGCCGGGCTGGCGATCAACCTCGCGGTCCTGCAGGCGCTGATCGCCTCCGGCTCGTTCGGCGACCTCGCCGCCCAGGCGATCGCCGTGGCGGTGGCGATGCCGTTCAACTTCATCTGCAACAGGCTGTGGACGTTCGCGTAGCGCCGGGCGGCTGGCCTAGACCCCCTCAGTAGCCTTGAAGGTATGAGCGGGAAGAAGCCCAACTACGACCCTGCGCTGATCGAGCCGGAGCGGCAGGCCGCCTGGGAGCAGCGCGGCGAGTACTCGGCGCCGCCGCGGCCCGAGCCCGGCCAGCTGCCGGTCTACGTCAAGGCCTCGAGCCCGTTCACCTCGGGCAACCTGCACATGGGCCACGTCCGCGACTACTCGCTCGGCGACTCCTACGCCCGCTTCCACCGCGCCCGCGGCGACGCGGTGCTGATGGGCTTCGGCTTCGACGCCTTCGGCCTGCCGGCCGAGCTGGCGGCGATCGAGCGCGGCGAGCTGACCGCCGACTGGGTCGCCGAGTGCGGCGAGCGGATGCTCGCGCAGATGAAGCGGCTCGGCTTCTCCTTCGACTACGACCGCGTCTTCTACAGCTCCGACGAGAGCTTCTACGGCTGGTCGCAGTGGCTGTTCCTGACCCTGCTGGAGATGGACATGATCTACCGCGACGACGCCACCGTCGACTGGTGCGACACCTGCCAGACGACCCTGGCGACGATCCAGGTCGAGGACGGCCGCTGCTGGCGCTGCCACAACGAGGTGCGGCTGATCCGGCGGCCGACCTGGTTCCTGCGGATCACGCCCTACCTGGAGGAGAACGACGAGAACACCGGCAAGCTGGAGAACTGGAACGACCTGGCGCTCGCCACCCAGCGCTACATCCTCGGCCGCGCCGACGGCGTCGAGCTCGACCTCGAGGGCAGCGGCGGCACCCTCAGCGTGTTCAGCCCGCACCGCGAGTTCGTCGGCCACGCCAGCTTCGTCCTGCTCTCGCCTCGCCACCCGCAGATCGACGCCTGGGTCGCCGACGAGGAGGTGCGCGAGCAACTCGAGCGGATGCGCTCCGGCGGCTGGGAGCGCAGCGCCCGCGACGCCAAGTCGGTGCCGCTGTTCGACACCGGCGCCACGGTCGGCGGACCGGCTGGGGGGGAGCTGCCGGTCCTCGTCTCGCCGCTGGTCGACGCCCGCTTCGGGCCGACCGCGGCGCTCGGCATCCCGCTGGTCGACGAGGCCGACCGCGACCTCGCCGCGCGGGCCGAGCGCGTCGCCGCGGTCGAGCTGCCGGCCGAGGGCGAGGCCCCGGCCCCGGCGCCCGCCGCGGGCGCTCGCGAGAGCAAGCGCTACCGCGCCAACGACTTCTCGATCTCCCGCCAGCGCTCCTGGGGGACGCCGATCCCGGTGATCCACTGCGAGCGGTGCGGCGTCGTCCCGGTCCCGGCGGAGGATCTGCCGGTCGTGCTGCCGCGTGACCTGGTCCCGACCGGCGAGGGCAACCCGCTGGCCGAGCGCCCCGACTTCGTCGACGTCGAGTGCCCGCGGTGCGGCGGTGCCGCGAAGCGCGAGACCGACACCCTCGACTGCCACTTCGACGCACTCTTCCTCTGGGTCCCGGCCGCGGTGCCGCCGGAGGACCGGGCCGAGCAGATGTTCACCCACCCCGAGCTGCGGGACTGGCTGCCGGCCGAGCGGCTGGTCGCCGGCGGCGACTCCGGCGGCTTCGTCTTCGACCAGCGGATCGTCACCAAGGCCCTGCGCGACCACGGCGAGTTCGCCTTCATGGAGGCGGGGGAGCCCTTCGCCGGCTGCCTCTTCCACGAGATGGTGATCGCCGACGGCCGCAAGATGAGCAAGCACCTCGGCAACGTCGTCAATCCCGACGAGCTGGTCGAGCGGTACGGGGCGGACACGGTGCGCCTGGCGGTCCTCTACGCGGCCGGCCCGGCGAAGACGCTGAACTGGTCCGACGGCGCCGTCCGCTTCGCCAACCGCTTCCTGCGCGGTTTCTGGACCTACGCCCACGACCGCTTCGCGCAGCTGCCGGAGATGACCCACGATCCCGAGGCCGCCGCCGACACCGAGCACATGCGCGACCGCCTGCGCAAATGGTGCGACAACGGGCTCGAGCGGATCACCGCCGACACCGCCGAGCTGCAGATGCACAAGGCGATCCGCAACATCACCCGCCTCTTCGAGCGCATCCAGGACTTCGAGAAGCGCGTCGTCCAGCGCCGCGGCCAGCTCGACCGCGCCGACGCCGAGGCGCAGGCCGCGGCCCTCGTCCTGCTCGCCCAGGTGCTGATGCCGTTCGCCCCGCACGCCGCCGAGCAGATCCTCCTCGGCTCGGGCCGTCCCGACGCCGCCGAGCTCGCCGGACGCTGGCCGCGGGAGGCGGAGATCCCGGTCACGCCGGAGGGCGCGACCGCTTCTTGAGGCCAACTCAACGACGAAGAACCTCCATTAAGCAAGGACCCTTGATTGTTCCGAACTGCTGTGTTATGAATGCTCGCGCCGGGCAATAGAACCGGTGGAGTGAGCGGGGTCAACGGACTGGGAAACCGCCTTGGGGTGGCTAAGGAGGACCGGTCCCGGCCGGGTCACATAACGTCATGACGGGCCTCGGTTGCGCCGGCTTCGGCTGGCGCCCCCGCCTCACTTCATCGCTCTCGGTCGCTCGCGAGGCAGTTCGGGCATTACCTGGCTGCTGCGGGGCGGCGCGACTTCCAAGAACGTCGGGTGGTGACGTTCAGGAGGTCGTGCGCGCGGATCGGCGCGCGCTCGGGTCTCCCGCTCAGGGTCTAGGAGCTCGCGCGCGGCGGGGCTTTGACCTCGAAGCGATGCGAGGTCGCGGTCCAGGTGATGCCGGCGCAGAGGTCGCCCGGCGTGGTCTCGAGGGCGCCCGCCAGCTTGACGATCGTGCCGAGGCGCGGCTCGCGGCCGGCACGCTCGAGCAGCGAAATCTCGGTGCGGTGGAGATCGCAGCGGTGACCCAGCTCTTCCTGGGAGATTCCCGCGGCGGTGCGGGCGCTGCGGAGGTTGGCGGCAAACCGCTCTTGAGGACTCAAGTAGCCAATTCTTCGTGACTGAAGACAGTGACTCTACAGACAGAAAGTTTCGCCTCGGTTGCGATGCCTGGCACTTTCGCTACCTTCCTGTGAGAGAGCATCTGCTGTTCTCCGCATATTTACACGAAAAGCATTGAGCACTGACACCGCATCTGTTATACCCGGCGGGTAATACCGGCCGAAATCTAGGAGGAAGTCGATGAGTAACGCAGCGCAGCATCTGGGAGGGCCCGACGGGCAGCGAACCAGTTCCTGCGCCGTCGAACTCGTCTGTCCCTCCTGCGGCTCGCGTGAGGAACTCGCCGACACCGCCTTCCGCTGTCCGGACTGCGACACCGGCTTCGACATCGAGTTCGACTACGAGATGGCGAAGGCGCGGATCGACGCGCGACCGCTCAGCGACCGGCCCTGGAACATCTGGCGCTTCGAGGAGCTGCTGCCGATCACAGATCGCGCCGCCGCCTCCCGGGTCGGCCAGTTCGCCGGCCAGACGCCGCTGATCCGCGCCGAGCGCCTCGGCGCCGAGCTCGGCCTCCGCAACCTCTACGTCAAGGACGACTCGACCAACCGGCCCTCGCTCTCCTACAAGGACCGGGTCGTCGGCATGGCCGTCGCCCGCGCCCTCGAGCTCGGGGCGAGTGAGATCGGCTGTGTCTCGACCGGCAACGTCGGCACCGCGACCGCCTCCCTGGCCGCTGCGGCCGGGCTGCGGCCGTACGTCTTCTACCCCGCCAACCTGGAGCGGGCGAAGGCCCGCGGCGTGCGTGCGCTCGGCGCCCAGGTCATCCAGGTCGACGGCAACTACGACGAGGCCAACCGCGCCTGTCGGGAGCTGACCGAAAACACCGGCATCCCCTTCGCCAACATCAGCCTGCGGCCGTTCTACGCCGAGGGCGCCAAGACCCTGGCCTACGAGTTGGTCGAGGCGCTCGGCTGGAACTCGCCCGACCACGTGGTGATGCCGGCCGCCGGCGGCACCCTGTCCTCGCGCGTGCACAAGGGCCTGCTCGAGTTCGAGACGATCGGGCTTGCGGAGACGTCCAGGACCAAGCTCCACATCGGGCAGCCGACCGGCTGTTCGCCGATCGCCAAAACGATCGTCAGCGGCGCCGAGGAGATCGTGCCGGAGGTTCCCGAGACGCTGGCCCAGTCGCTGGCGATCGGCGCCCCCGGCGACGGCCCGCTGGTCGTCGAGGCGGTGCGCAGCCGCGGCGGCTCCGCCGCCGACGTCCCCGACGGCGAGATCCTCGAGGCGATGGAGCTGCTGGCCACCACCGAGGGCGTGCTCACCGAGCCGGCCGGCGGAACCACCGTCGCGGCGACCGCGAAGCTCGCCCAGCGCGGCGTGATCGGCCCCGACGACGTGACCGTGATCGTGATCAGCGGCAACGGCCTGAAGACGCTCAACGAGCAGCCGGTGAAACCGTGGCCGGAAGGCGTTCCCTGCAACGCGGCGACGATGGAGGAAGTCGTCGTCGAATTCCGCGAGGGCGGCGTCACAAGCAACGCCTAGTGCCTTGACGCGGCTGCAGGCCCCGCCGGGGATCAGCCATCGCCGCGTGCGGGCGCGCGGCATCGAGTTCCACGTCGCCGAAGCGGGTGAGGGCGAGGACGTCGTCCTCTGTCTGCACGGCTGGCCGCAGCACTGGTACGAGTGGCGTCACCTGATGCCGGCGCTGGCCGAGGCCGGGCACCGGGTGATCGCGCTCGACCAGCGCGGCTGCGGCGAGTCCGAGGCGACCCGGCACGGCTACGAGAAGGAGGAGCTGGCCAGCGACGTGCTCGCGGTGATGGACGCGCTCGGGCTCGAGCGGGTGAAGCTGGTCGGCCACGACTGGGGCGGCTGGATCGGCTTCCTGCTCTGTCTGCGCGAGCCGCGGCGCTTTGAGCGCTACCTGGCGCTCAACATCCTGCCGCCCTGGGTCAACCTGCGGAACCTGGCCGGGCACGCCTGGCGCTTCTACTACCAGCAGCTGATCCTCGCCCCGGGGCTCGGCTACCAGCTGCACCGCCGGGGCGACTTCGTCCGCCGCGTCCTGGTCGGCGCCTCGACGAACAAGGACGTCTGGACCGAGCAGGAGCTGGCGGCCTTTGCCGACAACCTGACCGAGCCGGCGCGGGCGCGGGCGGCGGTGCAGATGTACCGCACCTTCAACCTGCGCGAGGCGCTGCCGATCGCCCGCGGCCGCTACGCCGAGGCGCGCCTCACGGTCCCGACCCTGCTCCTCTTCGGGGTCGACGACTTCGTGATGCGCCCCTCGATGCTCGGCGGCTACCAAAAGCACGCCGACGCCATGCGAGTCGAGCTGGTCCCCGACTGCGGCCACTTCATCGCCGACGAGCGCCCGGATCTCGTCGCCGCGCGGGCACGCGAGTTCTTGTCCAAGGATCAGCAGCTTCCGCGAACCCGTAGTTGACCCCGCTATCCGGGGTCTAGAACGGGTTCACGAATCCAGACGGATCATCGGCGGGGTTTGAGTGGAGGGGTCGGGGTGCCCCTGAAGCGTCTTGTGTTTTTTTGCTTCAGCGCTTTAGGCGTCAGCTCGGAGC
>JAWVEZ010000117.1:0-22654 GCA_033856455.1 Solirubrobacterales bacterium | reverse complement strand
AGACACCGGCAAGAATCCGTTGCTCGAGATTGCGCTCGAGCTCGAGCGCATCGCGCTGCAGGACGAATACTTCGTCACACGAAAGCTCTATCCGAACGTCGACTTCTACTCGGGCCTCATCTACGAGGCGATGGAGATCCCCGCCAACATGTTCACGGTGATCTTCGCGATCCCCCGCACCGCCGGCTGGGTCGCCCAGTGGATGGAGATGCACGAAGACCCGGCGACCAAAATCGCCCGGCCGCGCCAGATCTACACCGGCGCCCGGGAGCTCGAGTACGTGCCGATCGACGACCGCGAGGGCCCGGACAAAATCCTCGGCCCGCCGGCCAGACGCCCCAAACGCCCGCGCCGCGGCGCCTAGCCCCGCGCTCCGTGCCTTGTACGGGCTATAGCGCGTACAAGGCACGTAGGGTGCAGTCGTGTCCCGCCCAGCCTGGAAGTTGACGATCCGCCACGGCTCCGAGGTCTCCCACGAGGGGTTCGACGACCTTCGGCAGGCGGTCGAGGCGATGCGCGAGCGGGCGCTGGCGATCCGCTCCGAGGGGCCGGTGAAGAGGGCCTCGATGATTCGCGACTACGAGCCCGGGGACCAGGTCCACGCGCGCCTGCAGATCAGCGGTCGTGGCCTGCTGCGCAAGCCGACCGCCGGGGTCGACGTACGCGGCGACGGCGCCTTCGTGCCGTTCAGCGGCGGGGTCGTCCGCGAGGAGCTCGACCCGACCAATCACGAGACGCCGTTCGAGCTCGTGCGCGAAACTCTGGAAGCGGAGGCAAAGTGAGCAAGTCCAACACCGAGATCCCGAAGGGCAGCTACGCGGCCGGCGAGCGCGTGAAACTCCCCGCCGGGGCCGAACCGCCCTTCACCGTCTTCATCAACGGCGTCGAGCAGACCGAGGGCGAGGACTTCAACTTCGAGGGCGCCGAGATCGTCTTCACCCGCCCGATCATCAAGGAGCGGATGAACACCGGCCGCTGGCTGGCCATGTACCTGGGGCTCTTCGGCACCTACCGCAAGGACGAGAAGGTCGACCTCCAGTTCAGCCGTGGCGGCAAGGTCGAGTTGATCCCGGACCTCCCACTCGTCCCCTACCCGGACGCCGAGGGCGGGGCCAAGTGAACCTCGGCTTCATCCTCCTCTCCGACTACAGCGAGGACGTCAACGGCAAGCTCTACCTGGTCGGCGGCGGCTGGAACGTGGTCCGCCTGCCCGAGCTCCCCCACGAGCTCTCCTTCCACATCTCCTTCGGGATCGACGTCGCCTGGCACGAGACCAACGACCCCCACGAGCTCAGCATCACCGTCCAGGACCCCGACGGCGGCGAGCTCGGCGAGGGCTTCACCGCCAACTTCGAGACCGGCCGCCCCCCCGGCATGCCCCCCGGCCAGGAGCAGCGCCTGGTGATGTCGATCGGCGCCACCGCCAGCTTCACCACCGCCGGCCCCCACGCCGCCGTCATCCAGGTCGACGGCGAGGAGCTGGGCCGCGCCCGCTTCTACCTGATGGACGACGGACCCGAGGAGGAGCTGGCCTGACGTCCCTGTCGAGTTTGTTCGGACCTGTCGAACAAACTCGACAGCCTCAGTTGAAGACGTACAGGAGCAGGAAGGCGATGATCGCGTAGCTGGCGCCGGCCGCCTGGATGCCCCGGTCGCCGGCGACGATCTGGGCCATCGAGCGGTCGTCGGAGCGGTCGTAGATCAGGTAGAGGTAGCGGAAGATGCCGTAGATCACGGGCGGAATCGTGAACATCATCTCGCTGCCGATCAGCGGCGAGTTGACGGTGTAGATCGCGTAGCTGATCACGGTGCCGGTGGTGACCAGGGAGACCATCTGGTCGAGGAAGGGCAGGGAGTAGTGCTCGAGGACGGGCCGCGTGGCGGTGCCCTCGTGCAGCTCGGAGACCGCCTCCTGGCGGCGCTTGGTGAAACCGAGGAAGGCGGCGAGCATGCCGGTGCAGAGGATCAGCCACTCCGAGGCGTGGGCGTCGACGGCGCTGGCGCCGGCGGCGACGCGGAGGATGAAGAGACCCGCGAGGGTCATCACGTCGATGATCACGATCTGCTTGAGGCCGAGGCTGTAGGCCATCTGGGCGACGCCGTAGCCGACGACCATCAGGCCGACCTCCCAGTTGACGGTGGCGAAGGCGAGGGCGATCGCGACGATCGCGAGGGCGGGGGCGATCAGCTTCGCGGTGCTCTCGGAGAGCTCGCCGGCGGCCAGCGGGCGAAAGCGCTTCTTCGGGTGCTTGCGGTCGAGCTCGACGTCGATCAGGTCGTTGACGAAGTAGCCGGCGCTGGAGATCAGGCAGAAGGAGACGAAGGTGAGGACCGAGAGGAGGATCTCGTGCGGCTGGTCGAAGCTGCCGGAGAAGAGCAGGCCGGCGAAGACGAAGACGTTTTTGATCCACTCCTTCGGCCGCCCGGTCTTGATCGCGGCGCGCAGCGGCGACCGGCGCGGCACGACGTTGCCGTCGGCATCGACGTTGCCGTGGGTGGGCTCGGGCTCAGCGGGCACGGTGGGCTGTTCGGAGGTGATCGTTTCCATCGTCTTGGGCGGGCCGCGGTGAGACTGGTGCGGCCCGGCCGGGCGATTCGAGTCGCGAAAGGGTACCGCCGGGACCCGTCAAACCGCTCGTCAGCCGTCTTCTTGGGCGGCTTCCAGCGCCTCGAGATCGTCCCGGTCACGCGGCCGCCCGCTGGCCCGCTTCATCTCCAGACCTTCACCTTGCCACCCACCTCGACCAGCAGCGCGTTCAGGCGCTCGAGGTTCTCGGGCGCGGGGTCGGGAACGACATCGACGTCGCGGGTGGTACGCAGATAGCCCCAAGCGTTGACCGCGAGGCCGCCAACCAGGACGAAGCGGACTTCGGCATCGCTGAGGCGGCGCAGCAGCTCCCCCAGCCGCAAACCCTCGGTCATCAACTATTCCGCGCGGCGCCGGTGAATCGGGAGAGGAATTCCGTCAACGCCAAGCCCTCCGCAAGATTGACCGCGAGCGGGCGACGGCCGTCCTCGCGCAGCCGGCGTCGCCGCGACTGCTCGTTGGCGCGCCAGGCATCGGTCTGGTCCTTGCGCTTTGGGGCGCCCGTCTGCTCGGAGGAACTCACTCGAACAGGGTAAAGCGGGAGGGCATCGGTGCGTTACTTCCCGGTCGCGAGCTGTATTCGAATCTCGCTCCGCCCGCGGGCAGGTTCTCGACCCCGCCATTCCCCTAGCTAGGAGACCAGGTTGGAGGCGACGATCGCGATCACGAGGGCGCCGGCGAACCAGAGCATCGCGCGGTTCATGGCGTCGAAGCGAGCGTTCATTTCGGTCCGCAACGCTTGAATCTCCGTCTCGATCCGTCTCTCGATCCGCTCGAAGCCGCGATCCACCTTCGCGTTGAGGTCGTCGAGCCGCTCGTCGGTCCACTTGTCCCGCATCGTCTGCATGGTTGCACCGTAACGAGTTGTCTGCAACCGAACCAGACGAGAATGTGCCGATTTGGCACCAGTTCTGCGGCGACTTCCGCCTCGGTCAGGGATCGATCAGGACGCCGGGGTTCATCGTCGCCGCCGGGTCGAGCTCGCCCTTGGCGGCGCGCAGGGCGGCGGCGAACGGGGCCGGCCGCTGGCGGTCGTACCAGGGGCGGTGATCGCGGCCGACCGCGTGGTGGTGGGTGATCGTGCCGCCGCCCTCGATCAGCGCCTCGGAGACCACCGCCTTGATCTCGTCCCACTGCTCGACCTCGCCGCCGCGGATCGCCGGGGCGAGAACGGTGAAGTACGGGGCGGCGCCGTCGGGATAGACGTGGGTGAAGCGGCAGCTGACCCGCGGCGCGCCCGGGCCCTCGGCGGAGACGCCGCTGACCTCGGCGACCGCCCGGCGGGTCGTCTCCATCACATCGGCGTGGAACTCCTCGAGACGGTCCCAGGTGATCGCCGTCTCGAAGGTCTCCGAGAGCACCCCGCAGGCGACGAAGGTGTCGCGCAGGTAGGGCGCCAGCAGGAAGGCGCCGCGCCAGGCGCCTACCGCGTCCCCGCTCTCGCCGCCCTCCCCCGCCGCCCGGCCGCGGACCTCGCCGGGGACGCCGCCGTGCTCGCGGGCGATCGCCAGGGCGACCCCCATGTCGGTCTCGACCGGGACGGCGGCCGACTCGAAGCCGAGGATCAGCAGGTTCGCGTCGCCGCCGCCGGCACCGGTCAGCTCGGCCTCGGAGGCGTCCAGCAGGCGGCAGTTCGCGGGGTACAGGCCGGACTGGGCGATCTCCCGCACCGCCCGCGCGGCGGCGTAGAAGTCGGCGAAGGCGACCCCGCAGGAGGACTTGAAGCGCGGCCGCGGGCGCACCCGGACCCAGGCCTCGGAGATCGCCCCGAGGATCCCCTCGGAGCCGATCAGCATCCGGTCCGGCGAGGGCCCGGCGCCCGACCCCGGCAGCCGCCGGCTCTCCCAGGTCCCGCGCGGGGTGATCGCCCGCACCGACTCGACCAGGTCGTCGATGTGGGTCTCCAGGGTCGCGAAGTGGCCGCCGGCCCGGGTCGCGATCCAGCCGCCGAGCGTCGCGTACTCGAAGGACTGCGGGAAGTGGCGCAGGGTGAGGCCGTGCTCGCGCAGCTGCTCCTCCAGGCGCGGCCCGGTCGCCCCGGCCTGGATCCGCGCCGCCAGCGAGGCGGGGTCGACCTCGAGCACGCGGTCGAGCCGCCGCAGGTCCATCGTCACCACCGGCCGCTCGCCGAGCCGCGCCTCGACCCCGCCGCAGACGCTGGTCCCGCCGCCGAACGGGATCACCGCCGCCCCCTCGGCCTCGGCCCAGCTCAGCACCGTCTCGATCTCCGCCTCGTCGCGGGGGAAGGCGACCAGGTCCGGCGGGTCCTCGAACTGGCCGCGGAAGCCGCGGACGACGTCGCGGTAGGCCTTGCCGAGCGCCCGCGAGACGCGGTCGTAGCGCTCGTCGCTGAAGAGGTCGCCGAACGCGGTGGGCCGCTTCAGCCGCGGAGCGCGCAGCTCGACCGCCTCCAGCGGCAGCGGCTGCTCGACCTCGCCGCCGAACCCGAAACGCTCGCGGATCCCTTCCGCCGCCTCGCGCATCTGCGTCGCCGTCGGCGTCTGGTCCTCGAACCCCCACCCCCAGTGCTTGAGCCTCCGCTCCATCAACCGGAAGCTATCGCGAGCAGCGCACTCGACCGCCGGCTTTCGGGGCCCGCTGCAACCCGTTCCCTGCCGGCGACCCTCGGGCGGGTGGCGCGGTGGAGGGTCCCGCGGCCGAGGAAGCTTTAGCTACCGCAGGCCGTGGGAGGCACCACCGCGACAGGACCCGCCCGCCGGGCCCTACCAGTGAACGCCTTTCATGAGGTGTGCGAAGGCGACCGCCTCGGTCGAAGGCGCCTTTTCCCGCGCCTCGCTCTCTTTGCCCTTCGCCGCCTGGGAGTCCGGGAAGAGGTTGTAGGCGATGCTGAGGATCGAGTCGCTGGCTTTCGGCGCCACCGCGTAGAGCAGCTCGCCGAAGTTGCCGAGTTTGGTCGCCACCTTCTTCGGCTTCTTGACCATCGCCTTGGCGATCATCTCGGCGGCCTCCTCGGGGGTGATCGCCGGGAACATGTCGTACATCCGGGTCGGCGCGATCATCGGCGTCCGCACCAGCGGCATGTTGATCGTGGTCAGGTGGATCTTGTCTTCCTTGACCTCGGAGGCGATCACGCGGCTGAAGGCGTCCAGCGCGGCCTTCGAGGCGACGTAGGCGGAGAAGCGCGGCGGGTTGGTCTGCACGCCGATCGAGCTGATGTTGATGATCTGGCCCGACTTGCGCGCCCGCATCGTCGGCATCAGCATCAGGATCAGTTTCAGGGCGCCGAGGTAGTTGAGCTGGATCGTTCGCTCGTAGTCGTGGAAGCGGTCGTAGGAGAGCGCCACCGAGCGGCGGATCGAGCGGCCCGCGTTGTTGACGAGGATGTCGACGTGGCCGTGGTAGGCGAGCACCTCTTCGGCCATCCGCTCGATGTCCTCGATGTCGGCCAGGTCGCAGCGGTGGATATGGGCGGTGCCGCCGGCGCCGACGATCTCCGCCTTCGTCTCTTCCAGCTTCTCGACGCTGCGGGCGACCAGCAGCACGGTGGCGCCGGCGTCGGCGACCTTGACCGCGGTCGCCTTGCCGATCCCGGAAGAAGCTCCGGTGATCAGCACGATTTTGCCGCGCACCGCGCCCGAGAGCGAGCGGTCCTTGAACAGGTCGGGATCGAGGTTGCGCTCCCAGTAGTCCCAGACCCGGCTCGCGTAGCTCTCCAGCGGCGGCACCTCGATGCCCGAGCCCTCGAGCACCCGCTGCGTCTCGCTGGAGTCGAAGTGGGTCGGGTAGTCGATGTAGCTGAGCGTCTCCGGCGGCAGCCCGAGCTGGCCGATCCCGACCTTGACCACGCGCTTGGCCGGCGGCAGGTACTTGAGCACCCCGCGGACCGCGCCGGTCGCCGGCTCGGTCAGGTCGGTGCCGGCCCGGAAGGCCATCTGCGGCGCGTCGGCCGCCTTCGCGAAGAGATTGATCACCTCGCCCGCCGTCTTCGGGTTGGGGTCGGTGAGGTGGAAGGCGCGGCCGTCGAGCTTGGGCTCGTGGGCGATGTGGTCGATCGCGTCGGCGACGTAGTCGACCGGGACGATGTTGATCTCCCCCCCTTCGATCCCGGCCAGCGGCAGCCAGGAGGGCAGCACGCGGCGTGCCCGCTGCAGCGCCTTGAAGAAGTAATAGGGGCCGTCGATCTTGTCGATCTCGCCGGTCCGCGAGTCGCCGACCACGATCCCCGGGCGGTAGACGCGCCAGGGCCGGGCCGATTCGCGGACCAGCCGCTCGGACTCGTGCTTGGTCCGGAAGTAGGGGTTGTTGTCGAGCTTCTCGGCCTGCTCGAACATGTCCTCGCGCCATTCGCCCCGGTAGAGGCCGGCGGCGGCGATCGAGCTGACCTGGTGGAAGCAGCCGGCCTCGACCGACCCGGCCAGCTCCAGCGCGTGCCTGGTCCCCTCGACGTTGGCGATCTCCTGCGTTTCCGCGTCGGCGGTGATGTCGTAGATCGCCGCCAGGTGGAAGAAGTGGTCGATCTCGCCGCGCATCTGCACCAGGTCCTCCTCGGAGACCGCGAGGCCGACCTGGGTGAGGTCGCCGGAGACCGGCACGACGCGGGCCCCGTCGGCGCCCCAGCCGGTGCGCAGCTCCTCCAGCCGGCCCCGCGACCCGGCCCGTACCAGGGCGTAGATCGTGCCCTCGCGCTGCAGCAGCCGCTCGACCAGATGACGGCCGATGAATCCGGTGGCGCCGGTGACGAAGTAGCTCATCGGGTACCAGGGTATATCGACTTCGTGCCGGCCATCCCTTTTTCATAAACTCAGTCGAGAAATGCCAGACACGGCCACTGTGCAAATCGCGATGCCCGAGATGGGCGAGTCGGTGACCGAGGGCATCGTCATCGAGTGGCACGTGGGCGAGGGCGACACCGTCGCCGCCAACGACCCGGTCGTCACCGTCTCCACCGACAAGGTCGATGCCGAAGTCCCGGCCCCCGCCGACGGCGTGATCACGAAGCTGCTCGCGGCAATCGACGACGAGGTGAAGGTCGGCGCTGTCCTCGCGGAGATGGAGCCCAGCGGCCCCGTCGACCCCGACTCCCCCTCCCTCGCCGGTAACGGCGCCGCCCCGGCCGACAGCTCCAACGGCGATTCGGCCGACACGGCCCTCGCCCCCGAGTCCTCCGGCGAAGCCGCCGACGCACCGGGCGAGACGGAGGGTGCCAGCGAACCCGAGTCAGCCCCCGCAGCCGAGAGCAGCGGCGGCCAAACCCTCACCGTCTCGATGCCCGAGATGGGCGAGTCCGTCACCGAGGGCGTCGTCCTCGAGTGGCACGTCTCCGAGGGCGACACCGTCTCCGAGGGCGACACCGTGATCGAGGTCTCCACCGACAAGGTCGACGCCGAGGTCCCCGCCCCCGCCGACGGAGTCATCACCAAGCTTCTGGTCAACGTTGACGACGTCGTCAACGTCGGCGCTCCCCTCGCAGAGATGGAATCCGCGAGCTCGGGCGCCCCATCCGCGGGTCCTGTCGCCGCAGGGGACCCCCCACCCCCTGCGGTAGCTAAAGCTTCCTCGGGGGTGGGCCCCCCTACGGCGCCACCCGCGGATGGGGCGTCAGGCAACGGACAAGACGTCCGTGCCACGCCAGTTGCCCGCAGGGTCGCCGCAGCCAATGGCGTAGATCTCAGCGCGGTCGCCGGCACCGGTCCCGGCGCGAAGGTAACTAAGGACGATGTGCTGTCAGCTGGCGATGGTGGCGCGGCTGCCGCTCCGACCGCCGGCGAGGCGAAGCAGCTCCGCGGCCCCGCCGCGATGCTGGCCAAAGCGATGAACGAGAGCCGCGCGGTCCCGACCGCGACCTCGTTCCGGACGATCGCCGTCGACACGCTCGACGCCAAACGCAAGGCGATCAACGTCCTGCTCAAGGAGCGCGGCCAGAAGGTCTCCTTCACCCACCTGGTCGCCTGGGCGATCGTCCAGGCGACCAAAGAGTTCCCGGTGATGGTCCGTGCCTTCGAGGAACGCGACGGCAAGCCGTTCGCGATCGAAGGCGCCCCGATCAACCTCGGCATCGCCGTCGACGTGGAAAAGAAGGACGGCTCCCACAGCCTCATGGTCCCGGCGATCAAGGGCTCGCAGGAGCTCGACTTCTCCGGCTTCCACTCCTCCTACGAGGAGCTGATCACCAAGACCCGCGAGAACAAGCTGACCGCGGACGACTTCATCGGCACCAACATCTCGCTGACCAACCCGGGCGGGATCGGCACCGTCGCCTCGGTGCCGAGGCTGCTCGCCGGCCAGAGCGCGATCATCGCCACCGGCTCGATCGCCTACCCGGCCGAGTGGGCCCACGCGACCCCGGAGCGGCTGCGCCAGCTCGGCGTCTCGAAAGTGATGACGCTGACCTCGACCTACGACCACCGGGTGATCCAGGGGGCCGAGTCGGGCGCCTTCCTGCGCCGGCTGGAGCAGCTGCTGCAGGGCGAGGACGGCTTCTACGAGGAAGTCGCCTCCGATCTCGGGATCGACGCGGCCGGGATCACCGCCGCCCACCCCGCCTCCGCCTCCGCACCGCCGCTCGGCAGCGCCGTCGCCACGCCGGTCGCCGAAGCCTCGACCACGAGCACCGAGGTCGACGAGGAGCTGCTGCAGGCGGTCCAGGCGGCGACCTCGATCCTCAAGGCCTACCGCACCCACGGCCACCTCGCCGCCCACCTCGACCCGCTCGGCTCCGAGCCCAAAGGCGACCCGGCGCTGCAGCCGGAGAACGTCAACCTGACCCCGGAGCTGATGGCGCGGATCCCCGCCCACATCCTGCGGATCGGGGTCCCCGGCGAAACCCTGCTGGAGGCGCTGCCGCGGATGCGGACCGCCTACTGCGGGACGATCGGCTACCAGTTCGAGCACCTCTCCTCGCACCAGCAGCGGATCTGGCTGCGCGAGATGATCGAGACCGGCGCCCACCGCCAGCCGCTCTCCGAGGTGGAGAAGAAACGGCTGCTCGCCCGTCTGATCGACGTCTTCGAGTTCGAGCGCTTCCTCGAGAAGACCTACCTGGGCCAGAAGATGTTTTCGATCGAGGGGCTCGACGTGGTCGTGCCGATGCTCGACGAGGCCGTCACCCTCGCCCACCGCGGCGGCGCGGAAGAGGTCGTCTTCGGGATGGCCCACCGCGGCCGGCTCAGCGTGCTCGCCCACAACCTGGGACGCGCGGTCGAGTCGATCCTGGCCGAGTTCGAGGGCGGCAAGCGGCTCGACGCGGTGAAGGCGCTGGCCGGCATCCCGCACGGCGGCACCGGCGACGTCAAGTACCACTACGGCCACCGCGGGACGTACGAGACCAGCGAGGGCGAGAAGGTCGCCGTCCGTCTCTACCCGAACCCGAGCCACCTCGAGTTCGTCGACCCGGTGGTGACCGGCGGCACCCGCTACCTGCAGGCGCGGATCGATGGCGCGACGATCGAGCAGGACCCGAAGCTGGCGGTGCCGGTGCTGCTGCACGGCGACGCCGCCTTCCCCGCCCAGGGCGTGGTCGCCGAGACCCTCAACCTGCAGGGGCTGCTCGGCTACGGGGTCGGCGGCACGATCCACGTGATCCAGAACAACCAGGTCGGCTTCACCACCGACCCGCACGACTCGCGCTCGACCCCCTACGCCGCCGACATGGCGAAGGGTTTCAACGTCCCGATCGTCCACGTCAACGCCGACGACGTCGAGGCCTGTACAGCGGCGATGCGGCTGGCGATGGCCTACCGCTCACGCTGGGGCCGCGACGTCGTGATCGACGTGATCGGGTACCGCCGCTTCGGCCACAACGAGACCGACGAGCCGGCCTACACGCAGCCGGCGATGGCGGCGAAGATCAAGGCGCACCCGCCGGTCTCCGAGCTCTACGCGAAGCAGCTGATCGAGGAGGGCACGGTCAGCGCCGAGGAAGTCGCGGCGGACTCCGAAGAGCGCAAAACCGAGATGTCGGCGGCGCTCAAGGCGCTGCGCGAGAAGATGGACTCCGGCGAGTACGAGGACCCGACCGTGGCCACCGGCACCGGCGAACTCGACCGCACCGCGAGCCCGCCGGTGAAGACCGCGCTGCCGGCCGAGAAGCTCAGCGTGCTGAACGAGGAACTGCTGCGTGTGCCGGAGAGCTTCACGGTCCACCGCAAGCTGCGCCGCCCGCTCTCGCGGCGGCCCGAGGCGCTGGCTCCGGACGCCGGCGGGATCGACTTCGGCCACGCCGAGGGACTCGCCTTCTCCTCGCTGCTGACCGAGGGCGTCCACATCCGGTTGACCGGCCAGGACACCGAGCGCGGAACCTTCTCGCACCGCCACCTCGTCCTGCACGACGAGAACACGGGCCTCGAGTACACGCCGATCCAGAACCTCAAAGACGCGACCGCCCCGTTCGAGCTGCACAACAGCCCGCTCTCGGAGATCGCCTGCCTCGGCTTCGAGTACGGCTACTCG
Source organism: Solirubrobacterales bacterium (assembly GCA_033856455.1). GTDB lineage: Bacteria > Actinomycetota > Thermoleophilia > Solirubrobacterales > 70-9 > VAYN01. The sequence goes on along the minus strand of JAWVEZ010000117.1, from coordinate 11,658 downwards.
GCGGCGAACCCGAGCGCGCTGGTCCTCTGGGAGGCGCAGTTCGGCGACTTCGCCAACGCGGCGCAGGTGATCGTCGACTCCTTCATCGTCTCCGGCGAGGCGAAGTGGGGCCAGACCAGCCGCCTGACCCTGCTGCTGCCGCACGGCTACGAGGGCTCGGGCCCCGAGCACTCGAGCGCCCGGATCGAGCGCTTCCTCGCGCTCGGCGCCGAGGGCAACATCCGGATCGCCAACCCGACCACGGCCGCCCAGTACTTCCACCTGCTGCGCCGCCAGGCGCTGATCCGCAAGCCGCGGCCGCTGATCGTCTTCACCCCGAAGGGCCTGCTGCGGCTCGACCGCGCGACCTCGAAGCTCGAGGAGCTGACCGGGGGCGAGTTCCTCTACACGCTCGACGACCCGACCGCCGAGGGGCGCCGCGAGAAGGTCGAGCGACTGGTTCTCTGCACCGGCAAGATCTACTACGACATCGACGGCTCCGAGCGCCGCGCCGAGGCCGAGAACGTGGCGATCGTCCGGGTCGAGATGCTCTACCCGTTCGCCAAGGAACAGCTGAAGCGGATCATCGGCGAATACCCGAACCTGAAGGAGATCGCCTGGGTCCAGGAGGAGCCGCGCAACATGGGCGCCTGGAAGGTGATGTCCCGCCGCTTCCCCGAGGTCCTGCCCGAGGGCGTCGACCTCACCTACATCGGCCGCCCCGGCCGCGCCAGCCCGGGCGAGGGCTACTCGGGCGCGCACTCGCGCGAGCAGGAGCGGATCGTGCTCACGGCCCTCACCCCCGGGGCCTGATTCCGCGATGGCGGGGCGCCCGCTCCAAAAGCCCGTGCCGGGCAAGCTGTTCGTCTGGGTGAAGCGGCTCTCCTGGATCGAGCTGGTGGTCTTCGCCGGCCTGCTCGTCTTCTGGCTGGCGCCCGGCTTCGAAACCGAGACGATGATCTTCGGCTGGGCCCACGGCCTCGGCTTCATCCTCCTCTGCGTCGTGATCTGGGTCGCCTGCGTGCGCCGCGAGTCCCCCTACACCCTGCTCGCCGCCACCCTCACCCCGGTCGGCCCGGTCGGCAGCGTGATCGGGATCGAGCTGATCGAACGCAAGGGATGGGGCGTCGCCGCCCCCGACGCTCGGGGGGTCGGAGGCCCATAGCGCCCCCGCACAGGCATCCGAACGTTCCTAAACCGTTCGGGCGCGCTTGACCGAGTGCATTTCAGGCGGTATAGCTAACCGTGACTGTTCCTCAGGGCAGTCCCGTCCGGGGGAACGGCGAGGCGTCGGCTATCCCTCCCTGGCTACCGACGCGCTGGTGCAGTGAGGGTCGCGCGGACCCCCCTGCCTCCCGCGGCCCCGCTGCACCCTGTGAAAAAGCGGCTTGCTTCGGGAGGTGTGCGGGGAGGGGTCGGGCACCCCTCTGCACTTAACTTTTTCGACGTCGGATGCGGCCGTCCGAGCCTGAGCGCCGCCGAAAAAGTACAAGACGTTTCGAGGGGCGCCCGACCCCTCCACTCAAACCCCGCCGAAGATCCGCCTGGATTCGTGAACCCGTTCCAGACCCCGTATAGCGGGGTCAACTACGGGTTCGCGGAAGCGGTGTGCGGGCTGGCCCGGTCGCTCAGCCTTTGAGGTTCCGAAGAACCGTCTGCAGGATGCCGCCGTTCTGGAAGTAGGTGATCTCGTTCGGGGTGTCGAGGCGGACGGTGGCGGTGAACCGCTTGCTCTCGCCCTCGTCGGTGGTGGCGGTCACGGTCACGGTTTTCGCCCGGCCTTCTTCGAGGTCGCCGAAGTCGAAGCTCTCGGCCCCGGTCAGGCCGAGGCTGGCGATGTTCTCGCCGTCGGCGAACTGGAGGGGCAGGACGCCCATCCCGATCAGGTTGGAGCGGTGGATGCGCTCGAAGCTCTCGGCGATCACGGCGCGGACGCCGAGCAGCTTGGTCCCCTTGGCGGCCCAGTCGCGCGAGGAGCCCGAGCCGTACTCCTTGCCGGCGAGGACGATCAGCGGCACGCCTTCCTCGGCGTACCGCATCGCCGCGTCGTAGATGAAGGCTTCCTCGCCGTCGGGGAAGTGGCGGGTGTGGCCGCCGGCCTTCTCGACCAGCTGGTTGCGCAGGCGGATGTTGGCGAAGGTGCCGCGGATCATCACCTCGTGGTTGCCGCGGCGGGCGCCGTAGGAGTTGAAGTCGGTGACCTCGACCCCCTGCTCCTGCAGCCACCTGCCGGCCGGGCTGTCGCGTTTGATCGCGCCGGCGGGCGAGATGTGGTCGGTGGTGATCGAGTCGCCGAGCAGAGCCAGCACGCGGGCGCCGGCGATCGGCTCGACCCCGGGCGGATCGGCCGGCATCGCCTGGAAGAAGCTCGGCCGACGCACGTAGGTGGAGTCGGGCCAGGTGTAGCGGTCACCCGCCGGGACCTCGACCGCGTTCCATTCGTCGTCGCCGGAGAAGACGGTGGCGTAGTTGTCGGTGAACATCTCCGAGGCGACCGAGTTGCCGACCACCTCCTTGATCTCCTCCGCGTCGGGCCAGATGTCCTTGAGGAAGACGGGCTGGCCGTCGGAGCCCTCGCCGAGCGGGTCGTTGACGAGGTCGATGTCCATGCGGCCGGCCAGCGCGTAGGCGACGACCAGCGGCGGGCTGGCCAGGTAGTTGGCCTTCACGTCCTGGTTGATCCGGCCCTCGAAGTTGCGGTTGCCGGAGAGCACGGAGACGACCGCGAGGTCCTTCTCGGCGACCGCGGCGGAGATCTCCTCGGCCAGCGGGCCCGAGTTGCCGATGCAGGTGGTGCAGCCGTAGCCGACCAGGTTGAACTGCAGGGCGTCGAGGTACTCGGTGAGGCCGGCGCGGTCGAGGTAGTCGGTGACCACGGTCGAGCCCGGCGCCAGCGAGGTCTTCACCCAGGGCTTGCGGGCGAGCCCGGCTTCGACCGCGTTGCGGGCGAGCAGGCCGGCGCCGATCATCACGCTCGGGTTCGAGGTGTTGGTGCAGCTGGTGATCGCGGCGATCACGACGCGGCCGTGGTCGAGTTCGAACTCGGAGCCGTCCTCGACCAGGGTGACGCTGATCGCGTCGTCGGTCATCCGCTGCTCGGCGGCCGTGGTCGAAGCGCCGGTCACCGCGGGGCGCGGCTTGCCGTTGCTGTCGTCGTGGTCCTCGGCCGGCGGGTCGGAGGCGGGGAAGGACTCCTCCAGCGCCTCGTCGAGCTGGTCGCCCATCTGCTCGGCGGCCTCGGGGTCGAACTCCCCCATCGCCTCGAGGAAGGACTCCTTCGCATCCGACAGCGGCACCCGGTCCTGGGGCCGTTTCGGGCCGGCCAGGCTGGGCACGACGCTGCCGAGGTCGAGCTCCAGCAGATCGGAGAAGACCGGGTCCTCGGAGGACTCGTCGATGAACATGCCCTGCTCGCGCGCGTAGGCGTCGACCAGCTCGATCGTCTGCGTCGGGCGGCCGGTGAGGTCGAGGTAGCGCAGGGTCTCGGCGTCGATCGGGGTGATCGCGCAGGTCGAGCCGAACTCCGGCGACATGTTGCCGAGCGTGGCGCGGTCGGCCAGCGGCAGCTTCGAGAGCCCCGGGCCGAAGAACTCGACGAACTTGGAGACGACGCCGCGCTCGCGCAGCATCTCGGTCGCGGTCAGCACCAGGTCGGTCGCGGTCGCGCCCTCGGGCAGGGTCCCGTGCAGCTTGAAGCCGACGACCTGCGGCAGCAGCATCGAGATCGGCTGCCCCAGCATCGCCGCCTCGGCCTCGATCCCGCCGACCCCCCAGCCGAGCACGGCGAGGCCGTTGACCATCGTCGTGTGCGAGTCGGTGCCGACCAGGGTGTCCGGGTAGGCCTGGAGGACGCCGTCGTTCTCGCGGCTGTAGACGACCTGGGCCAGGTACTCGAGGTTGACCTGGTGGCAGATCCCGGTCGCCGGCGGCACGACGCGGAAGTTGTCGAAGGACTGCTGGCCCCATTTGAGGAACGAGTAGCGCTCGAGGTTGCGTTTGAAGTCGTGGGCGGCGTTGACCGCGAAGGCGCGCTCGTTGCCGAAGGCGTCGACCTGGACCGAGTGGTCGATCACCAGGTCGACGTCGACCAGCGGGTTGATCGCGCTCGGGTCGCCGCCGATCTCCTCCATCGCGTCGCGCATCGCCGCCAGGTCGACGACGGCGGGGACGCCGGTGAAGTCCTGCATCAGCACCCGGGCCGGCTGGAAGGGGATCTCGACGCTGGGCGTCGCCGCCGCGTCCCAGCCGGCGATCGCCTCGACATCGGCGGCGCTGACCGAGACGCCGTCCTCAAGCCGCAGCACGTTCTCCAGCAGGACCTTGATCGAGTAGGGCAGTCGGGCGACGTCGAAGCGCTCCTGGAGGACGTCGAGGCGGAAGACCTCGTACTCGCGCCCGCTCACCTCGAGGGTCGAACGGGCGCCGAAAGAATCGCTGCTCATCTGGGGGGAGTTCCTTCCAAGGTGGGGGATTTACCTCACTGCTATCTCTTGTCCTTCGAATGACCGTCGGCGATCTCGGCGGCGGACTTCTGACCGGCCGAACCGCTGGAGACCCTGACGGCGATGCCGGGGCTGGCGAGACCGAAGTGGGCGAGGAAGCGCTGCCGGGCCGGCGCCACGGCGATCTCGACCTTGTCGGCCTCGATCGCCTTCACCGTCGCCTCGGCGACCTGCTCGGGGGTCGCGGTGCCGAGGCCGGGGGGCGAGCTGGCGCCCGACTCGGCGAACATCCCGGCTTCGCGGATGAAGCCCGGAGAGACGACCGAGACGCCGACTCCCTGGGGGCCGAGGTCGGTGCGCAGGCCGAGCGCGAAGCCGCGCAGGCCGAACTTGGTCGCGTTGTAGATCGAAGAGCGCGGGGCCGGCGACTTGCCGGCCAGCGAAGAGACGAAGACGAGGTGGCCGCAGCGGTTCTCCAGCATCGCCGGGTAGAGCGCCTGGGCGAGCAGCATCGGCGCCTCGAGGTTGACCCGCAGGGCTCGCACCACCTGTTCGGGCGTGAAGTCCTCCATCCGGCCGGCGGCCGGCAGGCCGGCGTTGGCGACGAGTATCTCGGTCCCGGCGGCCTCGGCGGCGAGGCGCTCGGCGGCGCCCTCCTCGGCGAGGTCGGCGGGCAGGACGCGGTGGCCCTCCCCCGGCAGCTCGTTGGCGAGCTCCTGCAGTGCCTCCGGCTTGCGGGCGCTCAGCACCAGTGTCGCGCCGCGCCCGGCGAGCGAGCGGGCGATCGCCCGGCCGAGGCCCCCGGTAGCGCCGGTGAGAAGTGCTGTGCGGCCGGAAAGTTCCATTCGAGAGTCATGCTACCCGCCGTGCGGCCGGCAGGATTCCGGGATGCGCGAGCGAATTCATTCCAAATGTTTGCGTTTCGTGAGCAGAGCGCCGGGCGATGGTCTACACTGCCGCGAGTCCGAAAGACCGGAACGCCGAGTCCCCAATGCGAAAAGCGCGGAGGGGAGCGGGGGAACCACGTTTTCGGGGCTAACTCACCGTCTTAGGTGGGGGCGCGAGCTTCCTTCAGCGCCAGCCCGACAGCTAACCCCGTAGGCCGACGAAGGAGATATCGGTTTGCGTCACAACTTGAAGCTGAAGGCCGGAATCGCGGCTATGGCGATTCTCTCGGCGCTCGCGATCGCGGGCCCCACCACCGCCTCAGCGGAGTGCACCACCGGCGGCATGTCGCCCGCCGAAGTCGATGTCTGCACCCCGACGGCGAAAGCCCGCCTGCTTCCCAGCGGGATCGTGATCCCGCCGAAGAGCGCGCCGCCCCGGGTCAAGGCCGTGATCGCCGCGGCCAACAAGATCAGCCGCAAGCCCTACATCTACGGCGGCGGCCACGCCCGTTGGTGGGACAAGGGCTACGACTGCTCCGGCGCCGTCTCCTACGCCCTTCGCGGCGGCAAATTCCTCGACAGCCCGCTGCCCTCCGGCCCCTTCGAAAAGTGGGGCCTGGCCGGCGAAGGTCGCTGGATCACCGTCTACACGAACCCCGGCCACGCCTACGCCGTGATCGCCGGCATCCGCTGGGACACCTCGGGCGACTCGGGTGGGGAAACGGGTCCGAGGTGGCGCGAAGACCTGCGTGACAACGTCGGCTTCGTCGCGCGGCATCCTGCGGGTTACTAGCGCTGGCTAGGAGGGGGCGGGTACCCCTCTGCACTTAACTTTTTGGAGGTCGTGCGCCGGCCGTCCGAGCTGCGTTGCGCCCAAAAAGTACAAGACGTTTCGAGGGGTACCCGCCCCCTCCCCACCGGCCGTAGCGGCGGATGCCGCACAACGAAGCGGCCCGTCCCACAGAAGCTTCCGACGACGAGACGGACCCGCAACCCCGACCCTCGCGCCCTCAGCTCACTCAGGACGCTGGGGATTCGATTGAGGCGCTGCCCGGCTGGTTGACGGAGGGATGGGTGACCCTCCGAACGTTTTGCGCTTCTCGCCCGACGCGGTTCTCGGACGGGAGGGACCGATCCAGCGAGCAAGCGAGAGAGGAGGGTTACCCATCCCTCCGTTAGGCAGGCGTTCCGTACTCCTGCGTGTCTAATCCGCGGTGGACACGTTGTGCTTGCAATTTGGTCCGTCTGGGATACCTTCGGACGGTCTCCAGTCAACCTCCTGACATCCGTCTGAGCTCCCTCACCAAGTCCTACGGTGAGGTGACCGCGGTTGCCGGAATCGACCTCGAGATCGCCGCGGGGGAGTTCTTCACGATGCTCGGCCCGTCGGGCTCGGGGAAGACGACGACGCTGCGGATGATCGCCGGGTTCGAGGACCCGACCAGCGGGACGATCGAGCTGGCCGGCGAGGACGTCAGCGGCACGCCGCCCTACGAACGCGCGGTCAACACGGTGTTCCAGGACTACGCCCTGTTCCCGCACATGACCGTGGCCGAGAACGTCGTCTACGGCCTGAAGGTGGCGAAGGTCGACAAGGCCGAGCGCGTGCGGCGCGGCGAGGAGGCGCTGGAGATGGTGCGGCTGCCGGGCTACGGCGGGCGCAAGCCGGGCGAGCTCTCCGGCGGCCAGCGCCAGCGGGTGGCGCTGGCCCGGGCGATCGTCAACCGGCCGAAGGTGCTGCTGCTGGACGAGCCGCTGGGGGCGCTCGACCTGAAGCTGCGCGAGCAGATGCAGGTGGAGCTGAAGGCAATCCAGGGCGATGTCGGGATCACCTTCGTCTACGTCACCCACGACCAGGACGAGGCGCTGACGATGAGCGACCGGGTCGCCGTCTTCAACGAGGGGCGGATCGAGCAGGTCAGTCCGCCGGTCGAGCTCTACGAGCATCCGGCCAACCCGTTCGTCGCCGGCTTCGTCGGCGTTTCGAACCTGATCGAGCGCGACGGGCAGACGCTGACGATCAGGCCGGAGAAGATCGAGCTGCTGGCGGCGGCCGAGCCCGCCGCGGGCCTGCACAGCGAGCCGGGCCGGATCGCCGAGGTGGCTTACGCGGGTCCGATAACCCGCTACACGGTCGATCTCGAGGCCGGCGGCACGCTGCAGCTGGTCAAGCAGAACGTGGACAGCGCGTCCGAGGGCGCGTTGCCCGAGCAGGGGAAGGCAGTGCTCGTCGGGTGGCGGCCGCAGCACGCGGCGCCGGTCGGGGGCGGCCAGTCAACGAAAGAGGAGGTTGCACCATGAGCAAGGACGCTCACCCAGCGCGAACGGCTTGGTTGGTTCTCGCCGGCCTGGTCGTATTCATGTTGGTCCTGGCGGGATGCGGGGGCGGGGACGACAGCACTGGCGACACCGGCGGCGGCGACGGAAGCGAAGCGCTGCAGTCGCTCGGCAAAGGAGAGGGGCAGGTGAACCTGATCTCCTGGGCCGGCTACGTCGAACCGGGCTGGTCGAAACCGTTCGAAGCGAAAACCGGCTGCAAGGTCAACAACAAAGTCGCCGGCACCTCCGACGAAATGGTCAAGTTGATGGAATCCGGCCAGTACGACGGCGTCTCGGCTTCCGGCAACGCGACCGCGCGCCTGGTCGCCGCCGGTGAGGTCTCGCCGGTCAACGTCGATCTCGTCCCCAACTACAAAACGGTCTTCGACGACCTCAAAGACCAGCCCTACAACACCTTCGACGGCGAACCGTACGGAATCCCCCACGGACGCGGCGCGAACCTGCTGATGTGGAACTCCGACGCCGTCAAACCGGCGCCGACCTCCTGGGACGTGATCCTCGATCCGGCGAAAGCGTCGAAATACAGCGGCAAGATCAGCGTCTACGACGACCCGATCTACATCGCCGACGCGGCCGTCTACCTGAAGACGCACGAACCGGACCTGGGGATCGACAACCCCTACCAGCTGAACGACGAGCAGTTCGAAGCGGCGGTCGACCTGCTGAAAGAACAGGCGCCGAACGTCGGCGAATACTGGTCGGAAGCCGAAAAACAGATCTCCGCCTTCGCCAACGGGGACGCCCAGGTCGGGACGACCTGGCAGTACCAGTACTTCGCCCTGCTGGAAGAAAAAGAGCCGGTGGCGGCGAGCCCCGCGAGCCAGGGATTCCTCCCGAAAGAGGGCGCGACCGGCTGGTCCGACACCTGGATGATCAGCAACCAGGCCCAGAATCCCAACTGCATGTACGAGTGGATGAACTGGATCATCGAACCGAAAGCGAACGCCGAAGTGGCGGAATGGTTCGGCGAGGCGCCGGCCCAGAGCCTGTCCTGCGACGAAACCGAAAACCCCGATTTCTGCGCCGACTACCACGCCGACAACCCGGCGTTCTGGGAGCGCGTCTACTACTGGGAAACCCCCCTTGCGGACTGCGGCGACGGGTCCGGGGACTGCAAGGACTACAACGAGTGGATCAAAGCCTGGACCGCGATCAAAGGTTGATCGGAAGCGTCTCTAGGTAATGGCTGCCGAAGCAGCCGCCCCGAGGAGGTCGGCGGGCCGCAAGCTCGCCGGCCTCTTCCACGGGCGCCCCCGCCTGCAGGTGGGGACGCTCCTCGCCGGCCCGGTGGGCTGGCTGGTGGTCGGGTACATCGGCTCGCTGGTCGTCCTCCTGATCACCGCCTTCTGGTCGGTCGACGCGCTCAGCGGCGAGGTGATCCAGGAACTCAGCCTCGACAACTTCGAAGCCCTCTGGAACGAACCGGTCTACCGCGACATCATCGGCCGCACGGTCGGGGTCGCCGCCGCGGTCACCGTCACCGACGCCCTGCTCGCCTTCCCGATCGCCTTCTACATGGCGAAGATCGCGAGCAACCGCGGCAAAGCGATCCTCGTCGTCGCGATCCTGCTGCCGCTCTGGTCCAGCTACCTGGTCAAGGTGCTGGCCTGGCGGACGATGCTCTCCGACGGGGGGATCATCAACTGGGCGTTGGAGCCGTTCGGCCTCAACGGGCCCGGCTACGGGATCGTCGCCGTCTGGCTGGTCATGAGCTACCTCTGGCTCCCGTACATGATCCTGCCGATCTACGCCGGCCTCGAGCGGATCCCGAACTCGATGATCAGCGCTTCCGAGGACCTCGGCGCCCACCCGCTGACCACCTTCCGGCGGGTGATCCTGCCGCTCGCCTTCCCGGCGGTCGTCGCCGGCTCGATCTTCACCTTCTCGCTGACCCTCGGCGACTACATCACGCCGCGCCTGGTCTCCAGCGACCAGTTCATCGGCAACGTGATCTTCAACAGCATCGTCAACGACCAGCCGTTCGCCGCCGCCCTCGCGCTCGTCCCGATCGTGGTGATGATCGCCTACCTCCTCGTGGCCCGGAAGCTCGGCGCCTTCGAGCACGTCTGATGCGGCTCTCCCGACAGGCCACCTGGGTGCTGCGAGCGGGCGTCGGGCTCGGGCTCGCCTTCATCTACATCCCGCTGATCGTGGTCGGGATCTACGCCTTCAACGCCAGCGGCACGGCCCAGAAGTGGCCGCCCTCCGGTCTCACCTTCGACTGGTTCCCGAAGGCGCTCGAAAGCGAAACCGCGCGCGAAGCGTTCCTCACCTCGCTCGAGGTCGGCCTGATCGCGACCGCGATCGCGATGGTCCTCGGGACGCTCGCCTCGCTCGCCGTCGCCAGGCACCGCTTCTTCGGCCGCGAGACGATCTCCTTCCTGGTGATCCTGCCGATCGCCCTGCCCGGGATCGTCACCGGCGTCGCCCTCTCCAACACCTTCACCCAGGTGCTCGGGATCGACCTCAGCCTCTTCACCGTCGTCGTCGCCCACGCGACCTTCTGCATCGTCGTCGTCTACAACAACGTGATCGCCCGCCTGCGGCGGACCTCGGCTTCCTTCGAGGAGGCCTCGGCCGACCTCGGCGCCGACAGCTGGCAGACCTTCCGCCACGTCACCCTGCCGACGATGAAAACCGCGCTGGTCGCGGGCGGCCTGCTCGCCTTCGCCCTCTCCTTCGACGAGATCATCGTCACCACGTTCACCCTAGGGGCCGGCGAGGAAACCCTGCCGATCTGGATCTACACCAACCTCTTCCGCCCCAAAGAACTGCCGATCGTCAACGTCGTCGCCCTGCTGGTGATCCTGATCTCGATCATCCCCGTGTACCTGGCGCACCGCCTCTCCAGCGACGCCGGGGTCAGCGCCGGCGTCAAAGGCGGCGCCGCGGCCGACGCCGCCGAGGCGACCGCCACGCCGTAGGGTTCCCGCGTGGACATCGCTCTCGCCCTCGTCGCGGCGCTCTTCTTTGCCTTCGGGACCGTGCTGCAGCAGAAGGCCGGGCTGGAAAAGCCGACCGAGAGCGAAGGGGCGGGGCTGCTGGTGGCGATGGCGAAGCGGCCGGTCTGGCTGGCCGGGATCGCCGCCGACGCGCTTGGGTTCGTCTGCCAGGCGGTGGCGCTGGCGATCGGGCGGCTGGCGGTCGTGCAGCCGCTGCTCGTCGCCACGGTCGTCTTCGCGCTGCCGCTCGGGGCGAAGTTCACCGGGCAGAAAGTGAGGGGGATCGACGTGATCGCGGCGCTGGTCGTGGTCGCGGCGCTGGTCGCCTTCCTCGAGATCGCCGACCCCTCGGGGGGCATCGACGACGCGCCGCTCGGCCAGTGGCTGGTCGCGATCGGCATCTGCCTGGCGATCTGCGTGCCGCTCTTCTTCCTCGGCCGGCATGGGTCGCCGGCCCGGCGGGCGGTGGCGCTCGGGACCGCGACCGGCATCCTCTTCGCGCTCTCGGCCGCCTTCACCAAGGTCGTCGCCGACCAGTTCGAGGAAGGGGTCTTCGAGATCTTCGTCCACTGGCACCTCTACGCGCTGGTCGTCGTCGGCTACGCCTCGATGACCTTCAACCAGCTGGCCCTGAACACCGGCGCGCTGGCGCCGGCGGTCGCCACCAGCCTCGCCTTCGACCCGATCGCCAGCGTCGTGCTCGGCGTTACCCTGCTCGACGAGTCGCTGCACACCTCGCCCGCGGGGATCGCCGGCACGGTCCTCGCGCTGGCGGCCGCGCTCGGCGGGATGACGGTGCTGGCGCGCTCGCAATCGCAGGCCGAGGGTCCGCAGGGTCCGACACCCGCTGAGTCCGCCCCCGCACCCGCCTGAGCGGCACGTAGGATCGGGCGCAGATGAGTCCCGACGAGAACGGCCAGGTGGAAGGCGAGCAGCCGGGGGTCGAGGAGAACGGCGCCGGGCGCGCCGAGTTCCAGGAGCAGACGCGGGCTCATCGGCTGGCGAAGCTCGACGCGCTGCGGGCGCACGGGATCGAGCCCTACCCGGTCCGCTTCGATCGCGACTCGA
>JAWVEZ010000116.1:0-7398 GCA_033856455.1 Solirubrobacterales bacterium | reverse complement strand
GGTTTCGCGCGCTGGGGAGAGCGGCGCGAGGGGACTCGCGCCGGCGCCGGGGCGGCAACCGCCTTCGCACGGCGGGCGGGAACGCGTTTCGCCGGAGACCGTTTTTTCGCCGGAGCCCTCGCCGGGGCGCGCCTCCGCGTCGGAGCCGGTGCAGGCGCGGCAGCAGCTTTGCGTTTGGGCGGCGTCGTCCGCGAGGGCGGCGGGGCCGGCGCGGTGCGTCGCTTCGGTGCGGCGACGGCCATCAGCCGGTCTCCGCCCCGTTCGCGAGCGCGATCTTCCGCGCGACCCGCAGGTGCGCGGAGCGCGAGCGCGGGTTCGCCTCGATCTCCTCCGGCCCCGGCGCGACCGCGCGCCGGGTCAGCAGCTCGGCCTCGGGCTCGTGCCCGCAGACGCAGACCGGCAGCTCCGGCGGGCAGACGCAGCCACGCGCCTTGCCGGCGAGGAACTGCTTGACCGGCCGGTCCTCGAGCGAGTGGAAGGAGATCGCGCCGAAGCGGCCGCCGAGCGGGAGCAGGTCCCAGGCCAGGGGCAGCGCCTCGTTCAGCGCCTCGAGCTCGCCGTTGACGGCGATCCGGATCGCCTGGAAACTGCGCTTGGCCGGATGGCCGGCGCCGAACCGGGCCGAGGCCGGCATCCCCGCCTTGATCGCCGCGACCAGCTCGGAAGTCGTGCGCAGCGGCCGCCGGCGGACGATCTCACGGGCGATCCCGCCCGCGTAGCGCTCCTCGCCGAGCCGCCGCAGCACCTGCGCGATCCGCGCCTCCGGCCACTCGTTGACGAGGTCGGCGGCGTCGAACTGCTGGCGCGTGTCCATCCGCATGTCGAGCGGGGCGTCGTAGGCGTAGGAGAAGCCGCGCTCCCAGGCATCGACCTGCATCGAGGACATTCCGAGGTCCATGTAGATCATGTCTGGGCGTATGCCTTCGCCACCCAGTGCCTCGAGACCTTCTGCGAAGTTTGCAGGGATAAAGATGGTCCGGCAGGGGACCTCGGCGGAAAAGGCGGCGAAGCGCTGGGCGGCCGCGGGGTCGCGGTCGATCCCGATCAGCGTCCCCTCGGGGCCGAGCTGCTCGGCGACCAGGCGGGCGTGGCCGCCGCCGCCGAAGGTGCAGTCGACGGCGGTCTGACCCGGTCGCGGGGCCAGCAGCGAGACCAGCTCAGGGGCGAGTACGGGCTCGTGCTCGCTCACCAGGAACGCCAAGCCGCCCGGCTGCTGCTGCGGGCTGTAGGTGGGGACACGTTCGGCATTGAGTCTCATGATCACGCGGCCCCGGCGCTGGCGAGGCCCTCGGCGATCTCGGGGGCGGCGGCGTCGAGCTCCTCCTCCTGCTTGGCCCAGGCGTCGGCGTTCCAGATCTCCAGGTACTCCCCGGCCCCGATCACGACGCAGTTGCCGTCGAGCCCGGCGTGCTCGATCAGCGGCTTGGGGAGGCGGATCCGCCCGGCGGAGTCGAGCTTGTCGTCGAAGGAGCCGCCGTGGAAGCGGCGGCGCAGCTGGCGGGCGTCGCGCCCGAAGGGGCTGTGCGGGGAGAGGAAGCGCTCGGAGAGCTGCTCGAACTCGGCGGTCGTGTGCACCCAGACGCAGGGGTCGAAGCCCTTGGAGAGAACCACTCCGTCAGCGAGGGACGCGCGAAAGCGCGACGGGACCGTGAGACGGTCCTTGGAATCGAGGCTGTGCTCGTAGAGACCCCGAAAAGCCACCTCGGCGAGTCCTTTCTGAGCGGGAGGGCCGGAAAGAGTTGGGACCGGAGTGATGAGGTGGGAGGAGCCTCACCACCCCGGTCCTGGGCTTCAACTCGATCGCCACAATAACCCACACTCCCCCACTTTGCAACACGACCTCCCTCTGCAACCCCATTTGCATCCGCTGGCCTGCGCGGTAGGTTGCTGCGGGTGAGCACGCCGGAGAGCGCCCCACCGCCGTCCGCGGCGCCCCCCGAGGGCCCGCCGCAGGTCCTCGACGACGCCAACGACCTGCGCGGCCACCACTTCAAGCTGCTGATCGGCAAGCCCCTTACCTGGGTGCTGATCGTCGGCGCGGCACTGATCGGCGGCGCCGCCGGAGGGGCCCTCCTGGCCCCGGCGATCGGCGGCGCGATCTTCGCCGGACTGATCGTGGTCGGCCTGGTGATCGTCTTCGCGATCGCCGACTCGCGCGCCGCCGACGCCTTCTTCACCACCTACGCCGCCGAACGCGGCTACGAACTCGGCGGCCGCGCGGCGCTGCCGATGGTCACCCCGCTGCTCGAGAAGGGGGACGACCGCTACGCCGAGCGCACCCTCTCGGGCCCGATCGGCGAAGGGGTCGAAGCGATCCTCGCTCTCTACACCTACGAGGAAGAGAGCCGCGACAGCAAGGGCAACAAGCAGACCAACTACTACCGCTACACCGTCTGCCTGGTCCCCGTGCCCGAGTCCCAGGCCCACATCCCCGAGCTCTACGCCCAGCGCAAGTTCGGCTTCCGCGCCCTCGAGGGCTTCGAGGACCTCTTCCGGGGCAAGAAAGAGCGGGTGAAGCTGGAGAGCGAGGTGCTCGACGACAAGTACGAGATCTTCGCCACCAAGCAGCAGGACGCGGTCTGGCTGCGCCGCCTCTTCTCGCCGACCTTCATCGTCTGGCTGACCGACTCGGCCCCGGGCAAGTTCGCCTTCGAGCTGGTCGACGGCAACCTCTGCTGCTACGTCAGCGGCCACAAGGAGAACGCCGCCGAGCTCGACGGCGTCGCCGCCGCGACCACCGCGGTCGCGAAACGCCTGCGCGAAGAGGCGGCGGAGACGAGCTAGCGGCCGAAGCTGCCCTGCCGTTGGCGCCACGAGGGGGAGCACCTTGAGTCGGCTGCGCCTGACTGCGCCGGCTCCATCGTCTCCGCCGGACACCTGAGCTCGGCGACCGAGTCGCGCTCCCGAGCTTGGTGCCCCATTGGCGGCCTCAAACTCGGAAGCGCGACCCGACCTCGGTACTCAGGATCGGCAGGGTGGCTGGTCACGACCGCTTGGTCGTGGTCACGGTCGCTTATTCGCCGCCGAATGTTTCGCTTGGCGTCACCGCAAGTTCTCCTTCCATCGTCGACGAATTGCCGTTGGTCGTCATGCCTTCGCCGTCGAGACCGAAGGCACCGAACGCTTCAGCGTTATCCGGTGTCGCCACGATGCTGCCTTGCGTATTGGTCTGCGCCACCGGCGTCGTGTGCGAGCCCGAGCTATAGAAGTGCAGCGTGACGTTCACCCCTGTGATCAGGATCGACTGTCTGAGTGGATCCCAATGAATTTGCCAAGGAATCGCCGAGACTGTCCCTGTGCATGAGAGGCCGTTCAGCGCGCCTGTGCCTGTGCATCCTGTGACCGTGACTGAGTTGAGCTGACCTGTCCTCGAGATCGCCGACAGAGTCCCTTTCAGATGAATGGTGAAGTGAGCTCCTGCTACACCCGACGACAGCGCAATGTTTGCCGGGCCCGACATTTCGATTTCAGCATCTTCTTCGAGTTCAGATCCTTCATGGGTCCAGTTCGCCGACGCGGTGGCCGGGCCCGCAACGGCGACTAGGCAAATTGCGATCCCAATCAAAGTCAGAAGTCTGGTGTTCATCTCTCCCCCTTGGTTGCTCCAGGAATTTTGAACTCTCCCCCTGATAGCTCCCGACACAATTGCTCGCAAGAACACCCAAGTATCCGCACGCACGAAACCGCGTTCGCGCTGCAACGCGTCAGAAGCCGGCGAGCAGGGTGCCGGCGTTGGCGATCAGGCCGGCGGCGATCATCAGCAGGACCGAGGGGACGAGGACGAGGGCGACGACGAGCTGGATCTTCGGAGCGGCGCGGGCGGCGCGCTCCTCGGTGGCGCGGCGGGCGTCGCGGCGCAGGGCGCCGGCCTGGCGGCGCAGCTGCTCGGCGAGGGGTGAGCCGAAGCGGCGCGAGCGCTCGATCGCCGCGACCAGCGCGGCGAGCTCGCTGCCGGGGACGCGGGTACGCAGCGCCGCCAGGGCGGCGCCGAGCGGGCGGCCGCAGGAGACCTCGGCGACCAGCAGCCGCAGCTCCTCGGCCAGCGGTCCCTCCCCCGCCCGCGCCAGCTGCTCGAGGCCGAAGGCCGGTCCGCGGCCGGCGCCGGCGCTGACCGCGAGCAGGTCGAGAGCGTCGGGCAGGGCGGCGACGAGGCGGCGCTGCCGACGGCGCGCCTCGCGCTCCAGCCACGCGTCGGGGACAAGGAAGCCGGCGACCGGCAGCGCGACCGCGACCAGCAACACGGTCCGTCCCGGAGCGGCCGGCGCCGCCACCAGCGCCAGCAGTCCGCCGGCCGCACCCCCACCCAGCTTTCCCAACATCACAACCGGCAGCGGATAACGGGACTCCATCCCCGATCGCCGCAGCCGCTCCGGCAATCCCAGCCGCAACGCCGCCCGAGCCGAGCGCCCGCTCAACCCGAACGGCAACGACGGCAGCCGACCACCCCTCAACGCCAGGTGCTCCCGCGCCCCCGCCGCGGCCAAGAGCACCGCCACCGCGGCCAAGAGCACCGCCACCTCTACCCAGCCCGTCCCGTGCCGCTCATTCCTCCACCACCCGCGAGAAGCGCCGGATCGCCACGAACCCGGACAGCTGCAGCAGCCCCGCCAGCGCCAGCAGCACCACCGAGGTCGGCGACCCGAACAGCCCGACCACGAAGCCGGGCTGCAGCAGCTCGGCGAACAGCGCGCCGCCGCTCGGCATCGCGACGACCAGCAGGCCGGTGAAGCGGGCCTGGGCGGTCGCCGAGCGGGCGTCCTCGGCGACCCGGTCGCGTTCGGCGGCGCCCTCCGCGAAGCGGCGCAGCAGGCCGGCCAGGTCACCGCCGGCGAGCCGCTGGCTGAGCAGCGCCGCGGCGAAGGCGTCGACCCGCTCCGAGCGCATCCGCCCGCGCCAGGCCTCGATCGCCGTCACCGTCGCCGCGCCGAGGTCGAGCTCGGCCCCGAGCCGGGACAGCTCGGCGGCGGGCGGTCCATCGAGGTAACGAGCGGCGGCCGGGAGCGAAGCGCGCAGCGAGCGGCCGGCGCTCAGCGAGTCGGCGATCGCCGTCGCCACTTCCGGCAGCGAGCGCTCGACCGCGCGCCGGTAGCGGCGGCGCCGATGACCGATCGCCCACCCAGCCGCGGCCGGCCCCGCCACTGCCAACGGCAGCGCCAGCAACGGCCCGGCCAGCAGCCAGCCGCCGCCGACCGCAGCCAGGGTCGCGACCGCAGCCAGCCGCCGCCGCTCGATGCTCGAGGGCGCGTAGCCCTCGCTTCCGGCCCGCCGCAGCGGCTCCAGGGCCAGCCGCAGCCAGGCGGCCAGCGCCGGGCTCGCCCGCCAGGCTTCCCGCCCGGCCAGCGCGGCCAGCCCGCCCGCCGCTGCCGCGGCCAGCACCCCCGGCAGCCCGCCGCCGCCGATCAGCAGACCTCCTCGATCGCCGCGACCCGGCGCGAGCCGTCGCCGCGCCGCTCCATCTGGACGACCAGGTCGATCCCCCGCCGCACCTGCTCGACGACCGCCGCGTGCGGCAGCCCGAGCCCGGCCATCAGCGCCAGCGTCTGCAGCCGCGCCAGGGCCTCGGCCGGCGAGTTGGCGTGCACGGTCGAGAGAGCTCCGTCATGGCCGGTGTTGAGCGCGGTCAGCAGGTCGAGGGCCTCCGGGCCGCGCACCTCGCCGACCACGATCCGGTCGGGGCGCATCCGCAGCGCGTTGCGCAGGAGGTCGCGGATCGTCACCTCGCCACGCCCCTCGACGCCAGATGGCCGACTCTCCAGCCTGACGACATGCGGCTGCTGTAAGCGCAGCTCGGCCGCGTCCTCGATCGTCACCACGCGCTCGGCCGGCTCGATGAAGCTGGAGAGCGCGTTCAGCAGCGTCGTCTTGCCGGAGCCGGTGCCGCCACTGACCAGGATGCTGCGCCGGGCCCGGACCGCCGCCGCCAGCTGGTCCCGTTCCGCCTCGCTCAGGGAGCCGAGCGCGACCAGCTCGTCGGGCCCCGGGCGAGCGGCGCCGAAGCGCCGGATCGAGACGGTCGGCCCGTCGAGCGCCAGCGGCGGGATCACCACGTTGACCCGTGAGCCGTCGGCGAGCCGCGCGTCGACCATCGGGCTGAGCTCGTCGACCCGGCGCCCCAGCGGCGCCAGGATCCGCTCGATCGCGTTGCGCAGCTCCTCCTCGTCGGCGAAGCGAACCGCGGTCTCCTCGATCCGCCCCGCCCGCTCGACGTAGACGCGGTCGGGGCCGTTGACCATCACCTCCTCGACCGCCGGGTCGGCCAGCAGCAGCTCGAGCGGCCCGAGGCCGACGCTGTCGCGGACGATCCGCTCGACCAGCTCGGCCCGGGCCGCGAGACCGAGCAGCGCCGCCTCCTCGTCGACCAGGGCGACGACCGCGTCGCCCAGCTCGCCCTTCGGGTGACCACTGGCCGCTTCGGCGCGACGGCGCTCGACCAGGCGCCCGCGCAGGACCGCGGCGAGCGCGGCGACGTTGCGCTCCCGCGCCCCTGTATTCATCGCGCCGGCAGGACCGTCACCCGCCGCGCGAAGCTCTGGGCGTCGATCAGCGCCAGCGCCTGCCTGCGGGTCAGCCCGAGAGTTGCGGCGGCCGCGCCGCCGGCGCCTTCTTCGCCGGGCCCGAGGGCCAGCAGCGGCACCCCGCTGGCGGCGACGTAGGTGCGCCCCGTGCCGGCGCCGCTCGGTTCGGTGGTGACGAGGACGTCGACCGCCGAGCCAACCGGCTGCTCGCCGGTGACCAGCAGCGCGTCGGCGCCGTTGACCGCGATCTCGACCGGGCGGCGGCCGTGGCCCAGCTCACCACCCGCCTTGCCGGGCGCGGATGGCGGCCGCAGCTGAGCGGCGAGCAGGTAGGAGCCGGCCGGCACCCTGGCGGCGGTCTCCATCCCCACCGCTTCGGCCGGAGAGCCAAGCGACCCCGGGGGCGCGAAACGGACCGGGACCCGGCGCAGCTCGAGCGCCGCCGGGTCGACCGGCTCGTCGGCGGGCAGGTCGGCCGCCGCGACCACGACGGGGCGCAGCTCGCCGTAGCCGCGGGCGACGCTCTCGCCGTAGCCGTCGGCGATCGCCGCCGCGGTCGCGGCCGCAACCCCCGCGGCGAGCAGGAAGCCGAGCGAGCGCCGCCGCCGGTTCATGCGGCCGGCAGCTCCAGGACCGCCTCGGCCCCACCGGCCGAACGGCGCAGCGCGAAGCGGCCGCCATGCTGGGCGGCGACTCGGCGGACGACGCGGAGGCCGTGACCGTGACGAGGGCGGCCGCGCAGGCGGTCGCGCAAGCCGACCCGCCGACCCGCCCTGACCGTGCCGGGCAACGGCAGCGGGCGGCCGCAGTCGCGGACCGAGACCCGCAGGCAACCGCCGCTCTCACCCACCGAGACGACGATCCGCGGACCGCCGTGCTCGAT
>JAWVEZ010000115.1:0-10802 GCA_033856455.1 Solirubrobacterales bacterium | reverse complement strand
CGTGCGTCGCGAGGACGCCGCCGCCGACGGCGAGAACCGCAACGGATCCAATCTCTCGACCGTGCTCGGGTTCATCGAGCTCTGCTGGGGCGACGTCGGCCTGCTGCTCTCGATGCCGCGCCAGGGCCTCGGCAACTCGGCGATCGCCTCGGTGGCGACCGAGGAGCAGCTCGAGCACTACGGCGGCAAGTGGGCGGCGATGGCGATCACCGAGCCGGAAGCCGGGTCGGACTCGGCGGCGATCCGCACCACCGCCGAGCTCGACGGCGACGAGTACGTGCTCAACGGCGAGAAGATCTTCGTCACCTCCGGCGACCGCGCCGACCTGATCGTCGTCTGGGCCTCGCTCGACCGCTCGAAAGGGCGGGCGGCGATCAAGTCGTTCATCGTCGAGCGCGACAACCCCGGCCTGAAGCTCGACCGGCTCGAGCACAAGCTCGGGATCCGCGCCTCCGACACCGCCAACTTCACCCTCCAGGACTGCCGGGTGCCGAAAGAGGCGCTGCTCGGCGACCCCGAGGTCAAGGAGAAAGGCTTCGCGGGGGTGATGGAAACCTTCGACAACACGCGGCCGCTGGTCGCGGCGATGGCGGTCGGGGTCGCCCGGGCGGCGCTCGAAGAGACGCACAGGCGGCTCGCCGAGGCGGGAGTCGAGGTCGACTACGACAGGCCCGCCCTCTCCCAGCACGCCGCCGCGGCGCGCTACCTGGAGATGGAGGCCGACTACGAGGCCTCCTGGCTGCTGACCCTGCACGCCGCCTGGATGGCCGACAACTCGAAGCCGAACTCGCTGCAGGCCTCGATGGCGAAGGCGAAGGCGGGCCGCACCTGCGTCGACGTCACGCTCGGCTGCGTCGAGCTCTGCGGCGCGGTCGGCTACGGCGAGAACGAGCTGCTGGAGAAGTGGGCCCGCGACGCGAAGATCCTCGACATCTTCGAGGGCACCCAGCAGATCCAGCTCCTGATCGTCGCCCGGCAGCTGCTCGGGAAGAGCTCGGCGGAACTGCGGTAGCCAGGGAGAGCGCGCTTCCGGCAGACTTCTCGGGCTGTGAATCTGATCGAGGACCTCATGGAGCGGTCTCCGGCTTCAAGGCTGGGGATCGTTGCTGTGGATGCGGAGGCGAATCGGCGCGACTGGTACTTCGGCGAACTGATCGCCTGCTCGGCCGGGATCTCCGGCGCCTTCGCGGCGCGCGGGGTCGGGAAGGGCGACGTGGTGATGACCCTGGTCGGCAACCGGATCGAGTGGGTGCTGAGCCTGCTCGCCTGCTGGCGGATGGGCGCCGTCGCCCTCCCCTGCAGCACGATGCTGCGCCGCGCCGACCTCGAGCACCGGGTCGCCGCCGCGAACCCGAAGCTCTGCGTCGGCGAACCCGCCCTGCTCGCCGAGCTGCCCGCGGGGGTCCCGGCGATGGATCTCGAGGAGGTCGCCCGGGTGCTTGACGAGGACCTGCCGCAGGAGACGCCCGCCGCGGTCGAGCCGATGGACCCCGAGGACCCGGCGCTGATCGTCTTCACCTCGGGCACGACCGGCGCGCCGCGCGGCGTCGTCCATCCCTACCGCTACCTGTCCGGGCAGGAGACCCAGGCGCGCCACTGGTTCGGCTCGCTGCCCGGCGAGCTCGCCTGGTGCACGACCGCGACCGGCTGGTCGAAGTCGGCCCGCAACGTCTTCCTCGCCCCCTGGCTGACCGGCGCCGCCGCGGTCATCCACGACGGCCGCTTCGACCCCGAGGAGCGGCTCGAGTTCGCGCGGGCGCTCGGGGTCAACGTGCTCTGCCAGGCGCCGACCGAGTACCGGATGCTGGCCAAGCGCGCCGAGCTGCGGCCGCTGCCGGCGATGCGCCGCATGGTCTCCGCCGGCGAGCCGCTCGACCCCGACACGATCGCCGCCTTCCGCGCGGCGATGGAGATCGAGCCGGCCGACGGCTACGGCCAGACCGAGACCGGGCAGGTCACCGCCAACCTGGTCGGCGAGCCGGTCCGCCAGGGCTCGATGGGCAAGCCGCTGCCGGGGATCGAGACGCGGATCGTCGAGGGCGAGCTGCAGCTCCGCGCCTCCTCCTCCCCCACCTTCTTCTCCCAGTACCTGGACGGCGAGCGCTTCGAGGGCGAGTGGTGGCGGACCGGCGACCTGGTCCGCGAAGACGAGGACGGCTACCTCTTCTTCGAGGGCCGCGACGACGACATCATCCTCTCCGCCGGCTACCGGATCGGGCCGACCGAGGTCGAGGCGGCGCTGGTCTCCCACCCGGCCGTCGCCGACGCCGCCGCGGTCGCCGCCCCCGACCCCGAGCGCGGCTCCGTCGTCCGGGCGATCGTCGTGCTCCGCGACCGCGAGCCCAGCGAGGCGCTGGTCGCCGAGCTGCAGGAGCACTGCAAGCGCGAGACCGCCCCCTACAAGTTCCCCCGGCTGGTCGAGTTCGCCGAGGAGCTGCCGAAGACCAGCACCGGCAAGCTGCGCCGGGCGACCCTGCGCGAAGGTCCCGCCGAACCTCAATGAACCAGCTCGACTGGCCTGATTTGGTCCGAGGGCCCACCGCCGCCGGACCACGGCACCCTGACCCCGACGCCCGAGACCGATCCGCCCTCCGCGGATCCGCACTAAGGTAGGCGGATGGAGAGCGTGGCCGAGACGACCGACGCAGAGGCGGTTGCCCGCGCATATTTCGACGCCCTGGCCAATCGCGACCTCGAGGCCATGGCGGCATGCTGGGAGCCGGGCTCGGCCGACGTCCTCCACGGCCTCGCCGAGCTGACCGTGCCGGATGGGCTCAGGGCGTGGTTTGGCGCCCTCTTCGCCGCTTTCCCAGACTTCACGGTCGAGGTCCTCGACGTAACCAGCAACGACGACGGCAAGGTGGCAGTGCGCTGGCGCGGAGCCGGGACGTTTAACGGCAGCGGCAAGTTCGAGGGTCTGGCACCGAACGGCAACGGCGTCGAGGTCGAGGGTTGCGACGTGCTCGCAGTGCGTGACGGCAAGCTCGTGCACAACGACGCCTATTTGAACGGCGCCGAGATGATGCGCCAGCTCGGAGCCCTGCCACCGCAGGGCTCGGGCCAGGAAAAGGCGATGACGGCGCTGCTCAATGCGAAGACCCAGGCAACCGCCTGGCTCGCGTCCCAGCGCAACAAGTAGCCGCTAAGCCGCCTCGCCCAGTTCGTCGACGAGGCCGACCGGTTTGCCGAGGTGGAAGCCCTGGGCCATGTCGACGCCGTACTCGCGCAGCATGTTGGTCGTGTCCTCGTCCTGGACGAACTCGGCGATCGTCCGCTTGCCGAGCCCGCGGGCGATCTGGACGATCGCCTTCACGGTCAGCTGGTCGGCATCGTTGCGCGGCATGTCGCGGATGAAGGCGCCGTCGATCTTGATCACGTCGAAGGGGATCCGTTTCAGGTAGCTGAAGGGACCGAAGCCGGCGCCGTAGTCGTCGATCGCGACTTCGCAGCCGAACTCGGTCAGCCGGTCGGCGAAACCCGCGGCCGCCTCGTAGTCGTCGATCCGCGCCGTCTGGGTGATCTCGAAGGTGCAGCGGCCCGGGTCGGCCTCGCCCTCGTCGAGCAGCCGTTCGATGTACTCGAGCACCGAGAGGTCGGTCAGCGAGACGCCGGAGAGGTTGACGTGGAGGGAGACCGGGTGGCCGGCCTGCTCGCGCTCGGCGAGGATCCGCAGCGCCCTGCTGACCACCCAGCGGTCGAGCTCCTGGACCATCCCGGAGCGCTCCGCCGCCTCGATGAACGAGGCCGCCGGCAGCAGCTCGCCGCTCTCGCCGGTCATCCGCAGCAGCAGCTCGTAGCGCTCGATGCCGCCGGAGGCGAGGCTGCGAATCGGCTGCGTCGCCAGGCTGAGGCGATCGTGGGTCAGCGCGTCGCGAATCCGGGCGCTGGTCGTCTGCACGCGCCGCGCCGCGTAGTCGTCTTCGTCCCCGTCGTTGAACAGCGCGATCCGGTTGCGCCCGGCGCCCTTCGCCCGGTACATCGCCTGGTCGGCGGCGACCAGCACCGCCTCGGCGTTGGCGCGGGGCTTGCCGCCGAACATCTTGACCCCGACGCTGATCGTCGCCGAGCCGATCTCCGCGTCGGCCGGGAAGCCGTCGGCGACCTGGGCGCGCAGGTCCTCGCCGAGCTGCAGGGCGCCGGCGGTGTCGGTCTGCGGCATCAACACCGCGAACTCGTCGCCGGAGAGACGCGCCACGATGTCGGTGTTCCGCACCCGCTCGCGCAGGATGTCGGCGATCCGCCGGATCAGGTTGTCGCCGGGCTGGTGGCCGAGCCGGTCGTTGACCTCCTTGAGGCCGTCGATGTCGATGATCATCACCGCGCCCTGGCCGCCGTAGCGGGCGGTGAAGGAGACGTGCTGGTCGAGCTCGGAGCGGAAGCGGCGGCGGTTCTGCAGCCCGGTCAGGGGATCGTGGTCGGCCAGGTGGCGCAGCTCCGCCTCGGTTTTCTCGGCCCGTTCGAGGGCGCTGCGCAGAACCTCGCGATCGGCCGGTTCCAACTTAGCCAAGGCCTTTTCTACTGCGGGATCGCGCCTATCTGAGCCTTGGGAGGAGATCACTTCCGGGGAAGTTAGTGACTTGACCGCACAAGGTGTCTGAAGGCATCGGCGAAAACCGCCGAGGGACCCGAATTTCGGCGATAGGGCAACGGCCAATAATTGGCTTCCGGCGACCCCGGGTAGGGTCAGCGCAGATGCCCAACCGGCTCGCCCAGGAGACCAGCCCCTATTTGCTGCAGCACCGCGACAACCCGGTCGACTGGTACCCCTGGGGCGCCGAGGCGCTGGACCGGGCGCGGGCCGAGGACCGGCCGATCCTGCTGTCGGTCGGCTACTCCGCCTGCCACTGGTGCCACGTGATGGAGCGCGAGTCCTTCGAGGACCCCGAGACCGCCGCCTACATGAACGAGCACTTCGTCAACGTCAAGGTCGACCGCGAGGAGCGGCCCGACGTCGACGCGATCTACATGGAGGCGGTGCAGGCGATGTCCGGCCAGGGCGGCTGGCCGATGACCGTCTTCCTCGACCCCGACGGCGTGCCCTTCTACGGGGGCACCTACTTCCCGCCTGACGACAGCCGCGGCATGCCGAGCTTCCGGATGGTGATGGAAGCGATCGTCGACGCCTGGACCCGCCAGCGTGAGGAGATCCGCGAGAAAGCCCCCGGCACCCGCGCCCGGCTCGGCGCGGTCGGCGCGGTCGAACCGAACGCCGACCTCCCGAGCGCGGACGATCTCGCGGCGGCTGTGGCGCGGCTCGTCGGCGACGCCGACCGGCGCCACGGCGGCTTCGGCGGCGCCCCCAAGTTCCCGCCCGCCTCGGCTCTGGAGCTGCTGCTCTCGCGCGGCGGCGGCGAGGAGCGCGCGGTGGCCGAGGAGACGCTCGACGCGATGCTGGCCGGCGGCATCTACGACCAGGTCGGCGGCGGCTTCGCCCGCTACTCGGTCGACGCGGTCTGGCTCGTCCCCCACTTCGAGAAGATGCTCTACGACAACGCCCTGCTCGCCCCGGCCTACCTGCACGGCTGGCAGCTGCTCGGCCACGAGCGCTACCGGCGGGTCTGCGAGGAGACGCTCGACTGGATGCTGCGCGAGATGCGCGGCCCCGAGGGCGGCTTCTACTCGGCGCTCGACGCCGACTCCGAGGGCGAGGAGGGGCGCTTTTACGTCTGGACCCCGGAGCAGATCCGCGCCGCCCTGGACAGCGAGGCGGATGCCGAGCGCTTGATGGAGTTCTACGGGGTCGGCGAGCGCGGCAACTTCGAGGGCGCGAACATCCTCCACCTCGCCGGCGGCGCGGCCTCCGAGCCGCCACCCGGCCTCGACGCGGCTCGCAAAGCGCTCTACGAGGCGCGCGCCAAGCGCGTCTGGCCCGGCCTCGACGACAAGCGGCTGACTTCCTGGAACGCGCTGGCGATCAGCGCCCTGGCCGAGGCCGGCGCGGTGCTCGACCGCCCCGACTACCTCGACGCCGCCGCCGGCTGCGCCTCCTTCCTGCTGGAAACGCTGCGCGACTCCGACGGCCGCCTCCTGCGCACCTACAAGGACGGCGACGCCCGCCTCAACGCTTACCTCGAGGACCACGCCTTCCTCCTGGAAGCGCTGCTGACCCTCTACGAAGCTAGCTTCGAAGCGACCTGGTTCGAGGGCGCCCGGGCGCTGGCCGAGACGATGATCGCGCGCTTCGGCGACCCTGAGCGCGGCGGCTTCTACTCGACCTCGAGCGACCACGAGGAGCTGATCGCCCGCCGCAAGGAGATCGGCGACCACCCGATCCCCTCCGGCAACAGCGCCGCCGCGCTCGGCCTGCTGCGGCTGGCGGCGCTGAGCGGCGAGGGGCGCTACGAAGCCGAGGCGATCGGCGTCCTCCGCCTCTTCTCCCAGCCCGCCCTCGGTCACCCCCACAGCTTCGGCCACCTCCTGCGCGCGCTCGACTTCCAGCTGGCTCCGACCCGCGAGGTGGCACTGGTCGGCGGCGATCTCGGGCCGCTGGCCGCCACCGTGCGCGCCGAGTTCCGGCCCCACGTCGTTCTCGCCGGTGGGCCGGAGGGCAGCGAGGAGCCCCCGCTGCTGCGCGGCCGCGGGACCGTCGAAGGGAAGCCCGCCGCCTACGTCTGCGAGAACTTCGCCTGCCGGCTGCCGGTCACCAGCAGCGGCGAGCTGGCGTCGCAGCTGTAGCCGCGACCGGGCTCGCCAAAGAGCGCACGTTTGGAGAAGCGGGCGACTGGGGCGTTTGAGAGCATGGCGCCTAGTGTCCCGTTCGCTCTTCACCTTCCCCGCTGGTCGTCGATCCAAGTGGGTCGTCTTCGGGCTCTGGATCGCGGTCTTCTTCATCGTCAGCGCCGCCAACCTGCCCGGCAAGTTCGAAGACGCCGAAAGCAACGAGGCGACCTCCTACCTGCCGGGCTCGGCCGAATCGACGGAGGCGCTGAGCGCGACCGAGGAGCTGCAGGACGGCGAACTCGCGACCGCGGTGATCGTCTACCGCCGCGCCGGCGGCCTCACCCCCGCCGACTTCGAACAGATCGAAGCCGACGTCGGCAAGATGGCCTCGAAGAGGTTCACCGGGGTGCTCGCGGACGGCGAAACCGCGGCCTCCGGCGGCAAATCCAGCGGCGGGCCGGGCGCCGAAGCCGGCAACCCGCCGGGCTGCGCCAGCTCGACCACGACGGTCCCCGGCCAGCCCGCCGACTACACCCCGTTCGTGGGCCCGGTCTGCTCCGAAGACGGCAACGCCGCGATCGTCACCGCCTACATCAACGCCGAAGGCGAGGGCGACCGGATCGTCGACCCCGTCAAGTTCTGGCGCGAGGAGCTCGAGGACCAGCCCGCCGGGCTCGAGGTGAAGATCACCGGCGGCGCCGGCTTCTCGGCCGACGCGATCGAAGTCTTCGAAGGGATCAACGGAACCCTGCTGCTGGCCGCGGTCAGCCTCGTGATCTTCCTCCTGATCGTCATCTACCGCTCGCCGATCTTCCTCTTCATCCCGCTGACCGCGGTGATCTTCGCGGAGATCCTCTCGCGCTCGATCGGCTACGGCGTCTCCGAGCTCGGGGTGACGATCAACGGCCAGTCGAGCTCGATCATGTCGGTGCTGGTGCTCGGCGCCGGGACCGACTACGCGCTGTTGTTGGTCGCCCGCTACCGCGAGGAGCTCCACCACACCGCCGACAAATACGAGGCGATGAGCACCGCGCTGAAGTCGGCCGGCCCGGCGATCTTCGCCTCGGCGCTGACCGTGATCGCCGCCCTGCTCTGCCTGATGCTCGCCAAGGTCAACGGGACCTCCGGCCTCGGCCCGATCGCGGCGATCGGCATCGCCTGCGCGGCCCTCTCGATGCTGACCCTGCTGCCGGCCCTGCTGACGATCTTCGGCCGCCGTGCCTTCTGGCCCTTCGTCCCCCACACCGAGGAGACCGCCCCGCGGGGCGAGATCTCCGAGCGCGCGCAGCGGACGATCGTCGAAGGCTCCGGCGCGGGAGCCCTCGGGCGGGTGGTCCTCGCGATCCTCGCGATCGTCGTCCCGGTGGTCCTCCTGCTGGTCCTGGTCCCGCCCCTGGGCCTGGTGGTGCTGGCGCTGCTGGTGCTGAACACGCTGGTCCGCGTGCTCAGCCGCGGACGGGTCCCCTCCTTCGTGCTCGGCACCCTCGACCGCGCCGTCTTCACGCCCTACGAGATGCGCCGCCACCGCCTCGAGCACGCCAGCGACGCCACCCACGGCGCCTGGTCGCGGCTCGGCAAACGGATCGCCGTCTCACCGCGCCGGGTCATGTTCGGCACGATCGCCGTGCTGGTCCTCCTCTGCGCCGGCTTCGCCAGCTTCTCGACCGACCTGACCAGCGAAGACACCTACCGCGAGGAAGTCGAATCGGTCGAAGGCCAGGACCTGCTCAACCTCAGCTTCCCCTCGGGCACGACCGCGCCAACCGACGTCGTCGTCGCCGACCCCGCCAAAGTCGCCGCCGTGACCGAGGCGGTCGAAGGGGTCAGCGGCGTCGAGGCGGTCTCCCCCCCGGTCGCCACCGGGCCGCCGGGCGTCCTCGTCCAGGCAACGCTCGAACCGAACCCCTACTCGACCGAGGCCTTCGACCTGATCGAACCGATCCGCGACGCCGCGCACGGGGCCGAACCCGAGGCCCTGGTCGGGGGCCCGACCGCGGTCGAATTCGACGTCCGCGACGCCGCCGGCTGGGACTCGATCGTGATCCCGCCGATCATCCTGCTCGTCGTCTTCCTGATCCTGATCGGCCTGCTGCGCGCGGTCGTCGCGCCGCTGATCCTGGTCGGGACCGTGATCCTCAGCTTCCTCGCCGCGCTCGGCGTCGGCTACTTCGTCTTTGACGTCGTCTTCGGCTTCCCCGGCTCGGACCCGTCGTTACCCCTGTTCGCCTTCGTCTTCCTGGTCGCGCTCGGCGTCGACTACAACATCTTCCTGATCGCCCGGGCGCGCGAGGAGACCGAAAAGCACGGCTCCGAACAGGGCATCCTGCGCGCCCTCGCGGTCACCGGCGGCGTCATCACCAGCGCCGGGATCGTCCTCGCCGGCACCTTCTCGGTGCTCGCCGTCCTCCCCCTCACCTTCCTCACCGAGCTCGGCTTCGTGGTCGCCTTCGGCGTCCTCCTCGACACCTTCGTCGTCCGCAGCATCCTGGTGCCGGCGATCGCGCTGACCGTCGGCGACAAGTTCTGGTGGCCCTCGGCGCTCTCGCGCGGCGAGCGGCCCGACGCCTGACGTCTTTCCTCCCTGAAGACAGGAAGAAACGTCGAGCGCGGCTAGACCGCGAAATCGCGGCGCTCGTCGAGCACGACGCGGCCGCCGACCTCGGCCCAGCCGCCACCCAGGGGTTCCGCGTGGAGCAGCGAGCCATCGCCCTGGTTGATCGTCAGCGACTGGTTCAGCTCGGCGGCGAGCATGATTGCCGCCGATCCGGTCGCCTCGTCCTCCCCCACCCCGTCGGCAAGCGAGAAGCAGCGCGAGCGGACCACCCCCATCTCGCGATCGGCCCAGGCCCAGAGGTAGATTTCGTCTTCGCGGCCGCCGGGCGGGCCGTCGAGCGCGTCGATCTCGGCCGGCGTGTCGAGCTCGATCAGCCCCCAGGGCGGCGACCACTCGGCGCGGGCGGAGACGTAGGTCAGCTCGCCCTCGCGACGCACCGCGACCTCGCCCGCCGGCGGGCGCAGCACCTCGACCCGGTCGCCCTCGTGCGTGAGCAGCCAGGCCGTTCCGACGGTCGGGTGGCCCGCGAAGGGCAGCTCCAGGCCCGGCGTGAAGATCCGGCACTCGCCGCGCCCGCGGTCGTCGACGAAGACCGTCTCCGAGAAGCCGAGCTCGCGGGCGACCGCCTGCCGCCGCTCCGCCGGCACCTCGGCGCCGTCGAGGAAGACCCCGAGCGGGTTGCCGTGGGCGCCGTCCTCGCCGGTGAAGACGCGCAGTACGTGGAGCGTCGGCACGGTTAGAGGATCGGCAGGAAGTTTTCGATCTCGAACGGGGTGACCTGGACCCGGTAGTCGTCCCATTCCTGCCGCTTGATCTCGACGAAGCGGCGGAAGGTGTGCTCGCCGAGGGTGCGCAGGACCAGCTCCGAGTCGGCGGCGAGCTCGATCGCCTCGCCCAGGGTCGAGGGCAGCTGCTCGATGCCCTGGTGGGCCAGCTCCTCCTGGGAGAGGTGGTAGAGGTTCTGCTCCATCGGCTCCGGCAGCTCGTAGCCCTTCTCGATCCCTTCGAGGCCGGCCTGCAGCATCCCGGCGAAGCACAGGTAGGGGTTGGCGGCGGGGTCCGGGCAGCGCAGCTCGGCCCGGGTCGCGGCCTCCTTGCCGGGGTGGTACAGCGGCACCCGGATCAGCGCCGAGCGGTTGCGCCGCGACCAGGCGAGGTAGACCGGCGCCTCGTAGCCCGGCACCAGGCGCTTGTAGGAGTTGACCCACTGGGCGAACAGCGGCGAGATCTCGCGCGCGTGCTTGAGTTGGCCGGCGATGAACGACTTCGCCGTGGCCGACAGGTAGTAGGGGTCGTCCTCGTCGTAGAAGGCGTTCCTGCCGTCTTTGGAGAGCGACTGGTGGACGTGCATCCCGGACCCGTTCTCGCCGAACAGCGGCTTCGGCATGAAGGTCGCGTGGTAGCCGTATTTCATCGCGTACTCCTTGACGACGATGCGGTAGGTCATGCAGTCGTCGGCCATCTCGAGCGCGTTCTTGTAGCGCATGTCGACCTCGTGCTGGGAGGGGCCGACCTCGTGGTGGGTGTACTCGACGTGGATGCCCATCTTCTCCAGCGCCAGCACCGTCTCGCGGCGCAGGTCCGAGCC
>JAWVEZ010000114.1:0-3034 GCA_033856455.1 Solirubrobacterales bacterium | reverse complement strand
CGGAGCTTCGGCTATTTCGCCCTGCCGGTGCTCGTGGGCGACGCGATTGTGGCGGCGATCGACCTCAAGGCCGATCGTCGCAAAGGCCGGCTTCACGTCCAGCAATGGACCTGGCTCCATCCCAGATCAGCCGGCGCCCATAAGGCTCGGGTGGAGGAAGAGCTGCATCGGTTCGAAGAGTTCCAGATCGGGCAGACCGCGGATGAGACCAACACGGCCCGTCTTTCTGGGCCCTCATTAGCCCTTCGCTAACTTGGCTGCTTAAGCGGCCGTTTCGCTTTGGCGGGTACAGCTTCCGGCTGAACGCCGGGGTCGGCCGGCATAGCGAGGCAGACTGCAATGCTTCATTCTATTCGCGGAAAGTTCGCAGTGGTGCTGCTGCTGGGGCTGGCGTTCGGCTGCCTCGCCGGCGTCGGATTGCAGGCGACGAACGGCGATGGGGGGTCGGACTTCAGCCAGCCCGCGCTCGTCATCGGTACGCTCACGCTCGTGGTCATGCTTCTGGTGGAGCGCATCGTGATCAACCCGATTACGAACCTCACGCGCGACGTGGTCGCGATCAAGAACGCCGAGGCCAGCGTCCGCTTGCGCGTCAAGGGCAACGACGAAGTCGCGACCCTGGGCACCGCTTTCAACGATCTCCTAGAGCACCTCGAGGAGCGCAAGCGCCTGGAGGCGCAACTTCTGCACATGGCCCGGCACGACGCGCTCACCGGGTTGCCGAACCGGGTGCTCTTCCAGGAGCACCTCGGGCAGGAGCTCGCGCGGGGAGGGAGGCGCGGCGAGGATCTGGCCTTGCTGTGCATCGACCTCGACCTGTTCAAGGAGGTCAACGACACGCTCGGCCATCCGATCGGCGACAAGCTCCTCAAGATGGTTGCCGAGCGCCTGCGCGAGTGCGCCCGGGAGACCGACGTCGTCGCCCGACTGGGGGGAGACGAGTTTGCGGTCGTGGCGGTCGCGGCCGAGCAGCCTCGCGGCGCCATCGTTCTCGCCCAGCGCATCATCGCCGCCCTCTCCAGCCCCTTCGACCTCGATGGCCACCAGGTGGTGATCGGCGCGAGCATCGGCATCGCCCTTGCTCCGGGCGACAGCGAGCAGGGCGAAGGCCTCCTGAAGGCCGCAGACCTCGCTCTCTATCGCGCAAAGGCCGACGGGCGCGGGCTGTACCGGCTCTTCGAGCCCGAGATGGATGCGAAGATGCAGGCTCGCCGGACCTTGGAGCTCGATTTGCGCAAGGCCCTCATCACCAACGAGTTCGAACTCTTCTACCAGCCCGTCGTGAACCTTGCCTTGAACGAAGTCTGCGCGTTCGAAGCCCTGCTGCGTTGGAATCATCCCACACGCGGCATGATCTCACCGGCCGAGTTCATCCCCCTCGCGGAGGAGACCGGGACGATCGTGCCGCTCGGCGAGTGGGTGCTGCGGCAAGCGTGCGCCGAGGCCGTCGGCTGGCCCGACGACCTCAAGGTCGCCGTCAACATCTCCCCGGCTCAATTCAAAAGCCGCGGGCTGGCGCTCGCCGTCACCTCTGCGCTCGCCGCCTCGGGCCTGCGACCCAGCCGGCTCGAGCTCGAGATCACCGAGAGCGTGCTTCTCCAGGATAGCGAAAGCGTGATGGAGACCTTGCACGCGCTCAAGGATCTCGGCGTGCAGATCTCCATGGACGACTTCGGGACGGGCTATTCCTCCCTCAGCTACCTGCGCAGCTTCCCATTCGACAAGATCAAGATCGATCAGTCCTTCGTGCGCGATATGTCAGGCGACAACGACTCCGTCGCTATCGTCAGGGCGGTAGCGGGGCTGGGAAGGAACCTTGGCATGTCGACTACCGCCGAGGGCGTCGAGACCGACCAGCAGCTCGAGCATCTTCGTGATGAAGGTTGCTCCGAGGTGCAGGGCTACTTGTTCAGCCGGCCACTGCCGGCGAGCGAGCTTCTGCCGCTCCTCGACCAGTTGCGCCAGCGGATGGCTTCGGCCGCTTGAAGCCTAAGTTGCGGTCCGGTCTCCGGGGTCTGTTGAAGACCGCTGTGCTCAGAACAGCGGCGAAAACAGCGGTCCGCTGAGGACCAGCGCGGCGACGGTGAGCACGAGAGCGAGCCGTCCGGCGGCGTTGCGGTCGATCATTGCCGTTCTCCAGGTGAGTGCGGAAGGAGGCTGCAGGCCTCCTCCCGCTGCGATAAAATCGGAAGTCGTGGCTCAGCGCAGACGGAGGCCGCCGCCGAGCGTACCGGCTGCGCCGGCACCGAGGCTGCCGGCGCTGAGGCCCGCTCCCGCTCCGGCGGACGCTCCGAAGCCGGCCCGAGCGCCGCCTCCAAGGGTTGCG
Organism: Solirubrobacterales bacterium; assembly: GCA_033856455.1. GTDB lineage: Bacteria > Actinomycetota > Thermoleophilia > Solirubrobacterales > 70-9 > VAYN01. The sequence goes on along the minus strand of JAWVEZ010000114.1, from coordinate 708 downwards.
CCGTACCCGGCGCCAGCGCCAGGGTAACCGGAGCCGCCAGCGCCGCCGCCGGCATAGCCCGAAGCGCCCGACCCCACGTTGCCTGAAGCGCCGAAGTTGCCTCCGGCGAAGGGCTGCAGGCCGCGTGCGTCGATCCTCACGCCACCGCCGACGGTGCCGTCGAGGGCGGATGCGGGGGTGACTGCAGCGGCGGCGGTCAGGATGGCGGCGGCGAAAGCGAGTTTACGCATCTGATCTCTCCTCGTGGGAAGATTGCCCACGGGAACTTTGTTGCCCGAGTCGCGACCCGGCGTCAACAAAAAAGTGGGATGAAATCCCACGCGCATAGTGATACAGGGGGTTCGTGGATACGCCCCCTCCAGAGCTCGACGCCCGCCGCCTGCACGGGCCGCTCGCACGCGTGCTGCGGCCCTTGGTGCGGCTGCTGATCCGTGCGGGGGTGACGTTTCCGGCTCTCACGGAGCTGCTGCGCGAGCTGTACGTGAACGTCGCCGAGCACGACTTCGCCCTGGAGGGAAAAGAGCAGACCGATAGCCGCGTGAGCCTCCTCACGGGGATTCACCGCAAGGAGGTTCGTCGCCTGCGTGGTGCGGGAGCACCCGTCAACGCCGTTCCGACAGCCGTTTCCAGAACCAGCCGGATCGTCGGGACGTGGCTTGCGTCCCCGGAGTTCACGACGGCCACGGGCGAGCCCCTCCCGTTGCCGCG
>JAWVEZ010000113.1:0-8811 GCA_033856455.1 Solirubrobacterales bacterium | reverse complement strand
CGCCTCCACGTCACCCGCTCGCGCGCCAAGCCCGGCGGCACCGCGGCGAGCGCCGAGGGCACCGTCCCCTTCAAGCGCGCCCGCAAGCCGCCGTGGCTGAAGGTGCCGGCGCCGGGCGGCCCCAACTACCGGCGGCTCAAGCAGACGATCGGCGACGACAACCTCCACACCGTCTGCGAGGAGGCCAACTGCCCCAACGTCGGCGAGTGCTGGGAGCGGGGCACCGCGACCTTCATGATCCTCGGCGACGTCTGCACCCGCCGCTGCGGCTTCTGCAACGTGCAGACCGGCAAGCCGACCTGGAACGACCCGCTGGAGCCGGCGCGGGTGGCCCGGCAGGTGGCGCTGATGGGCCTGCGCCACGCCGTCGTCACCTCGGTCGACCGCGACGACCTGCCCGACTACGGCGCCTCCGCCTTCGTCGGCGTGATCCGCTCGATCCGCCAGCAGGCGCCCGACTGCAAGGTCGAGATCCTCACCCCCGACTTCCGCGGCCAGGAGATGCCGCTGGCCAAGGTCGTGCACGAGCGCCCCGACGTCTTCAACCACAACGTCGAGACCGTGCCGCGGCTCTACCCGATCGCCCGTCGCGGCTCCCAGTTCCCGCGCTCGGCCCGGGTCCTGAAGATGGCCAAGGAGATGGGCGGGCCCGAGGTCGTGACCAAGTCCGGGCTGATGGTCGGGCTCGGCGAGAGCTTCGAGGAGATGGTCGACACCTTCGGCCAGCTGCGCGAGCACAAGGTCCAGGTCCTCACCGTCGGCCAGTACCTGCGGCCGACCGAGAACCACCTGCCGGTGGTCCGCTACTGGCACCCGGAGGAGTTCGAGGCGCTGGAGAAGGCGGCCTACGAGCTCGGCTTCGAGTCGGTCGCGGCGGGGCCCCTGGTGCGGTCGAGCTACCACGCCGACCAGAACCTGCCCGAGGGCAAGCGGGCCGAGAGCCTGCTGGCTCCCTGAACGTCGGCGACTGCGCCCAGCGCATCCGAATCGCTGGGCGCAGTCGCGTGCCGACGCTGGTCCCATCGAGACGACTCAGCCCGCCCCGCTCGGCTCGGGGGCGAGCTCGCCACCGGCTACGGGTTCGTCGTCCACCGACTCCCCCAGCTCGTCAAACTCCTGCGGGCGGTTGCGCCGCAACCAGAGACCCTGGCCAACTCCGAACAGGGCAGCCGCGACGAGCACCCAGGGAAGCTGGTTCTGCCAACCCGTTTCGCTGCCGGTGAGCAGGCTGTACTGGTCGATCCCCAGGTAGCAGGCAGCCAGCAGGGCGGCGGCACCGATCAGCGGCAGAACCACGTGAGTGATCACGTGACGGTCCTTCTCGCGGATGAAGAAGACCGCCGCGGCGAGCGCAGTCGCGCCCTGCAGGGCAACGATGCCGACGGTTCCGAAGGCGAGCATCGCCGCAGCCAGGGTGAGATAGGGATCGCCGCCGCCGATCACCTGGATGAGCACGAAGGCGGCCGAGATCGCGATCGCGACGACCACCGCGATGTAGGGGGATTCGTGGCGCGGATGCGCTTTGCTCAGCCTGCGGGGCAGGATCCCCTCGCGACCGAGCGCGAACAGGTAGCGGGCGGCGCTGTTGAGGATCCCCAGCGCCGAAGCGAAGAAGCTGATGCACAACAGGACCTGCATCAGGTCCAAGGCGAAGGTCCCGAGCGTCTGGTCGGTGATCGCGAAGATGAAACCTTCGGTGTCCTTTTCGGCGACCCCCTGGAGCGCCGCGTTGCCGTAGTAGCTGACCACCGACCAGGAGGTGATTGCGTAGAAGACGCCGATGATCGCGATCGTGATGAAGGTCGCCCGGGAGACGGTCTTCTTCGGCTCCTTGGTCTCCTCGGCGTAGATCGCCGTCCCCTCGAAGCCGATGAAGCAGGTGAAGACGAAGAGGATCGCAACCCCGGCCGAGCCGGAGAAGACCACCTCGGGCGAGAAGGAGGAGAGGGAGAACGCCGAGAGTCCTTTCTCGGAGAGGACGGCGACGTCCATCACCAACAGCAGCAGCGCCTCGGCGACGAGGCAGACGCCGAGCACCTTGGCGCTGAGCTCGATCCGGCGGTAGGCGAGCAGCCCGACAACCGCGATCGCGAGCAGAGCCCAGACGTACCATTCCATCTCGATCCCGAACTGTTCGTTGAAGATCGAGTGGGCGAAGATCCCGAAGATCGCGAACACGCCGATCGCCACCGCCAGGTAGGAGATCCAGGCGACGTGCGCCGCGGCGACGCCCGTGGTACGGCCGAGGCCGCGGCCGATATAGGCGTAGAAGGCGCCGGCGTTGGTGATGCGCCGGCTCATCGCCGCGTAGCCGGCGGCGAAGCAGGCGAGGGCGAGGGCGGCGAGCACGAAGGTCCCGGGGACCCCCGGGCCGTTGCCGAACGCCATCGCGAACGGGGCCGAGCCGAGCATCGCGCCCAGCGGCGCGGCGGCGGCGAGAACCAGAAATACGACACTGGGCACTCCCAGCGCATTGCGCTCGAGGTGTTCCTGCTTGGCTGAACTCGGTTGCGTCACGGACATCTCCCCTCCTCCGATCCCACTCGGAGCAACGATTATTTCGGTCCTTGGACCTTTATGTAGACCTTTCTACCATCCGCCCAAAAGCGCTGTCAAGGGAATCTATGGAATAAGGTAGGGATACATGCCCAATTAGGCCGAAAGTGGCTAAGGAGGAGGAGTAGAAATGACTCAGACGGCCAGCGAGCTGACCGGGAGGCGGTGCTTGATCACCGGCGCCGGCGGCGGAATCGGCGCCGCGGTGGCGCAGCGGCTCTGCGCCGGCGGTGCGGCGGTCGTCCTCACCGACCTCGACCGGGAGCCGGTATCCCGGCTTGCGGCTGAGCTCGAGCGGGATGGCCACACGGCCCACGCCCTGGCGCTCGACGTCGTCGACGACGGGGCCGTCGCCGAGGCCATCGCCGAGGCGGAGCGACTGCTCGGCGGCCTCGACACGCTGATCGCCAACGCCGGCATCCTCACCGTCGCCCCAATCGAAGAGCTGAGCCCAGAGGCGTTCCGCCGCACCCTCGAGGTCAACCTCGTCGGCACCTTCCTACCGGTCCGCCACGCGGTGCCCCGGCTGCGCGAGTCGGGCAACGGCGCGATCGTCTGCGTCGCCTCGCAGTCCGGGATCGAGGGGGTTCCGGAGGCGAGCGCCTACTGCGCCTCCAAGTTCGGCGTGGTCGGCTTGGTTCAGTCCCTCGCCCGCGAGCTGACCGGGGCCGGGATCAGGGTGAATGCGGTCGCACCCGGGCTCGTCGACACGCCGATGCTCGCGCACTTCTACGAGCGCCGGGCCGAGCTGAACGGCGGCGACGGCGGCAAGCTGATGGACGAGGCGATCGCCGAGTACCCGATCGGCCGCCTGGCCTCGCCAGCCGAGGTCGCGAACGCGATCGCTTTCCTCGCCTCCGACGCCGCCTCCTACGTCAGCGGCACGACCCTGCCGGTGATCGGCGGGCAGGTGAGCCGATGAGCCCACTGCGCCTCAACCACGTCTCGGTCACCTGCGCCGACTTCGACCGCTCACTCGCCTTCTATCGAGACCTGCTCGGGCTCGAGGTGCTCGACCAGGGCGAGCTCAGCTCGGAGGAGTCCCCCGCCCACGGGGAGATCATCGGGCTCGGCCCGGTACGACTGCGCTTTGCCGAGATCGCGCTCGGCGAGCACGCTTTCCTCGAGCTGTTCGAGTACCTCGATCCGCGCGGGAAGCCGACCTCCTCCCGCACCTGCGACCCCGGCGACGTCCACTTCGCCCTCACGGTCGACGTCGACATCGAGAAGCTGCACCGCCGCCTCGAAGAAGCCGGCGTGGCGACGCGTTCCCGCCCGGCAACCCTGACCCGAGGCGAGTGGACCGGGGCGAAAGCCTTCTACGCGTCCGACCCCGACGGGGTCACCGTCGAGTTCATCGAATTCGCCGCCGGCCATGGCTGAGCGGGCGATCGTCCTCCAGCACGAGCCCGACGCCGCGGCGGGCAACTTCGGCGAGTGGGCGGAGGCCCGCGGCTTCGAGCTCGAGGTACTGACCACGGACGGCCGCTGGGAGGTCCCGGACCTTGCCGACGTCGCCTTCGTCGCCTCGCTCGGGTCGCCCGACCACAGCTACGACGACGAGCTGCCCTGGCTGGCGCGTGAGCTCGGCGTCCTCGCCGCCGCCCACCGGTCGGGCACGCCGGTCTACGGGATCTGCTTCGGCTCGCAGTCGCTGGCACTCTCGCTCGGCGCCGAGACCCAGCTCGCCGAGGAACGCGAGATCGGCTGGTATGACCTCGATCTCAGCAGCGGCATCGAGGTCCCGGCAGGTCCCTGGTTCTTCTGGCACGAAGACCGCTTCGACGTCCCCGCGGAAGCCGAGCTGCTGGGGCGGACGCCGCGCGGGCCAGCGCTGTTCCGAACCGAGAAGGACTGGGGCGTCCAGTTCCATCCTGAGGTCGACCTGGAGACGCTCGAGACCTGGATCCTGAAAGAGGGCGCCGACCTCGACGCGGCGACCCGGGCGAGGATGCGCCACAACCTCGAAACCGAAGCCGCCGCGGCGCGCGATCGCGCCTGGAGCCTCTACGACGTCTTCCTCGACGATCTGCGCCGGTGAGCCCCGGGGCGATCTGGCCCTTGCCAGAGCCATTGGGTCATTGGTATACTTTGCTTCCTATTCCCGAGCTTCGAAGCTCGGAGGCGAGAGGAGAGATGCATGGGAAGTGTCGAGGTGAACCACGAACGCCCGCCGGCGGTCGACCCACAGGCGCTCGACGCGCTGGCCCGCTGGCCCGCCGAGAAGCTGACCCGGGAGGAGCTCGTACAGCTGGCCGCCTCGGGTGAGATCGAGGCGGTGATCCTCGCCACCCCCGACATCCAGGGCAAACTCTTCGGTAAGAGCATGCCGGCGGAGCTGTTCCTCGCCGAGGGCAGCATGGAGTTCTCCTCCGGCACGCTTGTCTACGACAACGACTGGGACATGCTCGAGGGGCCGAACATCGGCGCCGCCAACGGCTGGGCCGACATGCACATGCAGACCGACTGGCGCTCGCTGCGACGGCTCGCCACCTTCGAGAAGACGGCGATCGTCTTCGCCGACGGCGCCTGGGCCAGCGGCGAGTCGGCCGACGAGCTGCCGCGCCGGCTGCTCTCGCGCCAACTGGCGCGCGCGGCGGAGCGGGGGCTCGGCGTCGTCTGCGCGATCGAGACCGAGTTCTTCGTCTTCGCCGAGACCTACGCCTCGGCGCGAGCCAAGAACTTCGTCAACCTCGACCGGCTGGGGGAATCGGCCAGCGACTACTCGATCCTCCACATCGGCCTGATCGACCCGCTGATCGCGGAGATCCGCCGGACCTGCATCGACTCCGGCGTCCCGCTCGAGTCGATCAAGCACGAGTGGGGCAAGGCCCAGCTCGAGCTCACGCTCACCTACTCCGACGCGATGGAGGCCGCCGACCGGATCGCGCTGTTCAAGCTGATCACCAAGCAGGTCTGCATCAAGCACGGGGTCGCGGCGACGTTCATGGCGCGCTACTCCGAGGAGGAGGGCTCCTCCTCCGGGCACGTCCACTCGAGCCTCTGGGAGCTGGAGACGGGCAAGAGCGCGATGGCCGACGAGCAGGACCCCACCCGCCTCGGCAAGACCGGGCGCAACTGGCTCGGCGGCATGATGGCGCTGGCCCCCGACCTGATGCCGTTCGTCTGTCCCAGCGTCAACTCGTTCAAGCGCCTGGACCCGGAGACCTTCGCGCCGACCACCAACGCCTGGAGCCTCGACGTCCGCACCGTTCCCTTCCGCCAGGTCGGGCGGGGGCCCTCGCTGCACGTCGAGAACCGCATCCCCGGCGCCGACGCCAACTTCTACCTGGCGCTCGCGGCGGTCGTCGGCGCTGGTTTGTACGGCATGGATCACGAGCTCGAGCCGATCGGCGAGCCGATCACGACCGCCGGCTTCCCCGGGGAGAAGCTGCCGCACACGATGCCGGTAGCGCTGGAGAACCTCCGAAGCAGCAAGCCCGCCCGCGAGATCTTCGGCGACGCGGCGGTGGACCACCTCGTCGCGATGGGCGAGAACGAGCTCGCGGTCTACGAGAAGCAGGTCTCCGACATCGAGCGGCGCCGCTCGTTCGAGTGCGCATGAGCGGCATGGATTTCGAGGGCCGGCGCATCCTCGTGACCGGCGGCGCCGGCGGGATCGGCGGCGCCACCGCCCGCTACCTCGGCGACCGCGGCGCCGAGGTGCTGGTCGTCGACCGCGACGCCGAGGGGGCCGAGGCCGTCGCGGCCGCGGTGGGCGGCGTGGCGATCGCGGTCGACTTTGCCGATCTCGAGGCGGCGATCGCGACGATCCGGTCCTCCTGCGGGACCCTGCACGGACTCGTCAACGGCGCGGCGGTGACGCCGCGGACCGACTTCCCCGAGATCTCGGCCGAGGACTGGAGCCGGGTCGTCGAGCTCGACCTGACGGCGCCGTTCCTGCTCACCCAGGCGCTGCTCGAGGACTTCGACCCGGACGGCGCCGCCGTCGTCAACATCACCAGCGTCGCCGCCCGCACGGTGCTCGCCTCGACCGGCGCGATCACCCCTGCCTACAGCGCCGCCAAGGCAGGGCTGGCGATGGCCTCCGACTCGCTCGCGGCCGCCCTCGGGCGGCGCAACATCCGCGTCAACGCGGTGGCCCCGGGCTTCGTCGAAACGCCGATGACGACGCACGAACAGTCACAGGCGCGCGAGTGGCTCGCGGCCCGGATCCCGCTTGGCCGCTGGGCGAAGCCGGAGGAGCTCGCCTCGGCGATCGCCTTCCTGCTCAGCGACGCCGCCGCCTACGTGACCGGGACGACCCTGGTCGTCGACGGCGGCCTCACCGTCGGCATCCTGCGCGAGTCGACCGGCGACTGACCCCGGACTCAGCGCTTGGCCGCGTTGCTGGCCAGGTGCTCGAGCAGGGTCGCCCGGGTCGAGCGGATGTGGTTGCGCATCGCCGCCTCGGCGGCCTCCGGATCGTGGCCGGCGATCGCGTCGGCGATCTCGCGGTGCTGGAAGTTCACGTCTTCGGTGGTGGTCGCGAAGATCGCCCCGATCGGCTTGCGCATGTTGATCCGGGCGGTCTCGACCGCGTCGGCGAGGAAATGGTTGTGGCTGGCGGCCGCAACCGAGAGGTGGAAGCGGTTGTCGACTTCGATGAAGCGCGAGGTGAGGCGGGTCCGCTCGAGCTCGTCGTCGGTCACCGCCGCGGCGTCGAGCAGCCCCTCCTGCAGGGCGACCAGCTGCTGCAGGCGCTCGGACTCCTCGTCGGTCCGATTCTGCGCCGCGCCGCGGGCGGCGGCGCACTCGTTGGCGAGCCGGAACTCGGTGATCTGCTCGATCTCCTCGCCCTGACGACGACGCTCCTCGGCCGAGAGGCGCTGGGAGCCGGCGGCCGGCAGCACGCGGCTGCCGCCCGTGGCGCCGCGGGTCACCTCGAGCAGGCCCTCGCCCTCGAGCACGCGAATCGCCTCGCGCACGACCGTCCGCGAGACCCCCAGTTGCTGCGCCAGCCCCCGCTCGGACGGAAGCATGTCGCCGGGATTGAACCTGCCCAGAGCGAGCGCCCGGCGGATCTGATCGACCACCAGCTCGTAGGCAGACGGCGGCTTGATCGGGCTGATGCCGAAGCTGTCCTCGGCGACGCTGGTCGCCTCTCCTTGACCCATGCTCAGATTTTACAGGGCTTCGGTCTAATGGTCTACAGGCATACGAATGCACATGGCCCAGCTCAGGCAAGCGCCCGGATCAACTCCTGGGAAGCGAGGACGTGCTCTTCCATCGCCTCCCGGGCAGCTCCGCGATCGCCCGCCGCGATTGCCTCGATCACCACCAGGTGCTGATCGTGGGAGTGGCGGATCGATTCGCCGAGGATCGGGATCGCCAGGAAGAGCTCGCTGAAGCGGGCTTGGACTTCGGCGACCGCGCTGGCGACCAGCGTCGACTGGGCAATCTCGGCAATCACCAGGTGAATCCTCACGTCGGCTGCCCGGAAACCCTCGGGCGTCGTCTGCGTCGACGCCTCGAAGACCTGGCGCAGATGAACGACGTCGGACTCGACCGCCTTCTCCGCCGCGATGCTCGCGGCCGCCGGCTCGATCGCCCAGCGGTACTCGAAGAGGTCGTTCAGCGACTGTCCGAGCTGGCGCACGATCCGGCGAGCGCTGGCGTCCGAGCGAGGACTGGCCCGCGGCTTTGTGACGAAGGCGCCGCCCTGGCGACCGCGGCGGATCTCGATCCTCCCGGTCTGCTCGAGCGCCCGCAGCGCTTCCCGCACCACCACCCGGCTGACTCCAAGCATCTCTGCCAGTTCCCGCTCCGGCGGGAACCGGTCTCCCGGCTCGACCATACCCAGCTGGATCGTCTGGCTGAGCCGGCCGATCGTCTCCTCGAACAGGTTGCGGGACCGGATCGGCCGCAGCACCAGCTCCAGTTGTGCGTCGCCACTGTCGGAGGCGGTGTCCGGCATGGACTAGAGCCTAGCCAAATGCCATTGCTCAAGACTCAGCCTCGCGCAGAACCCCGACCAGCAGCGCGCCGTCGACGATCAGCGTCGTTCCCGAGACGTAGCTGGCGGCGTCGCTGAGCAGGAAGCAGATTGGGCCCGCCACCTCCTCCGGGCGGCCCCAGCGGCGCAGCGGGATGCGGGCCGATAGCCAATCCTTGGAGCCGGGGGCGTCGGGGCCGGTCATCGGCGTTTCGATGAACCCGGGTGCGACTGCGTTGACGCGGATCCCGCGCGGCCCGAGCGCCGCCGCCAGCGAGTCGGAGACGAGCCGCAAACCAGCCTTGGCCGCGGTGTAGGCG
>JAWVEZ010000112.1:0-4839 GCA_033856455.1 Solirubrobacterales bacterium | reverse complement strand
TGCTGGTCTGGGACCACTTCGAGCGCCTGCGCGGCATCTCGGTCTGGCTCGCGGCGGTGACGCTGATGATCGTGGCGCTGCGCCTCGGCCTCAGCTACCGCGAGAACGACCGGCTCGTCAACGCCCTGCACTCCGACACGATCACCGACGCGCTGACCGGCCTGGGCAACAGGCGAGCGCTGTTCGCGGATCTCGATCGCGCTCTCGAGACCGGGTTCCCAGGCGGGGGCGGGTACGTGTTCGCGCTGTTCGACCTCGACGGCTTCAAGGCGTACAACGACACCTTCGGCCATCCTGCCGGCGACGCCTTGCTGCGCCGGCTCGGCAAGAGCCTGACAATGGCCGTGGAGCCTCAGGGATCGGCCTACCGCCTCGGGGGGGATGAGTTCTGCGTCCTCGCCGAGCTTCGCTCCCGCCGTCCTGCTTCGATCTTCGAGGCGGCGCGCGAGTCGCTGAAGGAGGAGGGGGAGGGGTTCGCGATCGGCGCCTCCGGCGGCTGGCTCGTCGTCTCGCCCGGGTCGCTGACCGCCGAGGAGGCGCTCCGCGACGCCGACCGGCTCATGTACGCGGAGAAGTCGAGACGCTCACCGAGCACCGAGAAGCAGACTCACGACGTGCTGATGCGGATCTTCCGGGAGCGCGAGCCGTCGCTCGGCGACCACAGCGAGGGCGTCGCCAGGCTGTGCACCGAGCTCGGGCGCAGGCTGTCCCTCGACGCGGAGTCGCAGGACATCCTCGTTCGCGCCGCCGAGCTCCACGACGTCGGCAAGATCGCCATCCCCGACGAGATCCTCCACAAGCCCGGCCCCCTCGATGACGCCGAATGGGAGCTGATGCACCGGCACACGCTGATCGGCGATCGCATCCTCGGCGCGACTCCGGCCCTGCGCCCCGTCGGCCGGCTGGTGCGCTCCTCGCACGAGCGCTGGGAAGGCAACGGCTATCCGGACGCCATCGCCGGCGAGGAGATCCCCCTCGGCTCGAGGATCATCGCGATCTGCGACACGTTCGACGCGATGACCTCCGCGCGCGCCTACAAGGAGGCGGTCTCGCCGGCGGAGGCCCTCGCCGAGCTGAGGCGCTGCGCCGGCACGCAGTTCGATCCCGCGCTGGTGGAGGCCTTCTGCGACATGGTCGAGGGCGAGTATCCGTCGGCCGGACCGGGCTCACCCGAGGTCGCCCCCGCCGTCACCTAGCCGCGCGGCGCCGCCTGTGCTGGCATAGCCGCATGGGAAACGCCCGCGACCTCCTCCAGGTGCTCCGGCATCGCGAGTTCCGCCTGCTCTGGCTGGCGCAGTCGTTCAGCATGCTGGGCGACCGGATCATCACGGTCGCGCTGGCCCTGTTCATCACCGACCTGACCGGCGACGCGACCGACCTCGGCCTCGTGCTCGCGGCGCACGCGCTCCCGCTCGTCGCCTTCCTTCTGATCGGCGGGGTCTGGGCGGACCGGCTCCCGCGCAAGCAGCTGATCGTCGTCACCGACCTCGTCCGTTTCGTCCTGCACGGAACGCTTGCGGCGCTGATCTTCCTCGGCGAGGCACAGGTCTGGCAGGTGATCGTGATCGAGATCCTGTTCGGCACGGCGGAGGCGTTCTTCCGCCCAGCCGCAACGGCGCTCGTCCCGCAGACGGTCCCCGAGCCCGAGATCCAGGAGGCCAACGCGCTGATCGGGATGTCGAACAACGTCGCCGAGTTCGCCGGCCCGGCTCTGGCGACGGTGCTGGTGCTCGGCGTCGGCGCCGGCATGGCGTTCGCGATCGATGCCGCGACTTTCGTCGTCAGCGCCTTGTTCACGATCCGGATCAGGCCGCGGCGGCGGGAGCTGAGCGCGGCCGAGGAGGCCGCCGCGGAGCTCGAGCGAGCCGGTGGGATGTGGAGCGAGCTCCGCGCCGGTTACGCCGAGGTTCGCTCGCGGGTGTGGATCTGGGCGACGCTGGCGTCGTTCTCGGTCACCGTCTGCTTCGGTGTGGGGCCGTTCTTCGTCCTCGGCCCCGTGGTCGCCGAGCAGCACTACGGGAGCGTCGGCATCTTCGGCGTGATGGAGGCCTGCCTCGGGGCGGGCCTGATCGTCGGCTCGCTGCTCGCGATCCGCTGGCGCCCGCTGCACCCGATGCGGCTCGCCATGCTGTTCGCCTGCATCTGGCCGCCCGGCATCCTGGTGTTCGCGCTCGGCGTTCCGCTGGCCGCGGTCCTGCCGCTGGTGGTCGCCGGCGGGGTCGGCCTGGCCCTGTTCGAGACCTGGTGGCTGACGGCGCTCGCCGAGCGGATCCCTCCCGACAAGCTCTCGCGGGTCACCTCATACGACTGGATGGTGTCGCTCGGCCTGCTGCCGCTCGGCTTCGTCCTGGCCGGGCCGCTGGCGAACTCGCTCGGCGCGGTCGAGGTCCTCGTGGCCGGCACGACGGTCGCCGCGGTCGCCGCGGTGGCGGGGACGCTGCCGCGCGAGACGCGCAACCTGCGACGGATCGAGGGCCCGGGGAGGGGCCCGGCCGAGGAACGGCCGGCGATCCTCTAGCCGAAGAGGTCCTTGACGAGCTTGGTGTTGCGCTTCGCCGTGCCGACGTTGCCGGCCTCGTCCTCGACCTCGAGGAAGAGCTTGATCGTGACGGACTTCTCGGTGGACCGGATCTCGTGCTTGACCTTCTTGTCCAGCTGGAGGTGGAACTGCACGCGGTTGAAGGGCGCGACGATCTCATCGGTCTCGCGAGCGACGAGCTTGCCCCCGAGGCTCGCCGACATCGTGCAGGTGACCGGGCGCTCGTCGTCCTCGGTCCCGCAGGTCGTCTGGATGCCCTTCTTCAGCGCGGTGTTCTTGTCCTGGCGCTTGCGCGCCCGGATGTAGGGATCCGGCGGGATCGTGTCCTCGGTGCCGGCCGCTGCCGCGCTCCGGTCGTCCGCCCCCTGCGCGCCGCCTGCGAAGGCCGCGAGCGCAAGTGCGGCGGCCGCTGCGGCCAGGATGAGGATCCGCCTCATTGGAGGAACCTAACGGCCTTCGGGCGGTGGGTCCAGTCGAATCAGATCGTCGCCGGCGCGGGCCCCGCGCCCTTCTTGCGCTTGACCGCCGATTCCATTTCCTCGGACGTGAAGCCGCCGACGGCCGCGCCCTCGGTCGCGTAGCGGTAGAGGGCGACGCCGAAGATGCCGCTCAGAGCCTGTGAGATCAGCGCGGAGATCGCGATGCCGATGACGCCGACGATGATGAGGATGGCGCCGCCGAAGCCGCTCGCGCTCCAGAGCAGGACGCCGGCGCCGACCACCAGGGCGGAGGGCAGGATGCCGAACAGGAAGACCGCGCCGCCGATCGCGATGTTGCCGGTGATCTGCTGCCCCCAGCGCTCCCTGAACAGGCTCGACGAGCGCTTCAGGGTGGGGATGGCGGACGTTCCCTCGAAGGCGATCACCGGGACGGCGAGGAAGGTGATCAGCGACCAGCCGACGCTGAGCAGGCGCCCGACGATGGAGCCGAAGATTCCACCTTCCTCGGCGAGGAGGTTGAGCAGGAGGCCGACCGTCGTCGCCAGCGCCGCCCAGCCGGCGATCTTGCCGGTCCGGCTGCGGGCCACCGCCATGCCGTCGGCGACGGTCGCCTGCTCGCCGCGGAAGATCTTGTCGGCGCAGGCGGCGAGCCCGACGCTGAAGTAGAAGCCGATGAAGGCGAGCAGGTAGAGGCCGATGGCGACCAGCGGCGCGCCGGGGGCGATCTCGCCGTCCTCGATCAGGTAGAGACCGGGGCCGAGGACGAGGATCGTCGCCGGGATCATCGCGACGCCGCCGTAGAGCGGGAACCGCAGCAGGGCCCGGTTCTCGCGCAGGACCCCCCAGCTCTTCTTGGTCAGCTGCCAGCCCCGTTTGATCCTGCTCATGCGTTCCCCTTCGTGTCGGTTTGAAGCCGGCCGTCTTGCCCGCCTGCCGAACAGTTATCGGCACCAGTATTCAGGTCTTGAGCGGGTAGCTGCTGAGGCAACTCGGCTAGCGGGGTGACTCAGTCCGAAATACCGGACTCAGTCACCCCGGCGCCGTACGGGTTGACCGCCGCATGCGCGAGAGTGCCGCGATGCGCATCCTGCTGACCAGCTCGCGCCTCCCCTTCACCCTGGCGCTGATCCGCAAGCTCGCCGAGGCCGGGCACGAGGTGTACGCCTCAGATGCTTACGAGGTGGCTTCGGGCAGCCACAGCAAGTATCTGAGCGGGCGGCTGATCACGGCGCCGCCGGCGACCGAGACGGAGGCGTTCGTGACCGACGTCGAGCGGTTCGTCGTCGACAACGAGATCGAGCGCGTGGTGCCCTGCTTCGAGGAGGCCTTCTACCTGGCGACCCGGTACGAGCGCCTGCAGGCGGTGACCGATCTGTACACGGCGCCGTTTGCGACGTTGGCGCGGCTGCACGACAAGGCGACGTTCACCGAGCTCGCCCAGAAGCTGGAGCTGCCGCTGCCGGCGACGCAGGTGGCGCGCAGCCCGGAGGAGATGCGGGAGCTGACCGAGCCGCTTCCGCACTACTTCGCTCGCGCCTGCTTCTCCAGGGGAGGCGTGGCGCTGCTCACCAACACGGGCCCGCTCGCGGGGGCGACCAGGATCGAGGACGTGACGCCGACCCCGACGCAGCCGTGGCTCGTGCAGCCGTTCGTCGAGGGCCCGATGCTGTGCACCTACGCGACCCTGCGCGAGGGCCGGGTGCTGACGCACCTCTGTTACCGCGCCCCGCGGCAGTGGCAGCACTCGACGGGCATCAGCTTCGAGACGGTGGACCCGGGACCGACGCTTGAGTTCGCCGCCGCGATCGGGGCCGAGCTCGGCTACACCGGTCAGATGTCGCTCGACTTCGTCGACTCCGA
>JAWVEZ010000111.1:0-45812 GCA_033856455.1 Solirubrobacterales bacterium | reverse complement strand
GCGCCACCTGGCTGGCGGTCGCGACCGCGGTCGAGGCGGAGGCCGTCGGGCGCCGCTACCGGCACCTGCCCCTGCTGACCCTGGGCGCCCTGACCAAGGAGGAGGTCGACATCGCCCTCGCCGCCAGCTCGGAGCTGACGGTCTGGCGCGAGGACTTCCGCGCCCTGGTCGCCGCGCGCGCCTCCGCTCAGGGGGGGCGCGCCCGCGTCCACGTCAAGTACGACAGCGGCATGGGTCGGCTCGGCAACCCCGATTCCGAGGAGGTCCTCGCCCTGGTCCGGGCCTGCGACGCCGACCCGAACCTGGAGCTGGCCGGCGTCAGGACCCACTTCGCGACGGCCGACGAACCGGGCTCCGGCTTCTTCGACGAGCAGCTCGGGCGCTTCGAGCGGGTCGCGGCCCGGGTCAAGGAGGAGTTCCCGAAAGTCATCGTCCACGCCGCCAACAGCGCCGCCGTCTTCCGTGACTCCCGCGCGCATTTCGACATGGCCCGCTGCGGGGTGGCGATCTACGGCCTCGACCCGTTCCAGGGCGATCCGGCCGAGCGCGGTCTCGCGCCGGCCCTCTCGCTGCGCTCCTACCTGGCCGACGTGAAGCGCTTTCCGGCCGGGGCGAGCGCTGGCTACGGCCAGAAGTGGAAGGCCAGAGAGGACACCTGGGTCGGGGTCGTTCCGCTCGGCTACGGCGACGGCGTCCGCCGTGGGCTCGGCAACAACGCCGAGGTCCTGGTGCGCGGCCGCCGCTACCCGCTGGTCGGGACCGTCTCGATGGACAACGTGACGATCGACCTTGGCCCCGAGACCGCGGTCGAGCCCGGCGAGGAGGTCGTCCTGATCGGCAAGCAGGGAGAGGAGGAGATCCGCGCCGAGGACCTCGCCGCCCGCCTCGAGACGATCAACTACGAGGTCACCTGCGGCATCTCCGCCCGCGTCCCCCGGCGGCCGGTGTCGAGTTAGTCGCCGTATGAGCGACCAGGGCGCGAACCAGCTTGGGGGGCTCGCCGACGCTCCGGTAGTCGCGGCGGTTCGAGCCGCGCTCGGCGACGCGGAAGGCGTCTGGATCGCCGGCGGGGCGGTGCGGGACGCGGTGCTCGGGATCGAGGTGGCCGACCTGGACCTCGCCGTCGCCGGCGATCCGGGACCGATCGCCAAGGCGATCGGCAAGGGGCTCGGCGAGCACGCCTTCGAGCTCTCGGCCGAGTTCGGGACCTGGCGGGTGACCGCGCACTCGCAGGGCTGGCAGGTCGACGTCACCGCGCTGCGGGGGGACTCGATCGAGGCCGACCTCGGCGAGCGCGACTTCACGATCGGGGCGATGGCCGTGCCCCTGGCCGATCCCGCGCAGCTGATCGACCCGCACGCCGGCCTGGCCGACCTCGAGGAGCGAATCCTGCGGGTGGTCGGCGAGCGCAGCTTCGGCGAGGACCCGCTGCGCCTCCTGCGCGCCGCCCGCTTTGCCGCCCAGCTCGAGCTCGAGCTCGACGCCGCCACCGTCTCCCTCGCCCGCAAGGCCGCCGCCCGCGCCGCCGACCCGGCCGGCGAGCGCCAGCTCGCCGAGCTGCGCCAGCTGATGGGAGGGCCCGACCCGGTGCGCGGCCTGATGCTGCTCGACGAGCTCGAGCTGACCGCCGTCGTCCTGCCCGAGGTCGAGGGGCTGCGCGGGGTCGAGCAGGGGCCCAACCACCACCTCGACGTGCACGGCCACACGATCGCCGTGCTCGAGCACACGCTCGAAGTCGAGAAGGACCTCGGCCGCTTCGCCGGGGAGCGGGCCGCTGAGGTCGAAGCGTTCCTCGCCGAGCCGCTGGCCGACGAGATGACCCGCGGCACGGCGCTCCGCTTCGGCGCCCTCCTGCACGACATCGCCAAGCCGGCGACCCGCAGCGAGCAGGGCGGCTTCGTCGGCTTCCGCGGCCACGACGTGGTCGGGGCGGAGACGATCGCGACGATCTGCCGCCGCCTGCGGGCCAGCCGCCGTCTCACCCAACATCTCCAGGGCTTGGCTCTCCACCACCTGCGGCTCGGATTCATGATCCCGGAGGCGCCGCTGCCGCCGCG
This sequence comes from Solirubrobacterales bacterium, assembly GCA_033856455.1. GTDB lineage: Bacteria > Actinomycetota > Thermoleophilia > Solirubrobacterales > 70-9 > VAYN01. The sequence goes on along the minus strand of JAWVEZ010000111.1, from coordinate 43,755 downwards.
CCGCGTCCACGACTACCTGCGGGCGACCGATCGGGTCGGCGTCGACGTCACCCTGCTGACCATCGCCGACCGGCTCTCGGCCCGGGGCGCCGGGCCTCTGGCCAGTCCCGAGATGGTCGAGGCGCACCTCTCGCTGGCCCGCGAGATGATCGCCGCCGGGCTCGACTGGCGCCGCGAGGGCCCGCCGGCACCGCTCCTGCGCGGCGACGAGCTGGCCGTGGAGCTGGGAATCGAGCCCGGGCCGGAGCTCGGCAAGGCGATGGCGGAGCTCGAGGCGGCCCAGTACGCGGGTGAGATCGCCGACCGCGAGGCCGCCGTCGAGCACGCTCGCAACTGGTTCACCTGGTCCGAGGAATCGGCCTGAGCCGGGAAAAACGGCGGTTCCTGTACATTGTCCGGCCGCATGGCCAAAGAGGAAAAGATCGAAATGGAGGGGGAGATCACCGAGGCCCTCCCCAACACCATGTTCCGGGTCAAACTGGACAACGGTCACGATGTCCTCGGCCACATCTCCGGCAAGATGCGCCGCCACTACATCCGCATCCTGCCCGGCGACCGCGTCAAGATCGAGCTGTCGCCCTACGACCTCGACCGCGGCCGAATCACCTACCGCTACAAATAGCTCGTCGCCGCGCCCGCGTCGGGGTCGGCCATCTCGGCGATCAGCGACGACCAGGCGAAGTCTTTCGCGCCCAGCCCTTTGCCGGTGCGCGGGTCGTAGTACTCGCGCAGGCCTTCGCGCGCCGCGGCGGCGATCACGCCGTCGGCTAGACGCACCGCCTCCTCGATGTAGCCGAGGCGGCGCATCCCCAGCCAGACCATCCAGGCCGAGTTGACCCAGGTCGGTCCGCGCCAGTAGCGGCGGATCGGGCCGTGGCCGCCGTCGGGCTCGTAGCTGGGCTCGCAGGCCGCGACCGAAGGCGGCGCCACCGGGGTGAGGAACTCGCGCTCGTTCAGCAGGTGCTCCTCGACCAGCCGGCGGCCGATCTCCTCCGGCAGGTCGGGCAGCGCCAGCGGCGCCAGCGAGGACCAGGTCACGGTGCGCGGCCGGATCCCGCCCGGCTGGGCCTCGTCGACGAAGAGGCCGCGCCGCTCGTCCCAGAGCCGACCGACCAGGGCGGGGGTCGCCGAAGGCCGTCCGGCTGCCTGCAGCGAGAGCGACCAGAGCGTGTTGACCAGGGTTTCGCAGAGCAGCGGCCGCCCGCGCTCCCGCAGCCGCTTCGCGTTGAAGCCGAGCCGCCGGTTCGAGCGCACCAGCAGCGGGAAGCCGATGCGGCCGTTGGCCCGCCAGCCCCAGACCTCGTCGAACTTCGGCGCGGCGTCGAGACCCGACTCGTCCGGCTGCACGATCCAGAGCAGGCCGTCGCCCTCGAGGTCGCGTTCTTCGCTCAGCCAGTCGAGCTGGAGGCCGATCCGCGGCTCCAGCGCCGGGTCGCCGACGGCGATCCTCCAGGCCCAGGCGAGCAGCGGCGGCTGGATCGTCTCGGTCTGCAGGAAGCCGCGGCGGGTGGCGACGTTGTAGAAGGCGAGGCGGGGGAAGGTCACGGGCTGGCGCCAGAAGACCGTGTGGCCGATGAACCCGTTCGGCCGCTGCACGCCGAGCAGGCTCTCGAGCTCGGCCCGCGCCCGCGCCGGATCGAAGCGGCGCCAGACGATCGCCGCGAAGCAGGAGTCCCAGTACCACTGCCACGGGTAGCGGCCGGGGCTCGGCTCGGTGTAGGAGTAGGGGCGGCCGGCGTGCTCGCCCTCGTGCCAGTTCTGGCGCAGGACCCGCTCGGCCTCGGCGAGGACCGCCGCCCGCTCCTGTCCGCTCATGCTGCCGTGCGGCGCATCTCGCGCAGCGCCAGCGCCCCGAGCACGACCAGCAGGCCCGCCACCGCGACCAGGCCCGGCCAGGTGTCGGCCCAGGTGACGGTGCCGACGAAGCCCTGGCGCGCCGCTTCGAGGACCTGGGTGGCCGGATTGACCTCGGCGACCGCGTGCAGCCAGCCGGAGAGCAGGGCCAGGGGCGCGTAGGCGGGGGTGAGCAGGGTCAGCGCCATCATCCCCGACTGCATCAGCGGCGCCGCCGACTGGCTCTTCGCCCGCAGCGCCAGGAAGCAGCCCCAGCAGGCGCCGACCCCGGCCAGGGCGAAGACCATCAGGTAGGCGATCAGCAGACCGTCGAGGCCCGGCCAGCCCGCTCCCAGGGCGAGCGCGATCGCCAGCACGAAGGTGGCGGGAATCAGCGCTCGGACGCTGGCCGAGAGCACCGTGCCGGCGAGCAGGACCCAGCGCGGGGCGGGGGAGGCGAGCAGGCGGTCGACCCAGCCCGATTCCATGTCGCGGGCCAGGTTGACGCCGGCGGCGGCGCCGGTGAAGCCAGCCCCCTGCAGCATGCTGACCGGGACGATGAACGCCTCGTAGCTGCCGGTCGTGAACCCGTTCAGCTGGGTCAGCGCCCCGAACACCCCGTTGAGGCCGAGGAAGAAGATGGTCGGCGCGAGGACGCCGGGAATCGCCGCCCCCGGCACCCGCAGCAGCTCGTTCTTGGAACGCGCCATCAGCGCCGAGATCGTCGCCAGGTTGATCCGCCAGGCGGGCTGGGTCACTGCCGCTTCCATCAGCCGACCCTCAGCCGGTGGCGCAGGGCGCCGGCGCTCAGCAGGAGCCCGACGACGACGATGCCGAGGATCGCGGCCACCGCGGCGAGCGTGTCGGTCGCGTCGATCCCGGAGATGATCGGCTCCCGCACCCCTTCGACCACGAAGCTCAGCGGGTTGTACTCGGCGATCGTCTTCGCCGGCTCGATCATCAGCTCCTCGGGGAAGAAGGCGGAGGAGAGGAAGAGCAGGACGAGGACCAGCGGGAAGAGGCCCTGGACGACGCTGGCGGACCCCGTGCGCAGGGCGATCGCCGCGCCGAGCCCGCCGACCGCCAGCGAGCAGGCGGTGATCAGGGCGACGGCGAGCAGCGCCCCGGCGACGCCGCCCTCGATCTCGGCCCCGAAGATCAGCCCGATCGCGAGGAACCAGATCGCGGCGAAGAGCCCGAGCGCGGCGGTTCCGGCGAGGCGCCCGAGGACGATCGCAAAGCGCGGGATCGGCGAGGCGAACAGGCGGTCGACGAAGCCCATCTCGATGTCGACCGCGAGCGCGATGCCGCCGCTGTTCCCGGCCAGCATCATCGACTGCATCATCGCTCCGGCGAGCATGAACTGGAGGAAGCTCTGGACTTCGGGGAAGCCGGGCAGTTCGACCGCGGCCGAGGCGCCGCCGGTCTGGATCGCCAGCAGCAGGGTCGGGAAGACGATGATCGGCGCGATCAGCTGCGGGCGGCGGAAGGTCTGTCTGACCGAGCGCATCCCGAGTCCGCGGACGACCCGCAGGTTGGTGGCCAGTGCCGCGCCGCTCACCCGACCGCCTCCGTCTCGGAATCCTCCTCGTCCTCGCTCGCCAGGTGCTTGCCGGTCTTGGCGACGAAGACGTCGTCGAGCGTTGGTTTGACCAGCTCCAGCGACTCGACCGCGATCCCCGCCTCGTCGAGCGTGCGGACGACGCGGGGGATGTCGGCGGGGCCGTTGGGAACCTCGACGAGGACGCATTTGCCGTCCTTGGGCGGCAGCAGGCGGCCGATCTCGCCGAGCCTCGCCTCCGCCTCGGCGACCGAGCCGGCGGCCAGGTGCAGCTCCAGGTGGGGGTTGCCGATTTCCGCCTTCAGCACCTCCGGCGTGCCTTCGGCGACGATCCGGCCGCGGTCGATGATCCCGACGTTGTCGGCGAGCTGGTCGGCCTCCTCCAGGTACTGGGTGGTCAGGAAGACGGTGGTGCCGTCGTCGTTCAGCGCCCGCACCTCCTCCCAGATCGTCTTGCGGCTGACCGGGTCGAGGCCGGTGGTCGGCTCGTCGAGAAAGAGCACCCGCGGTTCGTGCACGAGCGCGGCGGCGAGGTCGAGACGGCGCTGCATCCCGCCCGAGTAGGTGCCGACGCGGCGGTCGGCGGCGCCGCCGAGGTCGACCCGCTCGAGCAGGTCGTCGGCGCGGCGCCGACCCTCGGCGGTCGGGATTCCCTGCAGCGTCGCCTGCAGGCGGATCAGCTCGCGGCCGGTCATCAGCGGGTCGAGCGCCGCTTCCTGCAGGGCGACGCCGATCGCGGCGCGCACCGCTCGCGCTTCGGAGCGGACGTCGTGGCCGGCAACGCTGGCGCTGCCGCCGGTCGGCAGCAGCAGGGTGGTCAGCATCCGCACCGTCGTCGTCTTGCCGGCTCCGTTGGGGCCGAGGAAGCCGAAGATTTCGCCCTCCTCGACGGAGACCTCGATCCCCTGCACGGCGAGCACCTCGCCGAAGGCGCGCTCCAGCCCCGCGGCGACGATCGCCGGCATCAGGCCTCCGTCGACTCCGCGGTCGCCGCGGCGAGCGGCGGCCGCGCGTCGACCTTGGCGCGGCCGTTGGCCCGCTCCAGCTCCTCGGCGACGTCGAGCAGCAACTCGTCCCGCCCCCAGGGGGCCTGCAGTTGCAGGCCGATCGGCAGTCCGTCCGAGTGGCCGACCGGGACGCTGATCGCCGGGATCCCAGTCAGGTTGGCGAGGGCGCCGCCGCGCACGTTGGCCTGGTCGGCGGTCGTCGTCCCCGACGGCAGCTCGACCAGCGGCGCCTGCAGCGGCGGCGCCACGGCGGGCACGGTTGGCCAGGCGATCAGGTCGACGCCCTCGAAGATCGCCGCCAGGCGCTGGCGGAACAGCGCCCGCACCTGCGCCGCCTTCACGCTCGCCGCCGCCGGCAGCAGTAGGCGGAACTTGAGCAGCCCGCGGCCGAGCGGGCTGAGCTCCGGGTCGAGGTCGTTGAGGCGGGCGGGGGAGAGGCCGGCCATGCCCTCGGTGTTGGCGATCAGCACCGCGGCGAGGGCGGAGGTCTCCAGGTCGGGCAGCTCGATCTCGACCAGCTCGCTGTCGGTCGCCGCGCAGATCAGCCCCAGGGCCTTCGCGCAGGAGGCGCGGACGGGCGCTTCGACGTCCTCGGAGACGAGGTTGCGGACGACGCCGATCCGCAGCCCGCGCGGCTCGCCGGCGACCAGCTCTTCGCCGCAGAGGGCCGAGCCGAGCAGGCGGGCGTCGGCGGCGTCGGCGCAGAGCGGCCCGGAGACGATCATCGACGAGTAGTCGGCCATGTGGTGGCCGGCCATCGCGGCGCGGCCGAAGGTCGGCTTCAGCCCGGTCAGGCCGCAGTAGGCGGCCGGGTAGCGGATCGAGCCGAGCCCGTCGGCTCCGACCGCGCCGGCGACCAGCCGGCCGGCGACCGCGGCGGCGGGGCCGCTGGAGGAGCCGCCCGGGCCGCGCTCGAGCTTCCAGGGGTTGTGGGCGGGCCCGTAGTAGGAGACGTTGCCGGTGCTGCCGGATCCGAGCTCGTGCATGTTGCCGACCCCGACGATCACCGCGCCGGCGTCGCGCAGCGCCCGGTAGGGCCCGGACTCGCCCGGGGCGCTCGGGGCCAGCATCTCGGCGGCGCCGAAGCGCTGTGCCCGCCAGGGCAGCGGCCACTCGTCCTTGATCACCACCGAGACGCCGTGCAGCGGTCCGGCCGGGGCGGCCGCCGACATATCGCGGGAAATATCCGGGAAGGTCTCGACCACCGCGTTCAGCGCCGGGTTGCGCTCCGCGATCCGCTCCAGCGTCGCCTCCAGCAGCTCGCCAGCGTCGAGCTCGCCCGAGGCGATCCCGGCGGCCTGGTCCCGCAGCGAGCGGTCGAGGGGTGACGCCATCAGGCCGGTGGCGCTTGCGAGAGGTCGGGACGCGGTTCCGGTCGCGCCGCGGAGGTGTCGAACGCGAAGAGGTCGAGGATCGGCGGCCAGAACATCGCCTGCGCTCCGTGCATCACCGCCAGCTCCACCTCGTCGGCCTCGATGCCGAGTGCGGCGAGCCCGGCAGGGATGAAATCGTCTCCCCGGTTCGAATCCCCCATCTGGCCGCAACCCTAGCGATGCGGTTTGGCCGGGATCGTGCAAACGGTCACGCAGGGGAACATCCGCCCGACGTCGAAGGCAGAATCCGCGCAACTGGCCCCCGTGGCCCGTGTTGCCTGAAGCGAATGCCACTCGCAGAGATAAAACCCCGCCGCCGTGCCTGGGCGCTGCTCGCCGCGGCCGCCTGTGCCTTCGCGGCCCTGGTCGCGATCGCCACGCCGGCCGCCGACTCGGCGCCGCTGCGCACCCTGGTGCTCGGCGCGACCGCCGAAACGCCCCCCGCCTCCTGCCCGGGCAAAATCGTCAACAACGTCGAGATCACCCCCTGCCGGGTCGAGGGCCACGTGACCGGCTTCCAGGCGATCGCCGGCGGCGTATCGAAACCGTACGAGGTGCCCTTCGACGGCAAGATCGTCGCCTGGTCGATCACCCTCGCCAAACCCTCGAAAGTGGAATCGGCGACGACCACCGACGAGGTCGGCTTCTTCAACGACTTCCTCGGCGAGCCCTCGATGGCGCGGATCGGCATCCTGCGCCCGGTCGAAGGCTCCAAACCGCCCAAGTACACCCTGGTCCGCCAGAGCCCGCTGAAGATCCTCAACCCCTACTTCGGCACCACCCCGATCTTCGCCCTCGAGCACCCGCTCAGCGTCCTCCAGGGTCAGATCGTCGCCCTCACGATCCCCACCTGGGCGCCGATGTTCGCCTTCAACGTCGCCTCCGACAACACCTGGCGCGGCAGCCGACTGCCGGAAAAATGCGCTTCCAAGGAAGACATCCAGAACGGCAACCCCCAGCAGGGCGTCGGCAAAACGAAGACCTACGGCTGCTACTACTCGAACGCGCGTCTGCTCTACACCGCGACGCTCGTGAAAAAACCGTAGTTCCTTAGCGGCGAAGTTCTGACGTTTCGCGCGCCACGCGTGCGCTCTGGCGGGTCAGCATCGAGCGATGCTCCTGGCCCTCGCCATCCTTGCGTTCCTGCCTCGGGTCGAAGATCCGTGGCCGGATGAGATCGACCTCTCGTTTCCGTTCGCGGTCGCGGGGATTTTTGGAACGGCCGCCCAGTTCCTGGTCGGGAGCACCACTTCCGAGCAGCGGGAGCGGGCGATCCAGCGGTGGGGCAAGCGAGGGCTGTACGCGGGGGCGGTGTTCTATCTCGCCTCGCTCCTCGCTCAGGTAGGCTCTTGAGGATGAAACCTTCTGTCTACATGCAGAAGCACGAGACGACCTGTTTCGTCATCACCCTCCTCGTGACGGCGGTGGCTCTCTTCACCGGCTATTTCGAAGTGCTCGCGCTGGCGCTTTACGCGCTCCTCGCGATCGACTGGGTCGCGCGGCGTCTTAAAGCGCGGTCTGGCGGAGCCCGCAGTACGGGCAGTCGCTGACGTCCAGCCCGATCAGCTGGTCGCAGCGGCGGCAGGCGCGGAGGTTTTCCGGCGAGCGGGGGAGGGACGAGGCCGAAGGGGCCAGTGGCAGTACCTTGGCCACCGGGTGCATCTCCTCACCGGTCTCGCGGTCGACGTAGATCTCGCCGGGCTCGATCGTCGAGATCGCCTCGCGGCCGGAGGCCGCGGCGCGCATGCGGAAGAGCTGACGATCGTTTGGCATCGCCGGGAAGACTAGATGATCGACCCCCGGTCGGGGCGTGACCGGGGGCGCGCCCGGCCGAGCAGATCAAGGACGCAGGGCGCAGCCTTTGCCGGTGGCAAAGGCAAGCCCGAGGACGCCGAGATGCGACGTGCCGCGCGCGCCATCCGGGTGTGCCCGGACCGGGGGTCGATCATCTATATAGCTTGGGCGGCATGAAGGTCCTGATCTTCCACGGCTACATGCTGCGCGGGACGGGCAGCAACATCTACAACGCGAACCTGGCGCCGGCCCTGGCCAAGCTGGGGCACGAGGTCCACCTGCTCTGCCAGGACCGCGAGGTCGAGCTGCCCGGCGTGCAGATCCACAACCCGGACATCGGCGGCCTCTTGCCGGTATACGTCAAGGACCCCTATGAGGGGTTCGAGGTCAAGGCCTTCCCCGAGCTGAGCGAGGCGGAGCTCGACCGCTACCTCGACGCCAACGTCGCCGCCGTGCGCGCAGTCGCGGAGGGGGCCAGCGGGATCGACGCCGGGCTCGCCAACCACCTGGTCATGGGCCCCTCGATCCTCGCCCGCGCCGCGGTCTCGCCCCATGCCGTCAAGGTCCACGGTTCCGACCTCCTCTACACGGTGCGCCCCCATCCCGACCGCTTCGTCCCCTTCGCGGAAGAGGGGGTGCGGAGCGCGAGTGGGGTCCTGGTCGGCTCCCGCCACACCGCCGAGTCGCTCTGGGAGACGGTGCCGGAGGTCGCGGGCCTCGAAGGCAAGACCCGCCTCGGGCCTCCCGGGGTCGACGTCGACCTGTTCCGCCCGCCCGCTTCCCGCGAGGAGAACCTGGTCGCCTACCTCGGCAAGCTGATCGTCTCCAAGGGGGTCGACCTGCTGCTCGCGGCCTGGCCGCTGGTCCACGCCCGCCATCCCGGCGCCAGGCTCGAGATCGCCGGCTTCGGCGAGTTCGAGGACGGCTTGCGGCGGTTGGGGGCGGCGCTCGATCGCGGCGACCTCGACGACGCCCGCGAGGTCGCCCGTCTCGGCCGCGCGCTCGAGGGCGGCGAGCAGGCGCCGCTGCCGATCCTCTCGGCCTTCCTCGCCGCCCCACCCGCCGGATACGTGGAGGCCGCCCGCGACGCCGCCGGCTCGGTCGAGTTCGTCGGCCGGCTCGAGCACGACGAGGTCTCCACCTTCCTGCCGCGCGCCGACGCCCTGGTGATGTCGAGCACCTACCCGGAGGCCTTCGGGATGGTCGCCGTCGAGGCGGCCGCCTGCGGCACCTTCCCCGTCTCGGCCGGCCACTCGGGGATGCTCGAGGTCTCCCGCCAGCTCGCCGCGGCGCTGCCGCCGGAGGCCGCCGGGCTCGTCTCCTTCCCGGTCGAGGCCGGCGCGGTCGAGGCGATCGCCGCCCGTCTCGACGCCTGGCTCGGGCTTCCCGCCGAGCAGCGCCGGCAGAGTCGCGAAGCCCTGGTCGAGACCGTTCGCCAGCTCTGGAGCTGGGAGGGAGTGGCCCGCGGGGTGCTCGCCGCGTCGGCCGGGGAGCTCGACTCGTTGCCGCTTCCCTAGCGGCAGGGAAGGGACCTAGTTGCGGGCGTCATCTAGGGCGCAAAGCGTCCCGCCGCCGCTTCAATAGAATCCCCGCCGCTGCATGTACGGACGCCTGCCGATAGTGAAGATGCTTGCTGCCACCGTCGCCCTCGGGGCGGCGATTTCGGCGGTGATGGTGTCGATCAACTGGGACGGCCAGCAGGCCTCCACGGCCGCGCCGAAGATCGACGATCTGCTGAACGTGATGATCGTGCTCTCGTCGTTCGTCTTCTCGCTGGTGATGGTGATGCTCTTCTACGCGCTTTGGAAATTCAAAGCGAAGCCCGGCGACGAATCCGACGGCGAGCCGATCCACGGCAACACCCGGCTCGAGGTGGCCTGGACGCTGATCCCGACGATCATCGTCCTCTTCGCCGGCGGCTACAGCTGGTCGGTGCTCGACCAGATCGAAGAGCCGGCCGAGAATCCCCTCACGGTCGACGTCTTCGCCCAGCAGTTCGCCTGGAGCTTCGGCTACCCGGGCAAAGACCTGGCCTTCTCGGAGGGCGAGCTGCACGTCCCGGTCGACCGGCAGGTCCACTTCAAGATGCACGCCCAGGACGTGATCCACTCCTTCTGGGTGCCCGAGTGGCGGATCAAGAAAGACGCCGTCCCCGGGATCACCACGACCGCGATCGTCACCCCCGACAAGGTCGGCACCTACCAGCTGATCTGCACCGAGCTCTGCGGCTTCGGCCACGCGACGATGCGGGCGAAAGTCGTCGTCGAGTCGCCCCAGGACTTCCAGAAATGGGTCAGCGAGCTCGACAGCGAGATTCCGGACTATTTCCTCGAGTCGATCAAACAGGACACCGAAACCGACCCGATTCCCGTCGGTTCGGGCGGGGCATAATGAGGGAGATCTGATGGTCGCTGCGATCAAGCAACCCGGCTGGATTCGAGGCATTCTCGGCGCGCTCGCCGCCGCCGCCTTCGGTTTCGGCCTCGTCGTCGCCCTCCGCGCGATCTCCGACCTGCCGATCTGGCAGACCGAACAGACCGGCTACCCCCACGTCGTGGTGCCGCTGACCCTGTTCCCGCTCGGCTTCCTCGCCGGCTTCGGCTGCTTCGACTACTGGCTGCGCTGGGCCGCCGGCGCGCCGACGATTCCCGACGACCACTCCCAGCACGGCGCCAAGACCTGGAAGGACTACTTCCGCTTCAACACCGACCACAAGGTGATCGGCATCCAGTACGTCGTCACCACCTTCTTCTTCTTCGCCGTCGGTGGTCTGATGGCGATGATGATCCGGGCCGAGCTGGCGGCGCCGGGCACCCAGATCGTCGACGCCGCGACCTTCAACAGCCTCTTCTCCACCCACGCGGTGCTGATGATCTTCGTCTTCGTGATCCCGGTCTTCGCCGGGCTCGCGAACTACGTCCTGCCGCTGATGATCGGTGCGCCGGACATGGCCTTCCCACGCCTCAACGCGCTCAGCTTCTGGATGCTGCCGCTGGCCGGGCTGCTCTTCATCGGCAGCTTCCTCGCCCCGGGCGGCGCCTTCGACGCCGGCTGGACCGGCTACGCGCCGCTCTCCACCGGGGCTCCGTTAGGTCAGTCCTTCTTCAACCTCGGCGTCCAGTTCGCCGGCGCCTCGTCGATCGCCACGGCGCTCAACTTCCTGGTCACGATCATCACCATGCGTGCGCCCGGGATGACCTTCTGGCGGATGCCGCTGCTGGTCTGGGCGAACCTCTCGACCTCGCTGCTGGTCGTCGCCGCGACCCCGTTCATCGCCGGCGTCCAGTTCATGGTCCTCTTCGACCGCGTCCTGCACACGAACTTCTTCGACTTCTCGGCCGGCGGCGACGTGATCAGCTACCAGCACATCTTCTGGTTCTACTCGCACCCAGCCGTCTACATCATGATGTTGCCCGGCTTCGGAATCATCAGCGAGGTCATCTCGATCCATGCCCGGAAGCCGATCTTCGGCTACCGATTGATGGCCCTGGCGCTGATCGGGATCGTCGTCCTCAGCTACTCGGTCTGGGCCCACCACATGTTCGTCGCCGGGATGTTCTCCTGGCTGCGCGTGCCGATGATGATCACCACGCTGCTGATCGCCGTGCCGACCGGGATCAAGATCTTCTCCTGGTTGGGCACGCTCTATTTCGGCAAGATCCACACCTATTCGACCTCGATGCTGTTCGCCTTGGCGTTCATCGTCACCTTCACTATCGGTGGGATCTCAGGCGTGATGCTCGGCATGGTGCCGATCGACATCCACGTCTCCGACACCTACTTCATCGTCGCCCACATCCATTTCGTGCTGTTCGGCGGCTCGGTCTTCACGATCTTCGCCGGCATCTACCACTGGTTCCCGAAGATGACGGGGCGGATGTACGACGAGAAACTGGGACGGGTGCACTTCTGGGGGACGCTGATCGGAACCTGGGGCACCTTCATCCCGATGCACTGGGTTGGCATGGACGGGATGCCGCGGCGCGTCGCCGACTACGCCACCCAGTTCGGCGAGTGGAACCTGCTGATCAGCTGCTGCGCCTTCTTCCTCGGCGCGGTCCAGCTCGTCTTTTTCTACAACATGATCGTCAGCTGGCGCTTCGGCCCGAAGGCCCCGGCCAACCCGTGGCGCGGCAACTCGATCGAGTGGCAGGTCTCCTCGCCGCCGCCGATCTTCAACTTCGACGAGATCCCGCGCGTCGTCGGCGGCCCCTACGAGTTCGGGGTGCCCGGCGCCAAACACGCGATCATGACCAGCGGCGAGGGTGCCGAGGTCCCGGCCGGCGAGCCGAGCGTGGTGGGGGCGAAATGAGCGAGGGCGAGAAGCGCCCGCTGCTGGTCTTCCTGAACGAGGTGGCCGGCGGTCGCAAGCTCCTGCAGGCGGTCCGCGAGCGCCGGGGCGAGGTCTCCGGCGTGGTCGTCGCCGCCCCCCAGAACCAGCCTTCGGTCGGCCAGCTGATCGACGCCGGCGAGCTGCGTGAGGCGGCTCGGGCCCGGGTCGAGGTGACGATGGCGGTGCTCAGCGAGTTCGGGATCGAGTCGGTCGGGGAGATCATGGATCCCGACCCGGCGCTCGCCCTCGACGACGCGGTGCGCGCCCACCAGCCCGGCGAGGTCCTGCTCTCGTGCCTTTACGACTCGCGCTTCGGCCTCACCCGCAAGGACCTGGTCGAGTGGGCGCGGGAGAAGGTCGAGCCGGAGGCGAAGCTGACCCACATCCCGGTGCGGATCGAAGACGACGCGATCAGGTGGGACCTGATCCACACGCTCGTCGTCGCCACCCAGACCGTCGCGGCCCCGGACCTGGTCGACCGCCTCAAGGAGCGCGCTGCGGCCAGCCCGCATCGGTACACGATCGTCTGCCCGCGCGCCGACGAGGTCAGTGAGGCGGAGATCGTCCGCGACCTCGCCTCGACGCTCGCGGCGCTCTACAAAGCCGACGTCGACGCGACCGGGCAGCCGATGAGCCCCGACCCCTTCTTCGCGGTCAAGAACGCGATCGAGCACTACCGGATCGACGAGGTGCTGATCTCGACCTTCGCCGGCGAGGGCTCGCGCTGGCTAGAGGACGACCTGATCGGCCGGGTCCGCGAGATCACCGAGAAGCCGGTCGAGCACATCGAGGTCGGCCGTCCCGCCGCCGCGGTCGCCGCCGCGGTCGCCGAGAGCGGCGCCGCCCCCGAGGGGGGAGAGGTCTGATGGAGAGCGCAACCGCCACCGTCGGTCACGACCACGCCGATCACCACCACGGTCCGCCCGAGGCCAACCAGAGCTCGCGGATCGACAAACAGGTCCTCGGAATCCTGCTTTTCATCGTCTCCGAGGTGATGGTCTTCGGCTCGTTCTTCGCCTCGTACTTCTTCCTGCGAGTCGTCGTCGACCCGGCCAGCTGGCCGCCGGAGCCCTACGAACTGCCGGTCGGCGTCGCCGGGGTCAACACCGCGATCCTCGTCTCGTCCTCGTTCACGATCCACTACGCGCTCGAGTCGATCCGCCGCGGGAACCACAAGGGCCTCAAAATCGGCCTCGTCCTGACCTGGATCCTCGGCGCGACCTTCCTCTTCATCCAGATGAACGAGTACGCGCACATCGGCTTCAGCGCCCGCGACCTCGCCTTCGGCTCGATCTTCTACGGCCTCACCGGCCTGCACGGCGCCCACGTCTTCGTCGGCCTCTGCCTGCTCAGCTTCGCCGCGATCCGCGCCTTCCGCGGCCACTTCGGGCCCAAGGCCGAGGACCATCTCGGAGTCGAGGTCCCCGGGATCTACTGGCACTTTGTTGACGTCATGTGGATCGTCGTCTACGTAACCGTCTATATCTTGTAGGCGGACGCTGCAAACCGGCGCCTGGCGGTGTCCTCGGTCGCTCGAATCGGGTCACGCACGGTAGTGCGCTCCCCTCATCTCGCTCCCTGCGTCCTTGCCAGGCTTGGTTTTCGCGCCCGTGCTTTCTTCAAACTGCATTGGATGGGAGAGGCGAGACCGGGATGAAGCTGAACGAGGCGGCGGTCTTCAAATGGGTGCTGATCGTCGGCGCGGCAGCAGCGACGGTGATCGTGTTGACGCTGTTGACCAGCCAGCTGGTCGGGGCACTGTGGTTCCTGGTGCTGGTGATCGCGGGGTGCGTCTACGGGTATCGCTGGGCCGCGCGTAAGCGGCGCGAACTCTGACGCAGAGATTTTGCGATGTGCAGACAACACGTTGCACGTTTCCAGTTAGCCTGCTTTCATGGCGGTGATGAGAGAGAAGTGGACCGACGAGCGGCTCGACGATCTGAACAAAAGGGTCGACGATGGCTTCTTGCGAGTCGACGGGCGCTTCAACCGGGTCGACGAACGGTTCATCCATCTCGAGCGGACGATGACGCAGTGGTTCATTGCCTTGGTCGGGATTCAGATCACGATGTTGATCGCGATGATCGCCGGCTTCGTCGCGATCGCGACGCGGATCTAGCGCGAGACCTGCCTCTCAACTCCAGGATCGCCAAGGTCAGCGCGATCGGCACCGTTGCGGGGAGGGTGTCGAGGGCGAAGAAGAGGAAGTCGAAGCTGACGCCGATCAGGGCGGCGAGCGCGGCGCCGGTCAGCTGCAGGCGCCGGTCGTAGGCGAGCAGGGCGCCGAGCGTGGCGGCGACGAAGAGGTCGCCGAAGCCCATCAGCGCGTCGCCGAAGTGGGCCAGCTGCAGCTTCGGCAGGCCGGCGGCGGGGGCGGCGGCGTTGAGCGTCGCGTTCGGCTCCTGGAGAAGATTCGAGAAGACGAGGTAGGCGTCGATCGCCGCCATCGCGTAGATCCCGAGCTTGACCCAGCGGCCGGGGACGACGCAGACCAGCAGCCAGCCGAGGCTGGTGCAGGCGAGCGCCGACAGCACCAGCGCCGCGGTGTGGCCGCTGAGGTCGCCCTCCCAGGCCCAGGCGATCGCGAACAGCGGCAGGACGAGCAGGGCCAGCGGCGGCCGGCCGCCGCGCACGATCGCCGCCAGGGCCAACGCGGCCAGCGGCGGCACCGCGACCAGGGCCAGGTAGGTGAGGAAGTCGGCGCTGGCCGAGTCGAGGGCGATCGCGCCGACCACGAGGCCGATCGGCAGCGGCAGGGCGAGGGCCCACCAGCTGCTGCGCAGGCGGGAGAGCAGGGGCGTCGCGATCGCCGCCCGGGGCACCGCGACCAGGGCGGCCTCGACAAGGCTCAGCGTCCCGATCGAGAGCCAGAACGGGAGCACGGACCCGCTCGCGCCCTAACCGGTGCCGGACGCCACGCCGGCGGTGTGGGCCGGCTCGGCCGGGGCCGGCTTCTCGCGCGGCTCGAGCCGGCCCGCGGCGGCCACCGTCCACAGCATCGCCAGCCAGTTCCCCGTCGCCAGGGCGATATGCACCCAGACGATCCCGGCGGGCAGCTCCAGAGACCACTGAAGCCCACCTACGAGCCCCTGGAGGGCGAGGAGACCCAGGACGACGGTCAGCGGCTTCAGGGCTCTCCTATCGCCTCCTGGACGGCGCAGGAAGAACCAGACGCCGATCGCGGCGAGACCGTAGATCGTCGCCAGCACCGCGTGGCGCTGGACCACCCATTCGAGCGTCTCGGCGCCCTGGAAGTCGAAGCGCTTGACCAGTTCTCCCTCGTGGTCCCCCGGGTGGGGGCCGGAGGCGGTGGCGACCGTCCCGGCGATGATCGTCAGCTGGCCGAGCGGGATCAGCGCCCGCACCGACCAGACACCCCAGAAGTCGGTCGACTTGCGCCGCTCGCCCGGTTCGTAGCGCGAGCACCAGGCGAGCGCGAAGGCGGCGTCGAGCAGCATCATCGAGAGGATGAAGTGGCACATCACCAGGCCCGGGGCGAGGTGGTGCTTGACGACGAGGGCGCCGAGGGCGGCCTGGCCGACGACTCCCAGAGGCAACAGCGCGCCGAAGATCGCCAGGTGGCGCCGGTAGGGACGGCGGAAGAAGGCGAGCACGCAGGCGGCGATCACGGCGAGCCCGACGAAGCCGGTCAGCAGCCGGTTGCCGTACTCGATCACCGCGTTCGCGTCGAGCGGCGGCACCGTGCCGCCGTAGCATTTGGGCCAGTCCGGGCAGCCGAGGCCCGAGCCGGTAAGCCTCACGCCGGCCCCCGTGAGCACGATCAGGGCCAGCGATGCAAGCGCCACCGCGGTCACCTGGGCGTAGCGGTGAGGCGAGATCTCCAGCCGATTCCTCAGGCGTTCTCGCAACTAGCTAGGTACTCCACCGAAGCGGCCCGCGAAGGCCGCTTCGCTCAGCCGCCGGATTTGCCTTTGCCGGCGGGCGTGTTTTCGAACAGGTACTGGACGAGGTCTTCCAGTTCTTTTTTCGACAGCGTTTCCTCGAAGTTGGGCGGCATGATTCCGGGGCTGTAGCCCGGGGCGATGACTTTGTCGGGATCGACGATGTCCTCGTGGATCTCCTCGGTGGTGGTGCCCGCGGTCAGGACTTCGTCGAGGTCCGGACCGGTGACGCCGCTGGCGCCGGCCGCCGCGAGGATGTGGCAGCCGCCGCAGCCGTTGTTGGCGAAGACCTGGGCGCCGGGGCCGCCGGGCACCTGGGGCGGCGCCGCGCCGGGCACGCCGGCCCACATCGCCACGTAGGCGGCGACGTCGTCGAGATCCTGGCCCTCGACGATGTTGGCGGGCATCGAGACCGCCGGGTTGCCGTTGTCGGGGCGGGGCAGCTCGACCTGCGCCTTGACCACGCCTTCGACCGTGTCGTCGGTCATCCCGGTGGCCCGCGCCGCCGCGAAGGCGTCGTCGAGGTCGGGGCCGATCCCCGGCACGCTGCCGGCCTCCGCCAGCGCGTGGCAGTTGCCGCACTTCTGCTTGAAGAGCAGGCGCCCACGCTCGGGATCGGCGTTGGTCGTGCCGCAGCCGCTGGCCACGACGACCGTGGCCGCGAGGGCGACCAGGGCAAGCAGCAGATGGATGAATTTCGGGCGGCGGTTCATACGGCGAAGGCGGGGCGGAGTCTATATGTCGAGGCCGCTCGAAAGCGTTCGTGTAGGCCCTCCCGTATCGGGTACTCTCGATGCGATCCGCACTAACTCCGTGACCGCTGCGAGGAGGACGCGATGCAGGTTCGAGATGGGATGACCGAGGTATCGCTGACGGTGGGCCCGACGCACACGCTGCGCGCCGCCGCGCGGATGATGGTCGAGAAGGGAACGGGCGCCGCCCTGGTCTCCGACGCCGAGTCGCCGGAGCCGGGAATAGTCACCGAGCGCGACCTCTTGAACTCGATCGGGGCCGGCGAGGACCCCGACGTCGAGCTGGTCGGCGAGCACATGAGCGAGCGCGTGATCGCCGCGACCCCGGACTGGAGCCTCGAGCGCGCCGCCGCCGAGATGTCGCGCCGCGGCGTCCGCCACCTGGTCGTCTTCGACGGCGGCGAGGCGATCGGCGTCCTCTCCATGCGCGACATCGTCCGCGTCTGGACCAGTGACGGGGCGACGTCCGGGATGACGCCTGGCTGACGGCTTGCTTCGGGAAGCATGCGAGGAGGGGTCGGGGTGCCCCATTCGCTTAGATTTTTTGTGGATCGAGCGCCGGGCTGTCGCCCGCGGCGCTGAAGCAAAAAAACACAAGACGCTTCAGGGGCACCCCGACCCCTCCACTCAAACCCCGCCGAAGGTCCGTCTGGCTTCGTGAACCCGTTCCAGACCCCGAATAGCGGGGTCAACTACGGGTTCGCGGAAGCTCCTGATCCTTGGCGGACTCGCCCGGGGTTGTTTGCGGCTCGAGCCCTAGGACTTCGGAGGGGCCGAGATGGTCTCGACCGGCAGTGCCGCCCCGCGGACCTGCTGCTTGCGGGGGAGGCGGTAGTAGTCGCGGATCGAGCCGCGGACGAGGTTGCGGAAGGCGGCGAGGGCGAAGATCGCGCCGAGGACCGCGTAGACATAGGGCGCGAAGATGAAGCCGGAGGCGTAGACGCCGGCGACCAGGCCGAGCGCGCCGAGCGCGAAGAAGGCCGGCGCCCAGGAGGGGCGGGCCGTGTAGATCGTCTCGCCGGGCTCGGGGATCTGGCGGTGCTCGCTCATCCCTGGGCGATGTAGAGGAAGGCGGCGACGAAGGCGAGGGCGAAGACCGCGGCGGCGAAGCCGCCGGCGACCAGGCCGGCGCTCATGTTCTTGCGTGCGGTCTCGCGATCCACGTGGTGATTTCTATCAGTCGGAGCGGTCCCGCAGGGGCTCGCTCAGACGTTGGCCGCCACCGCGATCGCGAGGAACAGCGCCGCCAGGTAGGCGAGGCTGAAGAGGTAGGTTCGCAGCGCCCAGGTGCGGTCGGCGGCGCGCAGCAGGCGGTAGGAGAAGTAGATGAAGCCGGCGCCGAGCAGCATCGAGGGCACCAGGTAGGAGATCCCGAGGCCGCCGGCGCAGAAGGGCAGCTGGGTGACCGCGTAGAGCAGGACCGTGTAGAGCATGATCTGGCGCCGCGTCTCCGCCTCGCCGCGGACCACCGGCAGCATCGGGATCCCGGCCTTCGCGTACTCGTCCTTCATCAGCAGCGAGAGCGCCCAGAAGTGGGGCGGGGTCCAGAAGAAGACGATCGCGAACAGGTAGAAGGCCATGCCGCTGAGCTCACCCGTCACCGCCGCCCAGGCGACCAGTGGCGGGACCGCGCCGGCGGCGCCGCCCCAGACGATGTTCTGCCAGGTCAGGCGCTTCAGCCACATCGTGTAGAGGAAGACGTAGCCGAGGAAGCCGGAGAGGGAGAGGCTGGCCGCCAGCGGGTTGATCGCCAGCGACATCATCACGAACGAGGCGGCCGCGAGGGTGACCCCGAAGGCGATCGCCGCCCGCGGCGAGATCCGGCCGGCGGCGACCGGGCGGTTGGCGGTCCGGGCCATCATCTGGTCGATGTCGCGGTCGAGCGCGTGGTTGACGGCGCCGGCCCCGCCTGCCGACATCGCCCCGCCCAGGCAGGTGAGCAGGATCAGCCCGATCGAGGGGTCGCCGGCCACGTACATCGTCGTCACCGTGGTGAACAGCAGCAGCGACTGCACCTTCGGCTTGGTCAGCGTCAGGTAGTCGCGGAGAAGGCTCGGGGCGGCAGGGCGCGGGACCGCGCTTGCCGGGTTGGGCGCGGTGCGCGCGCCGGAATCCATTGCGCTCAGGCTACCGGCTGCGACGCACGCGCAGCGTCCTCGCTGCGGGCGCTGCGGGCGGCGATCGCCAGGCGGATGTCGCGCATCGGACGCGGGCTGCGGACGTCGGGCAGGACGTCGAAGTTGTGCGGGTCGGGCGGCGAGAGCGTGAACCACTCGAGCGTGTCGCCGCCCCAGGGGTCGTGGCCGGCATCGGGGCCGCCTTCGCGGCTGGCGATCGCGTTGGCGATGGTGAGGATGACGCCGATCGCGAGGATCAAGGTGCCGATCGAGGAAATCAGGTTGTAGGCGCCGACTCCTTCGCCGCTGAAGAACTTGTAGGCGTCGACCACCTGGCCCTCGAGGCTGCCGGCGGCGAAGAGCGGCACGAAGGCGAGGAGGATGCCGGCGACCATCGTCCAGAAGGAGATCCGGGCCAGGCTCTCGCCCATCGTCCGGCCGGTCATCTTCGGGAACCAGTAGTAGAGCGCCGCGAAGCCGCCGAAGACGGCGCCGCCGACCAGCGCGAAATGGGTGGCGGCGGTCGCGTCGACCGTGTTCTTCACGTTCCAGGCCGCTCCGACCAGCGAGTGGCCGATCTCCGCCGCGAGCCCGATCGAGATCATCGAGAGCGCCCCGACCGCGAACAGCAGCGGCGCCCGCATCCGCAGCGCACCGCCGACCAGGGTCGAGATCAGGTTGAACATGACCAGCCCGAAGGGCACGATCAGGGCCAGCGAGAGCGCCATCGCGAAGTACATCCAGCCGATCCCGATCGGCGCGGTCAGCATGTTCTGCATCCAGGCGAGCGTGCCGATCACCGCGATCGCCGCCAGTGAGCCCATCACGACGCCGCGGTTGAACAGCGGTTTGCCGGAGAAGGTCTGGAAGATCTCGGCGATCGTCGCCAGGCCGAAGATCAGGATCAGCATGTAGCTGCCGGTAAAGAAGATCCAGCTGAGGTGCTGCCAGAGCAGCGGCGCGCCGCCGGAGCCGTCGGCGAAGAAGATCCCGTCGTAGTTGCGGTCGATCAGCAGCATCGTCAGCGCCGCCAGCAGGACCGGGCCGATGAACAGCATCAGCCAGCAGCCGACCGTGGCGGCCCAGGAGAAGACCGGCACCCGTCGCCAGGCGAGGCCCGGGGCGCGCATCTTGCGCAGCGTGGTCAGCAGGTCGATCGAGAGCAGGACGAAGCCGAGCGTCGCCAGGCCGGTCGCGGTCGCCCAGGCGTCGACCCCGTTGCTGGAGAGGAAGGCGATCTCGGTCAGCGGCGCCAGCGGGTTGACGCCGGCCTCCGAGGGGGTGAAGAGCAGGGTCGCGTAGAGCGCCGTCCCGCCGGCCACCCAGAGCCAGAAGCCGAGCTGTCCGAGCCGCGGCAGAGCCGTCCCGCGGGCCCCGATCTGCAGCGGCGCCACGTAGTAGAAGAGGCCCATCACCAGGGGAATCGCGAAGAGGAAGACGGCGGTCGCCCCGTAGCTGGAGAGCATCCGGTTGAAGTTGACGGGGGAGAGGAAGGTGTTGTCGGGGATCGCCAGCTGCAGCCGCATCAGCAGCAGCTCGACCAGGGCGAGGAAGAGGAAGCCGAGCGCGCCGCCGATCAGCAGACGGCCGACGTCCTTGTGGTCGGCGCTGGTCGCGAGCTCGATCCAGCGCGGGCGCTGCTTGCCGTAGTCGGCGCTGATCGCGACCTCGGGGCGGGGGCTATCGCTCACGGCACTTCTCCATTTTCGATCTGGCTGACGACCCGTTCCTGGGCGGCCTCGATGTCGGATTTCAGCTGCTTGACGTAGGCCTCGTACTCGTCGGGAGAGACGACTTCGACCTCGGTCCCCATCGCCGCGTAGGCCTGGCCCGAGAGGCTCGCGGCGCGGCCGTCGTAGTTGCCCTCGTCATCGGTGCTGAAGCGGATCTTGCTGGTCTTGCCCGGGACCGCGTCGCGCTTGCCGGCGAGGTCGGGGACGTTCCAGGTGTGGACGACGTCGGTGCTGATCAGGTCGAGGGTGACCGCGGTGTCCGTCGGGACGACGAGTTTGTAATAGGAGAAGGCGCCGTTCGGATAGTCGTAGCGCCACAGCCACTGCTGGCCGGTCGCTTTGATCGTCACCCCCCGCGGCTCGCCCTCTTTGGAGACGAGCCCGTCGCTGCCGGTGCTCGGCGTCTCGCGCGCCTTGTCGGTGAAGATCACGCCGACCACGAAGACCAGCAGGGCGAAGACGGTCAGCACCGCGGCGACCTTGAACTGGACACCGCGGCCGCCCGAGACCTGGCGCGGCTCGGCCCCGCGCTCGTTGCGGTACTTGCGCACCGCGTAGAAGAGCGCGACGTTGACGGCGACCACGACGACGGCCGCGGCGAGGAAGCCGATCCAAAGCAGCGTGTCGATCTGGTCCGTGGCAGGGGAGTGCGGCGCCAAAGCGCGGCCATTCTATTCACGCGGAGCGGCGCCGCGGCTCCTGACCCGGCCCGACCGGGGCGCATACCCATAGGAGCGCGCCACTGGGGGGGTCTGGGGACGAGTGGGGCGAGGACGCAGGGAGGCCGAATGGCAGCGCCATTTGGCCGACTGAGGACGACGCATCCACGAAGTCATCCAGGCCGCATCCAGGGGTGCGGGCCTATGGGTATGCGCCCATATACTCGCCGGCCTGATGAAGCGGCCCTCCCGGCACCAGCGGCAGCTTCGACTCGCGGTTCGGGCCGGCGCCTACGCCGCGCTCGGCGCCGCCGTCGCAACCCCCTTGCTGCGCCGCCGGCTGCGGATTCCGGCCCCGGTCACGGCGGCCGCCTGCTACTCGGCGCCGCTGGCACTGGCCGTCCTGCAGCCGCGCTCGAAGAAGCGCGACGTGGCGATGTTCACGATGCAGATGCTCGCCTTCACCGTCGTCCACGAGCTGCCCTACGACGACCCCGAGAAGCTGCGCAGCCGCCTGCGCACCCGCTACCCGATCGTCAGCGACCGCTTGATCGGCCGCGGCCAGCTCCCCAACGCGCGCCTGCAGAAGCTGCTCTCGCGCTTTCCGCGGGGCGGGCCGGTCGACAAATTCCTCGCCTGGACCCACTGGATGTGGTTCGTCGAGCCCTACCTGGCCCTGGCCCTGGTCCTGGCCCGCGACAACGACCGCTTCCCGCGCGCCGCCCGCCAGATGGCGGCGGTCTTCGACCTCGGTTGCGCGACCTACTTCGCGGTCCCGACCGCGCCGCCCTGGTGGTCCTCCGAGCAGGGCCTGACCGACGGCGAGGAGGTGCGGCGGCTGATGGTCGACGTCGGCAAGAAGACCTGGGGCCCGGCCTGGCCGAAGATGTACGAGACGCTCGGCGGCAACCCCTGGGCGGCGATGCCCTCGCTGCACTTCGCCACCTCGGTGCAGGCCGCGCTCTCGCTTTCCGAAACTGGCAAGGTCGAGGGAGCGCTCGGCTGGACCTACGCGCTCACCCTCGGCTTCGGGCTCGTCTATCTCGGCGAGCACTACGTAACCGATCTCCTGGCAGGGGGATTGCTGGTCGCCGCCGTTCGCCGCGGCGAAAACGTCGCGGAGCCCCTGGTGCAGGGGTTCAACGGCGCCCTGCAGCAATTGGAGAGGGTCGCGACCGGGTAGCGTTCGGTCGTGTCAGTGAGCGACTCGGCGAACGGCAGAGGGGCCGTCCCGACTGACTCTCGCGAGCCGGTCGAGCCAGATACCCGCGAAGAGGCCCCCGCTGAAGTACCCCTTCTGACCACGCGACGGCTGGTCCAGACCGTCGTCCTGATCGTGATTCTGCTGGTCGGGATCTACTTCCTCTTCCCGAAGCTGGTCGGGCTGGGCGACGCGATGAGCAAGCTCGGCGACGCCGACCCGATGTGGATCGGAATCGCGATCGGCTTCAACGTCCTCGCGATCGCCACCTACATCGCCCTCTTCAAGGCGGTGGTCGGCGGGCGGGCGCTGCGGCTCACCTGGATGGAGACCTACGAGGTCAACATGGCCGGGGTGGCGGCGACGCTGCTCTTCTCGGCCGGCGGCGCCGGCGGCATCGCCCTCACCTACTGGTCGCTGCGCAAAGCGGGGATGCGACGTCGCGACGTGGCCCGTCGCATGGTCGCCTTCATCAGCCTCCACTACGCCTTCTACCCGATCGCCCTGATCGTCTTCGGGATCCTCCTGCGGACCGGCGTCGTCAACGGCGCCAACGACGTCGAGCTGACGATCATCCCCGCCGCGGTGGCCGGCGTCCTGCTCGTGCTCGGGCTGCTGATCGCGCTGATCCCGGCCGACGTCGAGCGCCGCCTGCGGCCGTTCGCGCGCGGGGAGAAAGCCCGGCACTTCCTCGAGAACGCGGCGAAAGTCCCGGCCACGGTGGGGGAGGGGTTCCGCTTCGCGATGGGCCTCTTCGCCCACCCCAGGAGCGGCGGCCTCGCGGTGCTCGGCGCGGCCGGCTACTGGGCGGCCAGCATCGGCGTGCTCTGGGCCTCCTTCCACGCCTTCGGCGCCCACGTGCCGCTGGCGGTGGTCGTCCAGGGCTTCTTCCTCGGCATGGTCGCCAACCTCTTCCCCCTCGCCCCGGCCGGGGTCGGCGCTGTCGACGCCGGGATGATCGGCGCCTTCGTCCTGTTCGGGATCCCCGAGGAGACCGTCTTCCCGGCGGTCCTGATCTTCCGGCTGGTCGCCTTCTGGATGCCGATCCCGCCCGGGATCGTCGCCTTCTTCCAGCTGCGCAAGACGGTCCACCGCTGGGAGACAGAGGGGCTGCCGATCGAGCGCGGGAAAGGCGATACGTCGGAGCTGGAGCCGGCGCTGCGCTGATCGTGGAGCCCTCGGGGAGCGCTTGTCTTCGGCGTCCGAGAGGGGTACTATAAAAAGTAAAGTATTAGTCTTCAGAGGCGGATATGACTGAGAGCAAGAAGGTCGAGAACGTAATCATCATCGGTGGGGGGCCGGCCGGCTACACGGCGGCGCTCTACACCGCCCGCGCCAACCTCGAGCCGCTCGTCTTCGAGGGCTTCCAGTGGGGCGGCCAGCTGCAGAACACGACCGACGTCGAGAACTACCCGGGCTACCCCGAGGGGATCATGGGCCCGGAGATGATGAGCCAGTTCCGCGCCCAGGCCGAGCGCTTCGGGACCCGCTTCGTCAGCGACGACGTCGACCGGGTCGAGCTCTCCGACGGCGGCGTCCAGAAGGTCTTCCTCGGCGACGAGGAGTACCGCGCCAAGACCGTGATCCTGGCGATGGGGGCGGAGCCGAAACGGCTCGGGATCCCCGGCGAGATGGAGCTCGGCGGCCGCGGCGTCTCCACCTGCGGCGTCTGCGACGGCGCCTTCTTCAAGGGCCACGAGGTAATCGTCGTCGGCGGCGGCGACTCGGCGATGGAGGACTCGATCTTCATCTCCAAGTTCGCCGAGCACCTGACGATCGTCAACCGCCGCGACGAGTTCCGCGCCTCGAAGATCATGTTCGACCGCGCCAGCGAGAAGGACAACATCAGCCTCAAGACCCCCTTCATCCCGGAGGAGTTCGTCTCCGGCGAGGACGGCAAGCTGGAGAAGATCCGCCTGCGCAACGCCGAGACCGGCGAGATCGAGGAGATCGAGGCGACCGGCGCCTTCGTCGCGATCGGGCACGTGCCGCGCTCGGAGGTCGTCAAGGAGCAGGTCGAGATCGACGAGGACGGCTACATCGTGGTCGAGCCCGGCTCGACCCGGACCAACCTCGGCGGCGTCTTCGCGGTCGGCGACGTCGTCGACCACACCTACCGCCAGGCGGTCACCGCCGCCGGCACCGGCTGCATGGGCGCGCTCGACGCCGAGCGCTTCCTGCGCGACAGCCCGCCCCCGGTCGAGGCGCACTGGCTGCCCGGCGGCGAGCCCGCCGAGATCGCCACCGGCAGCACCATCACTTAAGCCACCCGGTTGCGGCTAGGCTGGGCGCCATGGGCGAGCGCGCCGCGATCTACGTTCCTTACGCACTGGCGGTGCTGTTCCCGCCGGTCGGGGTGATCCTCGGCGGGGTCAGCCTCAAAGAGGATCGCGAGATGGGGATGCGGCTGATCGCGATCTCCCTGCTCGCCGCGGTCGTCTGGGTGTTCATCTTCGTCGTCGCCTAGGCTCGGCGAACAGCGGCGTTCTAAAAACGTACAAGTACTTTTTTTGGCTTGTCAAAGCCATTTTCGGCCGGACATTTGTATGGTTAAGAAACGGCTACCGAATGCACCCATCTCGACTCGGTTCAGTTCACCTCTCTGCCGGGGGATATCGAGGGCTGCGAAGAGTGCCTGGCGACCGGGATGCGCTGGGTCCATTTGCGCATGTGCCAGACCTGCGGGCACATCGGCTGCTGCGACAACTCGATCGGGAAACACGCCACCGGCCACCATCGCGCCACCGGTCACCCGATCATCCGCTCCGCCGAGCCCGGCGAGGACTGGAGCTGGTGCTACGTCGACGAGCTGATGCTGCGGCTCCGCGATGGCCACGGGCACTGAGCGCTACCGGCCCTTGAAGTCCGGCTCGCGCTTCTCCAGGAACGCTGTCGTGCCCTCGACCCGGTCCTCGGTCGCCATCACCCGGTCGAAGAGCTCGCGCTCGACCTCCAGGCCGGCGGCGAGGTCGCCCGCTTCGGCGGCGAGCACCGCCTGCTTCGCCAGCCTGGTCGCGACCGGCGCCCGCTCGGCGATCGTCCGCGCCAGCTCGAGCGCGGTCTCCAGCCAGGCGCGGCGGCCGACCGCCTGGTTGACCAGCCCCCACTCGTAGGCCATCTCGGCGTCGAACTGACGCCCGGTCAGCACGTACTCCATCGCCCGTTGCTTGCCGATCGCCCGGGTCAGGCGCTGGGTGCCGCCGCCGCCCGGAATGATCCCCAGCGTCACCTCGGGCAAGCCGAAGCGGGCGTCCTTGTCGGCGACGATCACGTCGCAGGCGAGGGCGAGCTCGCAGCCGCCGCCGAAGGCGTAGCCGGAGACCGCGGCGACCAGCGGCGTCTCGATCGCGGTCAGGCCGGCCCAGAAGGCCGCCCGCTCCTCGTCGGCGAGGCCGTCGAGGGGCTGGGCCGCGAGCACCGCGATGTCGGCCCCGGCGGCGAAGCTTTTCTCCGAGCCGGCGATCACGATGCAGCGGATCTCGGGGTCGGCGTCGAGCCGCGCCAGCGCCGCGCCCAGCTCGGCCTTCATCCGCGGCGAGAGGGCGTTGCGGGTCTCGGGGCTGTTGAGGCGGACCAGGCCGACGTGGAACTCGTTGGCGGAGACCTCGAGCAGCGTCGCCATCAGGCTGCCTTCAGCTCCTGCCGGAGAACCGCGGCGAACGCCTCGCGCGCTTCCCGGGTGCGGGGACCGGGGACCGCCGGCAGCGCAGTTCCGTCGACGGCGGAGATCGCCTGCACCTCGCGCGTGGTCGAGGCGAGGAATGCCTCCGTGGCGCCGCGCAGATCGTCCGCTGCGAACGTCCCCTCCTCGACCTCGAGCGCCTCGACCAGGCGGGCGCGGGTGATCGAGTCGAGGATCGGCAGCTCCAGCGAGGGGGTGCGCAGGCTGCCGCCGGCGCCGACCCAGAAGACGGTCGAGGTGGGCGGCTCCAGGACCGTGCCCTCGGCGGTGACGAGGATCGCCTCGTCGGCGCCCGCCTCTTTCGCCAGCCGGGTGGCGTGCATGTTGGCCGCGTAGGAGAGCGACTTGACCCGGTTGAGGACGATCGTGGTCGAGTAGGTGACCGTGGCCACGGTGACCGAGTCGGCGTGGGGCGGGACCTGCTCGGTGGCGGCGATGCGGCGGCCGCCGCGGGTGACGATCAGCCGCAGCTGGCCGTCGACCGCTCCCGCCCGCTCCAGCAGCGCCGCGATCTCCGACTCCAGTGCGGCGCGGTCGAACTCGAGCGCGATCCGCGCCGCCGAGCGGCCGAGCCGGTCGAGGTGCTCGCCGAGCGCGAACGGCTCGCCCTCGTAGAGGCGGATCACCTCGAAGGCGCCGTCGCCGCGGTAGAGCCCGTCGTCCTTGAGCGGAACCGTCGCCTCGGCGGTCGGCACGATCGTGCCGTCGACGCTCGCCAGCTCCTGGAAATCGCTCACCCCGGGACCGTATCCTGGATCAATGCTGTTCGTTCTGGGGACGATCGGAGTCGTGTTGTTCATCGTCGGGGTGGTGGTCCTGGTCGGGCGCGCCTACCCGGGCACGGGGGCGGAGCTCGTGCACTGGGAACCGACGCGCTCGCCCGAGGTCGAGGCGCAGAACGAGATCGACGACGTGCGGCAGATGCTCGAAGCGCAGAACGAGATGCGCCGGCGGCGCGGGGCGAAGGAGCTGACCGAAGCCGATCTGCAGGCCGAGGTCGCCAAGGACGAAGCGGTGCGGCTGCGGGGCCGCGGCCCGTTCGAGTCCTGAACCGGCTAGCGATCGATCCGGCACTTGGGGGTCTCTGAGACCCCCAAGTGCCGGATCGATTTAGATTGCGGCAGTGGCCCGGGCGCTCATAGTCGGTTGCGGTTGCCGCGGGCGCCTCCTGGGTGAGCGGCTGTTGGCGGACGGCTGGGCGGTGCGGGGGACGAGCCGGAGCGTGGAGGGGCTGGCGGCGATCGAGGCGGCCGGGATCGAGCCGGCGCTGGCCGACCCCGACCGGCCCGGAACGCTGCTGGAGCTGGTCGTCGACGTGGCCGTCGTCTTCTACCTGCTCGGCTCAGCGACGGGGGCGGACGAGCTGCTGGACGCGATCCATCGCCCCCGTCTGGAACGGCTGCTCGAACATCTGGTCGACACCCCCGTGCGCGGCTTCGTCTACGAAGGCGCCGGCAGCGTCGATCCCGAGCTGCTGGCGGCCGGGGCGGAGCTGGTGCGAGCCGCCGGCCGCACCTGGCGGATCCCCGTCGCGGTCGTCGAGATCGATCCCGGCGAGCCGGAGATTTGGGCCGAGGAGATGCGCAAAGCGGCTCGGGGAGCCATTTCCGGCGCCGGCTAGTCTAAAGAGCTAAAGTCTGATGGGAATTTAGGTATTTCCATCGAGAAGGCTCAAAAGGAGGCTCGGCAAATGGCATTGACGATTGGTTCGGAGGCCCCGGACTTCACGGCGGAGACCACCGAGGGGACGATCGATTTCCACGACTGGATCGGCGACTCGTGGGCGGTCCTCTTCTCCCACCCCAAGGACTTCACCCCGGTTTGCACGACCGAGCTCGGCTACATGGCGAGCATCGAGCCGGAGTTCGCGAAGCGGGGGGTGAAGATCATCGGCCTCTCGGTCGACTCGCTCGACAAGCACGAGGACTGGGCAAAGGACATCGAGGAGACCCAGGGGACGGCGCCCAACTACCCGATCATCAGCGACGCCGACTTCAACGTCTCCAAGCTCTACGGGATGCTGGCGGCCGACGTCGGCGGCGACCCGGGCGAGCGCACGCCGGCCGACAACCAGACGGTCCGCAACGTCTTCGTGATCGGTCCGGACAAGAAGGTGAAGCTGATCCTGGTCTATCCGATGACCACCGGGCGCAACTTCGACGAGGTGCTGCGGGTGGTCGACTCGCTGCAGCTGACCGCCGAGCACAAGGTCGCGACCCCGGCCCAGTGGCAGCAGGGCGACGACGTGATCATCTCCGGCTCGGTCTCCGCCGACGAGGCGAGGGAGACGTTCGGCGAGTGGGAGGAGCCGAAGCCCTACATCCGCATCGTCCCGCAGCCGCAGAAGGAGCCCGTACAAACGTAGTTGTTCCCGGGCGGGAACGACCACGCATCTGCTCAGCCGACGCGGTCGAGGAACTCGCCGAGGATCCGCGCCGTGGCGCCCCAGATCAGCTGGCCGTTCTCGACCTCGTAGGTCGGGGTGCGGATCGGGACGCCGCGGCGGACCAGGCGCCGCATCTCGTAGCCCTCGCGCAGCCGCGCCAGCGAGACCGTCAGCACCGTCTCGACCTCGCTCGGGTTCGGCTCCAGGCCGAGCTCGAGCGGGTCGGGGACGAGGCCGACGAAGGGGTGGACGCGGTAGTTGGTGGCGAAGGTGGAGACCGCGGGCAGGGCGCCGCGCAGCTCGACCGCGGCCGGGTCGAGGGCGATCTCCTCCTCGGTCTCGCGCAGCGCCGTCGCCGCCAGATCGGCGTCGCCGGGGTCCTGGCGGCCGCCGGGGAACGAGATCTCGCCGGCGTGGCGGCGCAGGTCGGCGCGGCGCTCGGTGAAGATCAGCCCCGGCTCCCCGGGCCAGCCGTAGAGGGCCAGCAGCACCGCCGCCTTCACTCCCGGCCCCGCCTGCGCCGCCGCCTCGGCGGGGTCGAGCAGGAGCGCCGAGAGCTCGGCGCTCAAACGATGACCTGCACGGTGCCGCCGTCGACCGACCAGGCGGCGCCCGCCACGTAGGAGGCGCGCTCGGAGCAGAGGAAGACGATGGCGCCGGCGATCTCCTCGCTGGCGGCGAGGCGGCCGATCGGGCGCTTGGCGCCCGCTTCCTCGAGCGCCGCCTCCCGGCTCTCGGCGCCGGACAGCTCCTGGGACTGGTCGAGCAGGCCGCCGGGCGCCATCCACATCTCCGATTCGGTCGGGCCGGGGCAGATCGCGTTGACCAGCACGCCGCGCTTGGCGAAGCGGTCGGCGAACAGGCGGCTGAGCGAGAGCTCGGCGGCCTTGGCGACCGAGTAGTCCGGCATCGCCGCCGAGGGGCGCTTGCCGGCGGTCGAGCAGACGTTGACGATCCGCCCCCAGCCGCGCTCGGCCATCGGCGGCGCCGCGGCCCGCATCGCCCGCAGCGGCGCCATCACGTTGATCTCGTACTGGGCGCGCCAGTCCTCCTCGGGGACGTCGTCGAGGTCGCGCCAGCGGGAGAAGCCGGCGTTGTTGACGAGCACGTCGAGCTGGCCGAAGTACTCGCTCGCGGTGGCGAGGATGCGCTCGCCGGAGTCGGCACCGGTGACGTCGCAGGCGAGGACCGCGGCACGGCCGCCGGCCCGCCGACCGGCCCCGTCGGCCTCTTCCTGGACCTCGCGCAGCCGCATCTCGTCGCGGCCGATCAGCAGCACCTGGGCGCCCTCGGCGCAGAGCGCCAACGCCGTCTCGCGGCCGATCCCGCGGCTGGCGCCGGTCACCGCGCAGGCTTTGCCGGCCAGGCCGAGGTCCATCAGGCCCCCTCCAGGTGCTCGCGCACCCGTACGTGGGCTTCGCCGGCCAGCACCTGGTGGACCGGGCATTTGGTCGCGATCACCAGCAGCCGGCGGCGCTGCTCGTCGTCGAGCTCGTCGGGCAGCTTGATCGAGACCTCGTAGTCGTTCGGCACCTCGCCCTCGTAGGTGACCTCGACGCTGACCTCGAGCCGGCCGAGGTCCCAGCCTTTGCGCTCGGCGTACATCTCCATCGTGATCGCGATGCAGCCGGCCAGGCTGCTCGCCAGCAGCTGGGTCGGGCGCGGGCCGGTGTCGGTGCCGCCGCGGTCGGCCGGCTCGTCGAGGACAAGCTCGTGGCCGCCCTCCAAGTCGATCTCGTGGGCGTAACCATGAGTGCGGCGGGCGACGACCTTCACGGTCAGCCGACCGGGCTGAAGACCAGGCCGGTCATCACCTTGGGGAAGAAGTAGGTGGACTTGGGCGGCATGTTCTCCTCGGTTTCGGCGACCGCCTTGACCTGCTCGACCGGGACCGGGCGCTGGATCAGGGCGATGTCGAAGTCGCCGGAGTCGACCCGGGCGAGCGCGTCCGGCACGCTCTTCGCGTACTCGAGCCCGTTGCGCTCGTCGATGTCGTGGTCGCTCATCCCCGCCAGGCCCTTGAGCACGAGGGTCTCGAGGATCGCCGAGTCGAGCCGGCGGTAGGCCTCCGGCTTGCCCTCGAGCTGGCGGTCGAGCGCCTCGACGTCCTTCAGCCGCAGGCGGTAGGCCTGCTTGTGGAAGGAGTCGTAGAGGCCGAAGACGCCGACCCCGTCCTCGGCGCCCGGGTCGATCGCCTCGCTCTCGACCGCCTCGCTCTCGAACAGCTCGCGCATTCCGGCGCCGAAGGCGGCCATCCGCTCCGGGTTCGCGGCGAAGCCGGAGAGCAGGCGGTGGGTGGGGAAGACGGTGAGGCCGGGGTCGTCGAGCCCGGTCAGCGACATCAGGGTGTAGTCGTGGTCGCCCTCGCCGCCGACCTCGTCGCGGTAGGCGCGGGCGGTCTCGTAGCGGTGGTGGCCGTCGGCGATCAGCAGCTGGGCGCCGGCGAGCAGCTCGGAGACGGCGGCGAGGATCGCCGGGTCGCCGACCCGCCAGACGCGGTTGACGGTCCCGTCGGGGTCGGTGACTTCGCCCCACGGCTCGCCCTGGACGGCCGGCTCGACCAGCGGCCAGGGGTCGGCGGTGGCCAGCGAGAAGATCGGCGAGAGGTTGAGGTGGGTGGCCCGGGTCAGCTCCAGCCGGTCGAGCAGGGGACCGGGGTGGGTGCGCTCGTGCGGGCGCACGGTGCCGGTCTCGTAGTCCTCCACCCGCACCTGGGCGAGGATCCCGTGGCGCGTGTGCTTGGAGCCGTCGGGGGCGGTGTAGTCCTGGGTCATCGCCCAGTAGGCGGGCTCGGAATCGTCCACCAGGGCCCCCTCGGCGCGCCACTGGTCGATCGTCGCCGCCGCTTTCGCGTAGGGGTCGTAGTCGGGATCGCTGTCGGGATCGGCCGGGTCGAACGGCTTCGGCAGGTCGACCGCGACCGCGTTGTAGGGCGAGAGCCCGAGCAGCCGCGCCCGCTCGGGGGCGTCGATCACGTCGTAGGGAGGCGCCGCGACGGCGCCGAGTCCGCCCACCTTGCCGAGGTCGTAGTGAAGTGCCCGGAAGGGTCGAACGTCTGCCATAGACCTCAACGCTAACTAGAATCGCCGACGTCGGGGCGTGGCGCAGCCTGGTAGCGCGCCGCCTTTGGGTGGCGGAGGTCCCCGGTTCGAATCCGGGCGCCCCGACTTTCGCAGATAGGGTTCTCGACCAATGGCCGTTTTTCATATCCAGGCTCAGCTTCCCGGCGGCCGGACGAAGCTTGTGAACAACCTGAGCGAGGGGGATGTTCGGAATGCCGTGGAGGAGTTTGTTCGTGACGGCACGCTCACGACCCGCTGGGGCAACAACCGGCCAACCCGCCAGGCATATGAGATGCGGATCTTCGAGACGGGGGAGGCGTGGGCCAAGAAGGGCGGAGGAACGTTCCAAGAGTTCATCAAGGGGAAGCGGAACGTCTACAACCGCTTCGCGAAGGAGGTCGAAAAGCGCCAGCGACCGCGGACCCGTGTCTTCGTTGTGATGCCCATCCAAGGAGACCGCTACGGAACCCAGAGCGACCAGACGATTCACAAGACCTATGACGATAGGTTCGAAGCGATTGAGGCAGCTCTTCAGGAGTTCGATTGCGTGGCCATCCGGATTGACAAAGAGTCTCCGATCGGGGAGCTCGTCGCGCGAATCAAGGACGAGATTCGGCGGGCCGGGTTCATAGTCGCTGACCTGACTGACGAGCGGCCGTCCTGCTACTTCGAGGCGGGTTATGCGGAGGCTCTCGACAAGCCCGTCATCTACTTGGCGAGCAAGGAGAGCGTGATGAATCCCCAGCAGGAGACCAAGATCCATTTCGACATTCACCAGAACGTGCGCTTCTTCAGCAACCATGACGAGTTGACCTCGAAGCTCAAAGAGGCGGTTGAACGAAACCGGACTCGCCTGTTCGGTGAGGCCGGAGAGCCGGACGCTGCTGACGAGATCGCCGGTCCGCAGTCCAACGGGAACGGCTGAGCACGACCACCACCCTGCCCTCGGGCGTTGGACGGATGCTTGGGGTGAGGGGATTCCACCCCTTGGGGTGCTGGTTGACGGGCCCGTTCGGGGCGACGATCGAGGCATCGATCAAACCTGGCTACCGAGGAGGCCCACGATGCTCAGCACCAAGACCCAGTTCACGCTCGTTTCCAAGACCGCCGTCGCGGCGCTGCTGGCGCTCGCGGCGCTGTTCGCCCTGGTCGCGCCGACGGTCCGGGCCGCCGACGGCCCGACCCGGATCGTCTTCGTCTCCGGGAAGGATCAGCGCTGCCGCGGGGACGCCTGCAACGGCTTCGACGTCATCCGCTCGATCACGCCGCACGGCCGCGGCGCCCAGGAGCTGGCGCTGATCAGCTCCGCCTTCGACACCGCGTCGACCGAGAGCGGCACGGTCGCCGTGCTTTCCCGGAACGTGGCCGGCGGCGGCGCCAACTCGAACGCCTTCACCAACGTCTACCTGATCACCCCCGACGGCAAGCGCAAGGCTGTCTTCCGCAAGCGGATCGAGGGGTTCAACGCGACCGGGATCGGGATTTCGGGCGATGGCCGGCTGCTGGTGCTCGCGGCTCGCTACGACGAGACCACGGAAGGTCGTTCGAAACTGTTCCTGGTGCGCGCGGATGGGTCCGGCTTCCGTCAGCTCACCACCGGCCTCGGCAGGGACGAGACTCCGGCGCTGTCAGCCGACGGCAAGCGGGTCGTCTTCGCGCGGACGATCGGCGACAGCCGCAAGCCCGACCTTTACGCGATGCCGACCGCGGGCGGCGAAGCGGTGCAGCTGACCGAAAACGGGCTGCTCGACGTCAACCCGGTGTTCAGCCCCGACGGCAGGAAGATCGCCTTCGGCCAGTACAACCAGCGCACCCACCGCGGCAGCATCGCCGTCGCCCGCGCCGACGGCAGCGGCCTGCGCACCGTCACCTCGACCTACGGCGAGTACCCCGAACCCGACTTCTCGCCGAACGGGCGCAACCTCGCCTACGTGGCCGAGATCCCGAAGAAGCGCGGCCTCTACGAGAGCGCCCTGTACACCGTGCGCAGCTCGGGCGGTCAGCGCTCGCTGGTCACCCGGGCCTTCGAGCATCCGCTCGGCGCCCAGTGGACGCTGCGTCCGTAGACGACTAGGGCGAGAGCAGGCTGATCCGCCAGCTCTCGCCCTCGCCGTCGCGCTCGAAGAGGCGGCGCTCGTGGATGCGGTCGGGGGCCTCGGCCCAGAACTCGATCGCCGCGGGGAGGACGCGCAGGGCACCCCAGTCCTCCGGGCAGGGCGGAGGCGTCTCCTGGACCGAGGCGAGGTGGCCGAGGCGATCGCGCAGGGGCCCGAGGTCGTCGATCGGCTCGCCCTGACGGGAGACGACGGTCTGCAGCTGGTGGTGGAGGTCGCGCTGGCCGAACAGCTCCTCGGCGAGGGCGCGCTCGGCCCAGACCGCCTCGCCGGCGACGTGCACCGGGCGGCCCAGCGAGGCCCAGTGGAAGAGCAGCGAGACGCGCGGGTTGGCGGCGAGCTCACGCGCCTTGCGGGTCCACATCGCGGAGGTGAAGACCAGGGCCTCGGGCTCGATCCGCTTCAGGTTGACGGTGCGCGCCGAGGGGCTGCCGTCGGCGCCGACGGTCACGAAAGCGACGGAGGCCGGCTGGGCGAGCCCCGCCGCGCGCGCCTCCTCGATCCAGTCCCGCAACTCGATCAGAGGGTCGATCGGCCGAGTGTAAGCGGCGGGCGGAGAAAAACGCTTTAGTTCGGGAGAGTTTGTGCCGATAGCGGCTGCAAATGAGCTTCAGCGGCACGAACGAGGCCCCATCTCCCGGGGACGACGAAATCGAGCGTCGGGTCGAGCGCGCGGCGTTCGAAACCGACCGCCATCTGATCGTCGGCGACATCACCCTGCCGCCGGCTGGCTACCAGAGCCGCTTCTCCGACTCGCTGAACCGCGGCGATCTCGAATTCATCTCGTTGATCAACGTCGAAATCACCACCTTGTCCGACGGCCTGGTCAGCGAGCGACCCTTCATCGTCGTCTCGAAGTCCCACATCCGCATGGCCTACCCGCTCGCGGGGTAGACGCGAGCGCGCCGCTCAGGCGTTGCGGCGGGCCTTGTTGCGACCGGCGTAGGAGCCGAGGTCGACAACGAAGGCGAGGACGACGATGAACCACTCGAAGCCCGAGACCTCTCGGGAGCCGACGTTCCACATCGCCGCGTAGGCGAGCGTCGTCCAGGGCAGCAGGAAGAAGCCGAGGAAGGGGATGATCCAGTCGTCGAAGGCGCGGCTCAGCAGATCCGTGAAGAGGAACATCACGAACAAAGCCAGGCGCGGCGAGATGAAGGCGAAGAGGACGAGCAGGCAGCCCATGCGCTGACGTTATCGTCCGCCGGGGATAATCCCGCGATCGGGTTGGCGGAGAACAAGGAGCTGGTGCGGCGCTTCTACCGCGAAGCGATCGTCGAGCGCGACTCCTCCGCCTGCGAGCGGCTGCTCAGCGCCGACTTCGTCCACAACGGCGAGCCGCGCGGCCGCACCGGCCAGCGCCAGGCGGTCGACTACTTCCTCGCCGCGATCCCCGACCTCGAGCACACGATCGAGCTGCTGATCGCCGAGGAAGATCTCGTCGCCGCCCACCAGCGCTGGGCGGGCACCCACGGCGGCGAGCTGCTCGGCGTCGCCGCCACCGGCAAGCCGGTCGAGTTCACCTCGACCGCGATCCTGCGGGTCCGCGACGGCCTGATCGCCGAGGCCTGGGACGAGCTCGACAGCGGCGCGATCCTCGCCCAGCTTTCCTAGCTCCGAAACCCCCCGCCCCACTGGACGAGGGGCGTAACGTTTCTTGGAGAGAAAGACAGATAGGAAGACGATGACGAGACTTGGAAAGTTGATGACCATGCTCCATCCCGAGAAGACCCAGAAGGTGAGCCCCGAGGACGCCCTGCCCGGCCGCGGCGAGCCTGCCTTCGCAGTGCCCGAGGCCCACGCTGTCCTCGGCACCCCGCTGAAGCCGCCCTTCCCCGATGGGATCGAGACCGCGTACTTCGCGCTCGGCTGTTTCTGGGGCGCGGAGAAATTCTTCTGGGAGCTCGACGGCGTCTACACGACGGCGGTCGGCTACCAAAACGGGACCACGCCGAACCCGACCTACGAGGAGGTCTGCTCGGGGCGGACCGGCCACGCCGAGGCGGTGCTGGTCGCCTTCGACCCGCGGAAGATCACCTACGCGGACCTGCTCAAGGTCTTCTTCGAGGAGCACGACCCGACCCAGGGAATGCGCCAGGGCAACGACGTCGGCACCCAGTACCGGTCCGGGATCTACTTCGCGAGCGATTCTCAGCGAGCAACCGCGGAGATGGTCCGCGACGCCTACGAGGAGCAGCTGAAGGAGGCGGGGCGTGAGTCGATCACGACCGAGGTCGAGCCCGCCGGTCCCTTCTACTACGCCGAGGACTACCACCAGCAGTACCTGCACAAGGTGCCGAACGGCTACTGCGGCCTCAAAGGCACCGGCGTCTCCTGCCGCATCCCCACGGCCGCTTCGTAATCGGCGGGCCCAGCGGCCCCGGCCCCGGGCTCCGGGGCCGCGGGCCGCGGCGCTGGCGCGGCGAATAGCATCTCGCGCTCGTGGCGCCCTCCTTCGGTTCCTACATAGGCGGTTGCCTGGCCCTGATCGGCATCGTCTGCGCGCTCGGGCTCGGCGGCTACTGGCTGCGGCGCTGGATCGTGCCCGAGTTCTCCGGGGCGCTGGCGCGGCTGGCCGACGCGACGATCGCGATCGCGCTGATGATCCTGGCGCTGGAGATCCTCGGGACGATCGGCATCCTCACGCTCGGCTGGACGATCATCGGCTGCATCGCGACCGGGCTCGGCGCCGCGGCGCTCGGCCGCCAGATGGCCCCCGCCCACGACGGGGAAGTCGAGGCGCCGCGGGTCGGCAAAACGGCCCTCTGGATCGCGATCGGCGTCGCCTCCTTCACGGTCGCCGAGTGGACCGTGCCGACCTTCCTCAGCCTCGACCAGGGGATGTTCGGCGGCGACACCACCTGGTACCACATGCCGTTCTCGGCGGCGATCGCCCAGGAGGGCTCCACCTGGCCGCTGCACTTCACCGACCCGCTGCGGCTCGCCGCCTGGTTCTACCCGGCCAGCCACGAGCTCGTCAACGCGGCCGGGATCGTGATCTTCAAGAACGACTGGCTGGCGCCGCTGCAGAACATGATCTGGATCGCGATCGCGCTGCTCGCCGCCTACTGCGTCGGCCGCCCCTACAAGGTCGGGCCGGCGACCGTGGTCGCCGCGGCGATCGTCCTCGACTCCGGGGTGATGATCGAAACCCAGCCGGGCGAGGCGCGCAACGACATCATGGGTCTCGCCTTTCTGCTCGCCTTCTGCGCCTTCCTGATCAACGGCCACCAGCGCCGGGCGCCGGGCAGCGGCGCCGTCCAGGACACGCCCGAGGCGAACGCGCCGCTGCTCGACAAGGGGCCGCTGATCATGGCCGGGATCGCCGCCGGCCTCGCCGCCTCGGTGAAGACGACCTTCCTCGTCCCGGTCGCGGTGATCACGATCGGAGTCATCCTCTTCAGCGGCCGCGGCCGGCGCTGGACGACGACCTGGGTGATGGGCCTGCCGATGCTGGTCGTCGGCGGCTACTGGTACCTGCGGGCGGCGATCCACACCGGCGGCAACCCGATCCCGATCACCAAGTTCGGGCCGCTGAACCTGCCGACCCCGGACCAGATGCCGCTCGACCCGCGGCCGCGCTTCTCGGTCTCCCACTACCTGACCGAGCCGACGATCTACCGCCGCTGGTTCTTCCCCGAGCTCGACAACGCGCTCGGCCCGCTCTGGCCGCTGATCCTGATCATCGGGGTATCCGCCGCCGTCTACATCGTCTGGAAATCGAAAAACAAGATCCTCCGGGTGATCGCCGCCGCGGCGCTCGCGACCGCCGCCGTCTACCTGGTCACGCCGCTGACCGCGGCCGGCCAGGAGGGCTCGCCGACGGGGTTCTTCACCAACACCCGCTACCTGATCCCGGGCCTTGTCCTGGCGATGGTGCTGCTGCCCGTGGCGCGGCCGCTGCGCGCTCCCGACGGGCGTGCCTGGAAGACGCTTTTATTCCTGACCGGGATCTTCGCGATCACCGTGTTGACCACGCCGCGCTGGGCGCCCGGCTACATCCTCGGCACCGTCTTCCTCACGCTGGCCCTGGTCTGGGTGCCGGCGGCGCTGGCGATGGGGCGCTCGCGGCGGACCGTCAGCCGCGTGGCGGTGGCCGGCGCGGCGATCGCCGTCGTCTTCTTCGCGGTCGTGCTCGGCCGCGCCCAGCAGGTCCAGTACGCCGAGCACCACTACACGAAAACGACGCTCTTCCTCGGCGAAGGCGGGCCCCAGGACGCCTACGCCTTCGCGCAGAAGAAGAAGGACACGAAGATCGGGATCATCGGCTCCAGCGAGATCATCTTCGGCCAGTACGGCTTCTACGGCAACGACGCCTCCAACCACGTCGAGTACATCGGCGTCCGCGGCCCGCACGGGTCGAACCGCCTGCCGGAGGACTGCCAGACCTTCCGCCGCCTGATCAACGAAGGCGACTACGAATACCTGATCCTCAGCGAAGCCACCGCGGACTCCCCGGCGGCCGAATACTGGTTCCCGATCTACCGCTGGATCAAAGACGACCCGGCGCTCGAGCTGGTCATCGCCGAGCCCGAAATCATCCCCCAGCCCGACTACGTCTTCAAGGTCAACGGCGAGCTCGACCCCGCCGGCTGCGCGGCGGTTCCTGGCGCCGGCTGAGCGCGGCGACTCGCGGCGCGGCGCTCAGGCGGCGGCGAGCGCGTGCTCGCGGAGCAGCTCGGCGGCGCGCTCGGGCCGCTCCCACCAGAACATGTGGCCGACGTCCTCGAGGACCTCGAGCCGGGAGCCGGGGACCAGGGAGGCGATCAGGCGGCCGTTGACGACGGGGAGGATGCGGTCGACGCTGCCGTGGACGACCAGCGTCGGCACCGCCAGCCCGGGCAGGCGCTGGTTGGTGTCGTGGCCGAAGATCGCCTGCATCTGCAGCTGGACGACCTCGCGCGGGACCGGCGTGCCCGCCGCCATCGCGGCGAACTTGGCGTAGCGGCCCTCGTCGGCGCGGAAGCCGGGGGAGAGGTTGACCGCCCAGGAGGCGCGGAGGACGCGGTCGAAGTTGCCGGAGGCCATCGCTTCGGCCAGCGGGCCGATGTCGGCGGGGTCCGGCAGCTGCGAGCCCGGGCCGCCGCAGTAGGTGCAGCCGAGGGTCAGCGAGAGCAGCCGCTCGGGCGCGGCGAGGGCCAGCTCCTGGGCGACCATGCCGCCCATCGAGATCCCGAGCAGGTGCGCCCGCTCGATCCCGAGTCCGTCGAGCAGACCGAGCGCGTCGGCGGCCAGATGCTCGGTCGTGAACGGATCCTCGGTCGGCGCCGAGAGCCCGATGCCCCGGTTGTCGAAGCTGATGCAGTCGAAGCTCTCACGCAGCGGCGCCAGGAACGGCTCGCCCCAGGAAAGGCGCGACCCGCCCATCCCCTGGATCAGCAGCAACGGCGCGCCGTCCCCGGCCCGCTCGTAGTGCAGCTCCGTCCCCGCGATCCCCACCGTCGGCACGCCGGGAATCGTAGGGCACGCAGCCGCGCCCAACACCCCGCCGCGCTCTACGCTTGCCCCGAGCCCCCGTAGCTCAGTGGACAGAGCACCGGACTTCTAATCCGACGGTCGCTGGTTCGAATCCAGCCGGGGGCGTTTACCGTTGACTGGTGCCAAATGCGGTCTGCTCCGCCGGATCGAGGTTTAGCCTGATTCAGGCGATGACCGAGCAATACGGTGGCAAATACGTGATCCGGGCCACCTGCGGCGAACCTATCGCTCTGCTTACCGACGTCTCTGAACAGCTCGGCGATCGGGTGCGTGGGCCTGTCGGCAGCGCCATTCAGCTCGACACCGAGCAGCTGCAAACCGCCGAAGCGCTCATCGACTATGCAAACACCAATCCGGAACGCAGCACTTTCATGCTCGATCTGGATCCGATGGCATCGAACCTGCCGCCTCGCCCGTAGGACGACGCCCTTCAGGTAGTTCGGTTGCTCGCCCAGGCTTCGACGGCGTCGACTAGCTGCACCGTGTCGTCGCGGTCCAAGGGCTCCGCGTCGAGCAGGTCGTCGTAGCGAAGAGGCACGGCGTAGATGGTTAGTTCGTCGAGTCGGTCAGCGTTGGCGGGAAGTTCGATGTCCTCATTCTCGAGTAGCTGCAGCAGGCGACCGATGTCGTGAATGCGCGCCTGCGAGACGCCGTGCAGTGCCATCGCCGCCTTTAGCCACTTCTCGACTGCCTGCTGAGCATGGAATCCAATGATGCCGTCGGATATCTCCGAGTTCGCCGCAAACTCTCGGACGGCCGTGGCGTCCTCCTTGGCCTTTCGATCCAGGAGGGAGGCGAGTTCTGGTCCCTCAGGCCTCGACAAGGACCCGGCCGTTCTGAAGAGCCTCACTGACCATCGATCCTGGGACAGTTGCCCATTCCTCGGCCTGCTTCGAGCTGACGACGATCACATCGAGGGCGACTTCCAGGTCTCGAAGCTCGCGGCGCAGCCGGGCCGACTCCGCCCGCGGAGTCGATACCTCCGGCTCGATCACCAAGAGGTCGAGATCGCTTTCCGGACCGGCCTCGCCGCGCGCGTAGGAGCCGAAGACGATGATTTGAGCGCCATCGGTGGCCGTGGCCAATCTCCGGCCAGCCTCCGCGATCAAGCTCTCATTCGTCATCGGCCCAAGGTAACCGAAGCCGCGGCAGCCCGAGCGCGTCACTCCGAGGCGCAAGAAACTTGGTCCCGAAATTGGTCCCCGACTCCAGCGAACTCAGCCGAACTCCTTGGACGTAATCGGCTCTGTCAGCCAGGGTTTGGCCTGCTGGACACGTTCCGGCTGGACTTCTAATCCGACGGTCGCTGGTTCGAATCCAGCCGGGGGCGTTTTGCTCAAGGGGCCGATGGAGCACGGCCCGTGCATTTCTGTGCAATCCTTGACTCGTGGCCGCCAGCCCGAAGCGCATCAACGTCACCCTCGACGAGGCTCACGCGCGAAAGCTCGCGAGGCTCGCGGATCGAACCCATGTCCAAGAGGGAACGCTAGCCCGGTCGCTGCTTGCCACCGCGCTTGACGATGCCGATCCCGATGCCAGCCGCATCACGGAGATCCTCGATGCGATTCCCGGCGCCTGGGAGCGCACCCAGGAGGGGCTCGCCCAGGTGAAGCGTGGGGAAGGCTTTTCGCTCGACGAGCTGGCCTGAGTGGCGCAGGTAGTTGTCAGCCCGCGAGCGCAGCGGGACGTGGATGAGGCCATCTCGAGACTCAACCTTCCCGCAGATAGCTGGAGACGGATCGCCCGCTCGCTACGGGTGCTTGAAACGTTCCCCCTCGCGGGTCCGGAGCTGAGTGGGAGGTGGGCCCCGACTCGATTCGCACTGGGGCCTTGGTCGTGGATGCTGCTGCTCTATCGCTATGACGAGGCTTCGGATCGTGTCTTCGTCCTTTCGGTGCACGACGCTCGTTCAGCGGCATCACCATCTACTGGTGGCTGAGGGCCTCCGCATCGGTCCTGGCCGAGGTTCAGCGAGTGTGTGAGAAGGTGAACGCCATGCGCTGGGTGATCGTGATCGCTTCTGCATTGGGACTGTGTCTCGTCCCGGGCTCGGCGCAGGCGTTCGACACCGGCCCCCATGCGGACATGACGCGGGATGCACTCACGGCCGAGGGGTTCAGCGCGGCGGCCGCTGACGTCGGCATGGTCGACAACTGGTTCGTCGACTACTACACGAACCCGGACGACAACCCCTACTCCGGGCACGCCGGCGCCCTGATCGGCCTCACCCGGTTCGGCTTCAACCGTGAGGATTGGCTGAACCAGTGGGTCGAGGGAGCGCGACGGATGCACTTCGACGCCGAGAGTCGCCAGATCGGCATGCCGGACCTCTCGACCACCGCAGGGGTCGAGGAAGAGTGGCAGCGGCTGATGTTCCTGACCCGCAAGTGGGTCCAGTACGCCGGACGCCAGCCCCGCGCCGACCCGCTCGACGTGATGGCCGTGCTCGGGATCTCGCTTCACTCCGTGCAGGACTTCTACACGCACAGCAATTGGGTGGAGGACCCCTTGCGAGCGAACGGGCGCGGCGGGCCCGGCATTTCCTCGCTCGGGTACGGGGAGACGCCGACCTGGTTCGATGTGCCGCCCCAGGTGCGACGGCAGCTGCTCGGCAATCGCGCCGTCTACACCGGGGTGAAAGGCATTCCCCGCGGGCACGGCAACTGGCAGTCCGACAAGAACGACGACCTTCACGAAGGCCTCAA
The DNA here is from genome assembly GCA_033856455.1 of Solirubrobacterales bacterium. Taxonomy (GTDB): domain Bacteria; phylum Actinomycetota; class Thermoleophilia; order Solirubrobacterales; family 70-9; genus VAYN01. The sequence goes on along the minus strand of JAWVEZ010000111.1, from coordinate 2,063 downwards.
CAAGGACTGGCCGGGGCGCCCGAAGTATCAGGATGCCTATGTCACTGCCTACTTCGCCACCCGGCAGTGGATCCGAGCGGTCCGGACCTGGCTGGGCAACGAGCCGCTCTGGAAGCGGGCGATGTCGCTGCCCCCCACGGCAGCGCTGCGGCACGACGTGAAGGGCGCCGAGGAGATCTCGATCTTCAGCGGCCACTGGCAGGGCGGCGGGGAGCCGTGCCTGCCCTTCAAGTGCGGCGAGCGCACCGGCAAGGCGGGCAGCGTCACGAGCCTGCGCCTCGCGCTCGGCGATTTCCACGACCGCGGACCGACCCCGTACCGGCAGGCGTTCAACCGATACATCGGTGGCTTCCGCGATTACCCGACGGAGCCGATCAACATGCCGGACCTGCCCTCGAGCCGGACCGACCAGATCTTCACCCGCTTCGTGAAGGTCGAGGTCCTCAACTACAACGGCCTCGACCTCGGGGACCTGGTCGACTCGGCCGATATCTACGCGAGCGCCCGCATCGATGGGCAGCCGTACACCTCGACGGTGATCAACGGCGAGGACAACTTCTCCTTCCCGGGCTCCTATGCCCCGTTCACCTGGATTCGCTCCGTGCCCACCTCCCAGCGCGAGAGCACTCCCGTGGAGACGATGACCGTTCGAATCGAGACCGGCGGGCGCAGCTTCGCGGGTACCGACGACGACGTCTTTCTCAACATCGGACGCCACCGATTCTCGCTCGACAAGCGTCTCTACGACGATTTCGAGCGCGGCGACGACGACACCTACAGCGTGCCGATCGGGCGCGCCACCCGGGACGGGCTGACGGTCGGGGATATCAGCCGCGTCGCGATCGAAAAGAGCAGGGACGGTGCGGCCGGGGGCTGGTTCCTGCATGGCGTGACCCTCCTCGTCAACGGTCGAACCGTGGCGAGGGACCGTGGCATCGACCGCTGGCTCGAGGACTCCCACCGCGTGTGGACGGCCTCGGGGCTGACCCGCGACCATCGCACCGCTGACGTCGTCCCGGTCTGGCTGGAGCTGCGCGAGGACGACTTCGGGCCGCAGGACACGGGCGACCTGAACCCGTTCGACCGCATCACCTCGCTGCCGATCGCCTACCGGCTCGGCACCCCGGCGCGGCAGCAGGTGACCGGTGGCGCTCGGCTGAGCGGCCGGCTCTCGCTGGAAAACGGCGACCGGGCGCGGGCGACCTACCGCATCGGCACGTTCGCCGTGGACCCGCCGCCACCGCCCGTCCCACCTCCGAACAACACGCCGACCCCTCTGCCCCCTCCGGGCCCTCCCGGCGACGCCGACCTCATCGTCACCAGGCTGACGATCGGGGACGTCACGGTCAAAAACCAGGGCACCGCCACCGCTGGACCGTTCACCCTCACCGTCTACAACGGGGCCGCTGTTCGAGATTCCGTGCAGTTCGCGGGGCTGCCCTCCGGTGCCTCGGCGACGCTGACCTACTCGAGCGGCTCCTGCGAAGGCAACTGGACCGCTGTTGCGGACTCAAGCAACGTGGTCCCGGAGTCGAACGAGGGCAACAACACGAAAGTGAATCTCGACGAGGCGCCCATCTGTTGATGGCGACCCGGTAGCGAGCCCGCTGGACCCGGTGGGTGGGAGCCGACTCAGCCATGCAGGGTCGGCCGGTAGACGAGCTCCTGGATGTTGCCGTCGAGGGTCCGGTTTTCGATCAGCTCGAGGTCGAAGTCGGCCGCACCCTGGAAGATCGGCTCCCGTCCGGTCTGACCGGTGATCACTGGGAAGAGCGTCACCTGGACGCGGTCGACCAGACCGGCGGCCATCAAAGCCCGGTTCATCGAGAGGCTGCCGTGCGAACGCAACGGCACCTCGGACTCCTCCTTGAGCCGGGCGACGACGTCGACGGCGTCGCCGCTCACGATGGTCGCGTCCGGCCAGTCGAGGGGTCCATCCAGGGTGGTCGAAACCACCGTCGCCGGCAGGTTGCACATCCGCGTGACCCATGGGTCACGCACCTCGGACTCCTCGGTGCTCGAGGCCAGCATCCGCGCGAACGCCCTGTACGTGTTGGCCCCGA